>DATIPC010000001.1:0-11202 GCA_035472395.1 Solirubrobacterales bacterium
GCTTCTGCTGCAAGCCGCCTCGGTTGCCGGCAAGGATGTCGGCGAGAGCACGCTCGGCTCGATCTCCGAGCTCACCACCGAGGCCGAACGCGAGGCGCCATTGCGCGAACTCGTCACCGCTGGCTTCCTCTACGAGGCCGAGATCTACCCCAGCCGGGTGTTCGCCTTCCGCCACCCACTGACCCGGGAGGTCGCCTACGGCAGCCAGCTCGCCGAGCGGCGAGCAAAGACCCACGCCGCGACGGCTCGCTCGATGATCGAGCTGAACCCGGATCGCGGCGACGAGCTGGCGGCGCTCGTCGCCCACCACATGGAGGAAGGCGGCGAAACCCTCGAAGCCGCGCGCTGGGCCGCCCGGGCCGCCTACTGGGCGGGCAGCAGCAGGCCGGTCGATGCAATGCGCCTTTGGCGGCGGGTGATGGAGCTGGTCACGAAGCTGGACGAAAGCGAGGAGACGAGGGCGCTGGCGGTGATGTCTCGCCTGCGCCAGCTCGACTTCGCCTGGCGGCTGGGGATGGACCACGACGAGGAAGCGCGGCTGGTGGCCGAGGCCGAGGAGATCGCGACCCAGACCGGCGACCTGCACTCGCTGGCGATGCTGCGATTGGCCACCGACACCCGGCCGGGCAAGCCCCACGTGGCGAGCACCTGGCTTGCCGCAAGCGAGGAAGTCAACCGAATCGCCGACGAATCCGCCGACCTGCACCTGCGGATCGCGATCCGGGCGGCGGGTTCCTACGCCTTCCTCTGCGCCGGGAACTTCGACGGCTTCGACCGATCTCTGGACGAGATCCTCGAGCTGTGCGGCGAGGACCGCAGCGCCGGCGCTGGGATCGTGATCGGCAACCCGTTCGCCTGGGCGACGATGGGCAAAGGCCTCGTGCACCGGGAGCGCGGCCAACTCGAACAGGCCGAAGAGCAATTCAACGCGGCCCTGCGGATCGCCACCGAGCAGGGCGATCCCGAGATCGCCAGCTGGACCCGCAGCAACCAAGCCCTGATGCTGGCGATGCGGGGCGACGTCGCGGCCGGGGTAGCGCTGGCTCGGCGCAACTGCGAGCTGACCGAACGTCTCGGCGACGTCTTCTCGCGCAGCCTGGCGCTGGCCAACCTCGGTGCGTCCCAACTCGCCGCCGGAGAATCCGAGGCGGCACTCGAGGTCTTGGAGGAGGCGGAGCGGGTCTACCGCGGCGCGATCGACGACGGCGACGAGATGGAGTGCTGGCGGGCCGGTCTGCGAGCCGAAGCGCTGACCGGCGTCGGTCGCGCCGAAGAGGCGATCGAGCTGGCGGAGTGGGCCAGCGAGGTGGCTCGCGAGAGGGGAATGAACTGGTCGCTGCCGCTGACCCTGCAGGCCCTCGCGCTCGCTCGCGGCGCGGCGGGAGCGGCCGGTGCCGGAGAGGCGCTCGACGAGGCGAAGGCGGTGGCTGAGCGGACTGGCGCCATGGTCAGCCTCGAGGCGATCGAGATCGCCCGCGACGCCATTGGCGCCGGGGCTCGGTAGCCGAATCGATCTCGGCGCGAGCGCGTAGCCGTGCCTACCGGCCTAAAGGCCGGTCAGGCGCGTGATCAGCCAGTCGAGCAGGCGATCCGGAAGCACCCGAGCCAGGAGGGCTTGTCCGCGGGCGTCTTTCCCAACCAGATAGCGGGTGCGCGGGCGACGAGCGCTGAGCGCGTGCTCGATCGTGCTCGCCACCTTCTCCGCCGGAATGCCGCGCGCCCCGGTGCGTTTGCCAACCTCTCTGTAAGTGGCGAGGGACTTGCCGTACAGGGCCTTTTGCTCGTCCGACGCGCTATCGAGGAGGGCGCCCACTTGCCGATCGCCCCGCTCCCAGATCGGCGTGTCGATCGACCCGGGCTCGATCACCGAGACCGAGATGCCCCAGGGACGCAGCTCGCGGCGAAAGACATCCCCCGCCGCCTCCAGCCCGAACTTGGCGGCGTGGTAGGCGCCGAACATAGGGAAGGCCATCAGGCCACCGATCGAGGTGATGAAGACGATACGGCCGCGGGCGGTGCGGATCGCCGGCAGCATCGCCTGCGTCACCGCGACATGCGCGGTCAGGTTCACCTCCACCTGGCGACGGAAGTCGTCGATCGGCAACACCTCCAACGGTCCCGGCATCGCTATCCCCGCGTTGTTGACCAGCCCATCGAGCCCGCCCTCCCCTACCTCCTTGCCGATCCGCTCTGCCGCAGCGGCGATCTGCTCGGCGTCGGTGACGTCGAGCATCAGCGGCATCAACCGCCCCGAGCAGGCCTGGTGCAGTGACTCGGCGTCCGCCTCTTTGCGAACGCCAGCGAAGACCCGCCAGCCAGCAGCATCCAGGTGCAACGTGCTGGCCCGCCCGATGCCGGTCGAAGCGCCCGTGACCAGTACCGATTGCACAGTGAGAGGCTATAACATCGCCCTCGATGGCAAGCACGGCATTCGTCACCGGAGGCTCGGGGTTCATCGGCGGCAAGCTGATCGAGCGGCTGGTCGCCGAGGGGACGAGGGTGCGCGCCCTGGCGCGATCGGAGAGCAGCGCGCGACGGGTCGAGGAGCTGGGTGCCGAGGCGGTTCGTGGCGACCTCGGCGACCGCGCCTCGCTGGCCGCCGGGGCCGCCGGTTGCGAGGTCGCCTTCCACCTCGCGGCACACCTGGGCGAGTGGGGCTCCTGGGCGGATTTCGAACTGGGCAACGTCACCGGCACGAACAACGCGCTCGCAGCCTGTGCCGAGGCTGGCGTGGGGCGCTTCGTCCACTGCGGCACCGAGGCTGCGCTGATGGACGGCAAGCCGTTGGTCCATATCGACGAGACGGTGCCGCTGCGCCCGGACTCGCGCGCGCCGTACTCGGCGACCAAGGCGCGTGCAGAGCTGGCCGTGCGTGGGGCCAATCGCGACGGTTTCGAGACCGTCGCCCTGCGCCCCCGCTTCGTCTGGGGAAAGGGCGACACCACCCTGCTGCCCGAGATGGTCAAGACGGTGGAGGCGGGCAAATGGGCCTGGGTCGGCGGCGGCCGCAACGTCACCGACACGGCCCACGTCGACAACGTGGTCGAGGGCCTGCTGCTGGCGGCGGAGCGGGGTCGCCCCGGCGAGGCTTACTTCATCACCGACGCCGAACCGGTCGTCTTCCGCGAGTTCGTCACCTCGATGCTGGAGACGCAGGGAGTCGAGCCGCCGAACCGCAGCCTGCCGGGCTGGACCGCCGCGCCCATGGCCCGCGTGTGCGAAGTCGCCTGGAAGGCCCTGCCGCTACCCGGCGACCCCCCGATGACCACCTTCCGCTCCTGGCTCCTCACCCAGGAGTGCACGATCGACATCTCCAAGGCCCGTACCGAGCTCGGTTACTCCCCGATCGTCACCCACGAACAGGGCCTGGCAGAGCTGGCCGGGGTACGTGCTGGGAGTTAGCCGCCCATATGGGCGGCTAACTCCCAGCACGTCATGGGCGGCCGGCGCGGTGGCGCTCCAGCTCCGCCACCATCAGCTTGGTGTGGAGGGCGGCGATCAAGTCCTGCAGAGGCTGTGAGCCGGCTTGGAGCATCTCGACCACGCGCTCGGGCGGGACCTCGCCAGCGAGGCGGTCCATCACCATCTCGACCTCCTGGCGGACCAGCTCTTCGAGCGCGGTCTTGTAGCGCAGGGTGTCGTAGACGGTGAACCCGATCTCCTCGTCGTAGCCGCCGGCGCGGAAGCGGCTGATCGCCTCGATGATCTTCACGTCCGAGGGTGAGTAGCCACGGCTATTGGGGCTCAGCACCTCGAGCTTCTCGAGCCGGTCGAGCACGTCTTTGGGGACGCCGTAGCGCTCGCGGGCCTCGGCGGCGCCAGTGCGGGTCCGCTCGCCGCCCAGCGCCCGCTCGAGGATGCGGTCCTCCAGCTCGACCAGCGCGCGGGCGCGCTCGGGGTCCTCGTCGAGCACCGCCTTGATCGCCTTCAGCGGCATGAAGCGCTCCTCCTGCAGCTGCTTGATCAGCCTGATCCGATCGACGAACTCGGGCGGATAGTAGGCCATGTTGCGGCTGGTCTTGACCGGCTCCGGCAAGAGGCCCTCGCGCAGGTAGTGCTTGATCGTCGGCACCGGCACGCCGGAGGCCTCCGCCAGCTCCCCCATCCGCAGCAGCTCCTTCTCGGCGTTGGTGCTCATGCTCGGAAGGTGGTCGCCGCGTCGGCGCTGGGGCCGGCCGCCGCGCCGGACTCGACCATCGCCGCGATCTCGTCGTCGGAGTAGCCAGCCTCGCGCAACACCTCGTCGGTGTGCTCGCCGAAGGCGGGCGCCGGCCGGGTCGGGTCGCCGGGAGTGCGGCTCATCTTCACCGGAACGCCGAGCTGACGCACGGTCCCGAGCCCGGGCTGCTCGATCGCGGTCACCATCTCACGGGCGCGGACCAGCTCGGAGTCGAGCGCCTCGCCGAGGTCGAGCACCGGCTCGATGCAGCAGTCGTGCTCGTCGTTGAAGGCCTTCCACTCGTCGCGGCTGCGCGAGCGGAAGACCTCGGCGACTTCCCGCCAAGCGTCGGAGCCGGGCGCCTCGAACTGCCTCTCGATCAGGTCGGGACGATCGGCGCCGTTGCAGAAAGCGGCCCAGAACTTCGGCTCGAGGGCACCGCAGGTGACCCAGCCGTCAGCGGCCTCGTAGGGCAGGTAGCAGAGCAGGCCGCCGGCCAGCTGCTGCTCGCCGCGCCGCGGCTCCTCGCTATCGCAGAAGTAGCGGCCGGCGACCATCGCCAGCCAGGAGAGCGCCCCGTCGGCCATCGAGACATCGACCAACTGCCCCTCGCCGGAGCGGCGGCGCTCGTGCAGCGCCGCCATCACCCCGAAGGCGGCCATCAGGGCGCCGCCACCGAGGTCGGCGATCTGGCCACCCGACTGGACCGGCGGGCCGTCCTTGGCGCCGGTCAAGCCGAGCAGCCCGACCAGACCGAGGTAGTTCATGTCGTGGCCGGCGCGCTGGGCATAGGGGCCGTCCTGGCCGTAGCCGGTGATCGCGCAGAAGACGATCGCCGGGTTGGCCTCGCGCATGCGCTCGTAGCCGACGCCGAGGCGGTCGAGGACGCCGGGGCGGAAGCCGTCGAGGACGACGTCGTAGGACTCGACCAGGCGCAGCAGCGCCTCCCGCCCGGCCTCGCTCTTGAGGTCGAGGCGGATCGATCGCTTGCCGCGGTTGAGAGAGAGATAGAGCGCCGAGCGCGTGCCCAGCGCCTGCTGCTCGTCGGAGCCGTAGTAGGGGGGCGCCCAGCGGATGTAGTCGCCCATCCCGGTGTCCTCGACCTTCAGCACCTCCGCACCGAGGTCGGCCAGCAGCAGCGAACAGAAGCCCCCCGGTAGGAGCCGGGTCAGGTCGAGGACCCTGACGTCGCTAAGCGGCAGATCGCTCACGCTTGGGGACCCCCAAGAGCTCGCGGGCCTCGGCCACCGTCGCGGCGCGGCGGCCGACGTCCTCGGCCATCTGGCGAGCCTTGGCGATCAGCTCGCCGTTCGACTTCGTCATCTCGCCGTTCGGCAGGTAGAGATTGTCCTCGACCCCAGCGCGGATGTTGCCGCCCAGCACCAATGCGGCGCCGAGCAGTTTCCACTGGTCGCGGGAGATGCCAATCGCCTGCCACTGGTTCTCGCCTTCGGCGCCGCCGGGAATCTGCTCCGACATGAAGGCGACGTTGCGGGCGTTCGGGCGAATGCCGCCGTTGACCCCCATCACCAAGGAGATCTGCAGTGGCGAGCGCTCCAGCAGGCCCATGTCGATCAGGGGATCGATGTTGGCGACGTGACCGGCATCGAAGCACTCGTGCTCGGGCTTGATCCCCAGCTCCTTCATCGCGGTGAGGAACTCGATGATCGTGTCGAAGCTGTTCTCGAAGACCGCCTTGAAGACGAAGTCCTTGCGCCGTGAGGAGTACTTGGCGTAGTTCATCGAGCTCATGTTGAGCGCCGCCACGTCGGGCTTCAACGCCCGCAGATACTCGAGCCGCTTCTCGATCGGGACGCCAATCGCGCCGGTCGAGTAGTTGACGATCACGTCGTCGACCTCGGCCAGGATCGCCTCGGTTATCGCGCGGAAGTCCTCGACCTCATAGGAGGGCGTGCCGTCGGGCTTGCGGGCGTGGATGTGGAGCTGCGAGGCGCCCTCGTCAACCGCCCGCCGCGCCTCCGCGGCGTACTCCTCGGGCGTGTAGGGGATCGCCGGGCACTGGTCGCGGTTGGCGATCGCGCCGCTGATCGAGCAGCTGATCACCACCGGATCGTCGAACGAGCTCATCTCGCGCCTCCGCGGGGCGCGTTAGTTGCCCATAGGGAAAGAAAAGCGCCCCGTCCCCTCATACCGGCATCACCCCGTGGCGTTTCTTCGGCTTCTCGACGTGCTTGTTGCGCGCCATGCGCAGTGCCTTGACGATCGTCGGTCGCGTCTCGCGCGGGTCGATGATGTCGTCGATCACCGCGTTTCCGGCGGCGATGTAGGGGTCGATCTGCTCGCGGACCGCGTTCAGCATCGCCTCGCGGGTGGCCTCGGGGTCCTCAGAGACCTCGATCGCCGAGCGGCCGATGATGTTGACCGCACCCTCCGCCCCCATCACCGAGATCTCCGCCCCCGGCCAGGCGACGATCAGGTCGGGCTCGTAGGCCTTGCCGCACATCACGTAGTAGCCGGCGCCGTAGGCCTTGCGCACGATCACCGTCACCTTCGGCACGGTGGCGCGGCTGACCGCGTAGAGCATCTTCGCCCCGTGGCGGATGATCCCGGCGTGCTCGACCTTGGCCCCGACCATGAAGCCGGGCACGTCCTGGAGGAAGACGAGCGGGATGTTGAAGGCGTCGCAGAGGTTGATGAAGCGGGCCGCCTTGTCGGCTGAGTCGTTGTCGAGGATCCCGGCCAGCTGCTTGGGCTGGTTGGCGACGATCCCGACCGGCTGGCCGCCGAAGCGGGCGAAGCAGGTGATCAGCGTCTTGGCGAACTTCGGCTTGATGTCGAACCACTCGCCGTCGTCGACGATCTCGCGAATCACGTCGTACATGTCATAGGGCTGGCGCGAGGACTCGGGGACGATCTCCAGCAGCTTCTCCGACATCCGGTCGTCGGGGTCGGCGGTCTCCAGGACCGGCGGCTTCTGCTCGCAGTTGGCCGGAAAGTAGGAGAGGTACTGCTTGACCTTGGCGATGCATTCCTCGTCGTCCTTGACCTCGAGGTCCCCCACTCCCGATTTGCGGCAGTGGACCTTGGCCCCGCCCAGCTCCTCCATCGTGATGTCCTCGCCGGTGACGGCTTTGGTCAGGTGCGGGCCGGCGAGCGCCATCGCCCCCTGGCCGGAGACCATCGGCACGAAATCGGAAAGCGCCGGGATATAGGCGGTGCCAGCCGCACAGGGGCCCATCATCGCCGCGACCATCGGGATCACGCCGGACATTTCGACCTCCTCGCGGAAGAGGTGGCCGGAGCCGGCGAAGAGCGAGCCCGCCGCCTCCTGGATGCGGGCGCCGGCAGAGTCGAGCAGCCAGATGAAGGGCATCCGCTTGGAGAGCGCCATCTCGCGCAGGCGGGTCACCTTGAGCTCGCCGGTCATCCCCATCGAACCGGCCATCACGGTGAAGTCGTACGCGGCAATGCAGGTGGGGCGGCCGTCGACGTCGCCCCAGCCGGTGACGACGCCGTCGGCCGGCGCCTCCTTGCCGTCCATCGCCCGCTGGGCGAAGTGCGGGCGACCGTGGATTCCCATCTCGACGAAGCTGCCCTCGTCGACCAGCAGGTCGATTCGCTCGCGGGCGGTCAGCTTGCCACGCTTGTGCTGCTTGGCGATCTTCTCCTCGCCGCCGCCCAGCTTCGCCTTCTCACGCCGCTCGTGCAACTGCTCGGTCAGGTCCTCCAGCGGGGCGGTCCCCGGAAGCAGGTTCTTCGCCTCTTGCTCGGTGCTTGCCACTCCTACCGTCCCTTCCATTGGGGCTCGCGCTTCTCGAAGAACGCGGTTACGCCCTCGACGATGTCCTCGGTCGAGAAGGTGAGCGAGAGCTGCGAGCGCAGGTAGTCGAGTGCGTCGTCGACCGCCATGTCCTGCTGGCGGTACATCGCGTCGTGGCCGAGCCGCATCAGCACCGGGCTCTTCGAGGCCAGCTTGCCGGCCCACTCGGCGACCGCCGCGTCGAACTCCCCCGCCGGCACGACCTTGTTGGCGAGCCCGAACTCGACCGCCTGCTCGGCGCTCAACCGCTCGCCCAGCAGCATCATCTCGTTGACCTTCTTGCGCGGGACGTTGCGATAGATGATCGCCATGATCATGTAGGGGTAGGCACCGACGTTGATCTCCGGCGTGCCGAAGGTGGCGCCCTCTTTCGCTATCACCAGGTCGCAGGAAAGCGCGAGGCCCATGCCGCCGGCGAGGACGTGCCCGTTGACGGCGCAGAGCGAGGGCTTGCCGAGGCGCGGCATCAGCCGGAAGAACTCGAGGAAGAGGTCGGAGGCGAAGTGTTTGGCGACCAGCGGCACGTCGGCGGCGAAGCCGCCCAGGTCGGCGCCAGCGCAGAAGGCCTTCTCACCGGCGCCGGTGAGGACGACCGCGCGCACCGCCCCGTCGTCGCGGGCCGCCTTCATCGCGTCGACCAACTCGGTCAGCATCTGGCCGGAGAGCATGTTGCGCTTCTCCGGGTTGTTCAGCGTCACCGTGGCGACCCCGCCGGCTACCTCGTACTTGACGACCTCGTAGTCCATCCGGTCGGACCATAGCCGAACCGAGCCCTTGCTGGAAGTGGGAAGTGCTACTGTCCACTCCGCGACGTGTCCGACTTTATGGGTCCATATAGACCCGAAAGCTCGGACACGGCCCCGCGCAACTTCGAAATCGAGGAGAGAGACCAGTGGCGACCGCGACCAACGGCAGCTCGACCGTCATCAAGCCCGACCACGAGGCGGGCCGCAAGCACTTCATCTTCAGCCAGGAGCACGAAGACCTGCGCGAGTCGATGCAGGCCTGGGTCAAGAAGGAGCTGTGGCCGCACCGCAACGAGTGGGAGGACACCTACTGGCCGACCGAGAAGATGGTGCGGGCGGGCGAGCTCGGCTACCTCGGCCTCTGCCTCCCGGAGGAGTACGGCGGCCAGGGCGGCGACTACTTCTATTCGCTGGTCCGCGCCGAGTGCATGAGCTACTCGGGCTCAGGCGGGACCAACATGGGCTTCGCCGTGCAGACCGACATGGTCCTGCCGCCGATCCATCTGCTCGGCACCGAGGAGCAGAAACAGCGCTACCTGGTGCCGGGGATCAAGGGTGACAAGGTGGGCGCCCTGGGCATCACCGAGCCTGGCGCCGGCTCCGATGTCGCCGGCATCCGCACGACCGCGATCCTCGATGGCGACGAATACGTGATCAACGGCTCCAAGACCTTCATCACCAACGGCCCGCGCGCCGACTTCATCGTCCTCGTCTGCAAGACCGATCCGGAGGAGCGCCACGCCGGGATCACGCTCTTCGTCATCGACCTGCGCGACGAGAACGGCGAGAAGGTGCCGGGCTTCAGCGTCTCCGCCGAGCTGGAGAAGATGGGTATGCACGCCTCCGACACCGGCGAGCTCGCCTTCGAAGACGTCCGCGTCCCGGCCAGCGCCGTGCTGGGCGAGGTCGGCAAAGGCTTCTACCACATCGCGTGGGAGCTTCAGGGCGAGCGGCTGGTAGCTGCCGCCGGCTCCCATGCGGGATGCGAGCGGATGATCGAGAAGACGCTCGAGTACGCGAAGGAACGCGAAGCCTTCGGCCGCCCGATCGGCAAGTTCCAGGCGATCCGCCACAAGTTCGCCGAGATGGCGACCAAGACCGAGGCGGCGAAGCAGTTCACCTACGCGACCGCCTGGCGCTTCTCCAACGGCGAGTACCCGGTGCGGGAGATAACGATGGCCAAGCTCTTCGCCTCCCGCGTCGGCTGCGAGGTCGCCGACGAGTGCATCCAGATCCTCGGCGGCTACGGCTACATGAAGGAGTACGAGATCGAGCGCGCCTACCGCGACGTCCGTCTCAACCGGATCGGCGCCGGTACCGACGAGGTCATGCTCGACGTGATCGGCCGCTCCTACGGGCTTTAGGCCCCTGTGGCCGACACGGTCGTCAAGGACACGGGCGCGCGAGCGCCCCTGCCTCCCTTCGGCGAGGAGCACGAGGAGCTGCGCGAAACGGTCAGCCGCTTCGTCAAGAAGGAGATCGCCCCGAACGTCGACGAGTGGGAGGCCGCGCGCGAATTCCCCCGCGAGCTGTACGGGCGCTGCGCCGAGCTGGGCTTCCTCGGGCTGAAGTTCCCGGAGCGCTACGGCGGCCAGGGCGGCACCCACCTGCACGACGCGGTCTGGGTCGAGGAGCTGGCGCGCTCGGGGGGCTCGGGGGGCGTTGCCGCCGGGCTCAATGCCCACGCCTCGATCGCGATGCCGCCGATCTTCAACTTCGGCACCGAGGAGCAGAAGCAGCGCTGGCTGGTTCCGGGGATTGCCGGCGAGAAGATCGGCGCCTTGGGGATCACCGAGCCGGGGGCCGGCTCCGACGTCGCCGGCATCTCGACCTTCGCCGAGCGAGTCGACGGCGGCTACGGCGTCAACGGCTCCAAGACCTTCATCACCAACGGCGTCCGCGCCGACTTCCTCGTCTGCGCCTGCAAGACGACCAAGGAGGGCGGCCACGGTGGCATCTCCTTCCTCGTGCTCGAGCGTGAGATGCCCGGCTACGAGGTGGCACAGAAGCTGGAGAAGATGGGCTGGCACTCATCCGACACGGGAGAGCTGGCCTTCACCGACGTCGAGGTGCCGGAGGAGAACCTGCTTGGCGAGGAGAACGAGGGCTTCAAACTGATCATGTTCAACTTCGCCTGGGAGCGGCTGCTGATGGCGATCGGCGCCGTAGGGGCGATGCAGCGCCTGATCGAGAGGAGCGTCGAGTACGCCCTCGACCGCGAAGCCTTCGGCCGCCCGATCGGCAAGTTCCAGGCGATCCGCCACCACGTGGCCGAGATGGCAACCAAGGCCGAGGCCTCCAAAGCCCTCACCTACAACTCCCTGCGCCTCTTCCACGAGGGCCACGACTGCATCAAAGAGGTGACGATGGCCAAGCTGGTCACCCAGCGAGCGGTCCTGGAGATCGCCGACCAGGCCCTGCAGATCCACGGTGGCTACGGCTACATGCGCGAGTACGGTATAGAGCGAGCCGTCCGCGACGCCCGCCTAGGCCCAATCGGCGGCGGGACGGACGAG
>DATIPC010000002.1:0-47272 GCA_035472395.1 Solirubrobacterales bacterium
TCGGGTCATGACTGCCTGCTCAATCGCGCACCGTCTTGCAACTGACTCGATGAGCCATGTAGCGAGCGTTTATTCGCTCCTCGTGCATAGTGCCGCCTTCCGGGGTTACCGCACCGCGGCTCGCAGCCAGAACCTCGTGAACCTCGCGACCCGACAGCTCGCGGTTGCCGCTGAGCGATCAAGCGAAGTGCCGGCTCCCGCGAAGACGTCGGCAGTCGAAAAGCTGAACTCAACATTCAAAGACCTTCCCGATGCACCCAACTCCGGTGGTGAGGGAACCGTGCTCGCTGACTGGCTTAAAGCGCTCCGGTCTGCCACGGATACCCTGGCAACCCGGCACGATGCTCTCCAGCGGACTTTGGTTCGCGTCGCCGGCACTGCCCGTCAGGGTGTCGATCAGGTCGCCTGGCTCCTCGATGACTACTGCGAGCTCGGCGACCGTCCTTGGGCTGAGGCCAAGGAAGCTGCTCCAGTCCTCGCTGGCGTTGAGCTCGCCGCTATTACTCAAACTCCAAGTTTGCAGCAGGCAGAAGTGATGGTTCGCAGCATGCTGATCAAGGCAGAACGTAGCCCAACCCACGAAATGAAGCCCCTCACGGCTGTTCAGCGAGCAGCGACTTTCATCGATGTTTGGCCGGGCGGTCACGGACACCTACTCCTCCCACTTAGTGCTGCGGTTGACGCTTGGAGAGAGAAGGGCCAAGGGGCATCGGGCTGGCGGGATATCGCAAAGGCTAAGCGTGGGGGTGGAGAACTCGCAAGCAAGACGGAGGCTGAGATTGCCGACCAAGCCTTCCGCGAGTCCCTGATTGCTAGGAGCCTCGATGATGAACGAAGTTGAACAACAGCCTGAGGAGCTTGAGGAGGAGAAAAATGTTAGCTCCGACGGGGGGGAGTCCGTGGAGGTGCAAGACAGCGCCGTCCTACTTCGCGGGTCCGACCTCCTCACTCCACAAGAGGGGTCCCAACTTGCAGCCGAAGGAGGCACCCGGCTTGCCATCTGGGCGGGCGAGCGCGACTCTGGGAAGACCACCCTAAGCGCAGAGTTGTACGAGCGTCATCGAACCGACGGTGCGAACACTGTTTTTGCTGGATCAGAGACGCTGCTGGGTTTTGAGGAACGTACCCATCCTTCGCGGGTCGATTCGGGTCGTCTTACGCCTCGTACTCTTCGTACTGAGTCAGACCCCGAAGAGCGCGAACTGCTTCACCTTGCCCTAAGTGACGACGGCAACCACGAGAACATCCTATTTGCCGATATACCGGGTGAACTTTTCAGAAGGATGCGCGATTACGAGCTTGAGGTGAGTGATGTCCCTCTTCTCGCCCACGCTGACAAGCTGGCAATCATTGTCGACGGCGGCCTCATTGCCGACAATGGGTTGCGCTCCGCTGCCGTGAACTTCGCCCGCCAGTTGATCGCCCAGCTGAAGAGCGCCGATCTACCGGCTCAAAGGATGGACGTCATCCTTCTTCTAACCAAGCTTGACCTTGTACTTGCGGCGGACGCGAGCGCACTCGCTTATTGGGACGAGCGTGAGAAGTCTCTGCTCGATGCGCTCCGGGAGCTTTCGCCTGACGCCGAGGCGTTTCGTACCGCTGCCCGAGGTCTTCCAAGCCCCGAAGATGGCATGAATGCGCTGATGGCTTGGCTCCTTAAACCGCCTCCGGAGCCACCGGAAACCGGGGTCTCTTCAGAAGATGTCCCTGCCGCCAGGATTCAGCGCATCCGAGTGCCGAGAACTACGCCATGAACATTGCATTTCTAGGACTACATAAGACTGGTAAGACGACTTACGCCGTGGGGGTCTATGCCGGGATGACCAACGAGGCCTACTCGGGCCTTCAGCTGGTCAAAGTCACCGAGTCGGTTGCAACCTTGAATGCGGGCCTTGAACGGCTGTCGCGGCGGCTCTCGGTGAGCCGCACCGATGTCGAGGAGGCGGAGACGATTGGATTGCAGGTTCGCACGGTGGATGGAGAAGTTCACGACCTCCGCGTTCCCGACCGCTCGGGAGAGGCGCTGCGGGGCACGCGCGATTCTCGCAGCTGGGACCAAGCGCTTCTCAAAGAGCTCAGTGAGGCTGATGCTCTCGTCCTCTTTCTGCGTCCCGGTAGCGTCAGACCAGGAGAGCCCGTAGCCGAGCTTGCAGCCATGATGCCAGCAGCGGCGGAAGGGGTTGAAGACGATGAACAGGAAGTGCCGTGGGAGCCATCCATGATGCCGACCGACGTGAGCATGGTAGATGCTCTACAGGAGATGAGCCAAGCGAGCGGTCGCGATAGCTTCCCCGTCGCGGTAGTCATTTCTGCCTGGGACGAAGTCGAGACCATTACGCCCCACGAGTGGATGCGCGCGCGCGTTCCATTGCTTGCCCAATATCTTGAGGCGAACTCAGAGCGCCTTCCTTTTGCTGTTTTCGGCGCCTCCGTCCAGGGCTCGGCTTTTCGCGAGCCGAAGGATGACGAGGAGGCAAGCACGATGATGGTGGATATCGATGCCGCCGAGCCCGATCCATGGGACCGAGCGACCTGCGTTGACGCCGAGGGAAAAGCTGTTGAGCTCGTGGCGCCCTTGGTTTGGGTAATTGGCGGTGGTGGATAATCGAGGGGTGTCGCTAGCTATCGACCAACTCCTCTTCGGCTATCGAGATGGGCATGAGCTGCTTGCGGGATCCGTTGACATAGGTCCCCGCCTGGAGGCCGAGCTCCTTCCTCATGTCGACGCGCGCTTCGAGGATAGTTCCGATCACTATCTCGTCGGATTGTGGATCGCGTCACTGGATCGATTCATGTTGACGAGAATTTGGCCTGCTCCTGAGCTCCCTCGTCCGGGGGCTGTGTGGGCACACACCTTATTGCTCGGAGATCAAGTGCTAGGGGAAATAGACCCCCTGCTCCTCCTGAACTATTTCCGACGTCCCGAAGGGGACGATTTAGATCAGTATCGAACGAGTCTCGCCTTCAATGCCCAGGGCAAGAGATCCTATGCCGATGTCCCAAGGCAGCTCATGGTCGCCCTTTGCGATGCTGCTTATGACCCGACAGGCTCAAGGGCCGTGGTGATCTGGCCCGAGGAGCACCCAGCCGAGTCCGGACTTCTGGCTCTCTGGCGGGTTCTGCCACTGCCCGAGCGCCGCTCATACTCGTTTCGCACTCGGGGCAAGGCGCGGACCGGGGCGAGTCGTTATGGAATCCAGGTTGCTACGCAGTTGGCCGGCAGATCGGCGACCCAAGAGGTCCGCTTGATCTGGCCTGAACAGGTCACGCCCGCCAGCGATCTAGCTCTTCTTGCCTCCGCTGCATGTGATCCGGACGAGCCGCTCGGATCCGCTGTCGAACGCTTCGCCTTGACCATCAGTGACGCGCGATCTGTCGCTAATGCGTGGCCCCTGATTGCCGAAGAAAATGCTGGGTCGCTGCTGCAGCATTTTGAGTCGAATCCCGATCTCACGCCATTCCAGCTTGCGGAGGCACTTTTCGCTCCGGCCGATGGTGATGGCCACCTTTGGGAAGTTCCTGAAGCGCAGAGGGTTAAAGCACTGCTTGGTGCACACAATCCAAGCTATATCCGCATGCTGGATTCATCGCGTCTTGAGTCCGCATGGAGGTCTGACCGGACGGCAATGCTCAACTTCCTCGATCATCGTGACGCTCTCTCAGGGGATGCCGCCAACCTTCTTTTGGCTTCGGCAATTCGCGAAGTCAGTCCCGATGAGATCGTTGAGCGACTGGAAGACCGCGAGCTCATGGAACTCGCTCTTGTGCAACGCGACGACCTTCTTCGAGAGCCCCGCCTTTGGAGCGCCCTAGAGCGCTCTCGCGATCGCGAGCTTCGTGACAGCGCGCTCGCTGTCGCAGGTCCCGATGTTTCGCTCGATCTGGCTGAGGCGCAATGCTGGAGCTTGCTGGACCAGGCGCTCGACCGCGCTACTGCGTTTCCGTACATAGCTGAGCACTTGGCTCAGGCACGTCCCACGGCCGTTCCCTCGTGGCGCAAAGTAATGGGTGGCCACGAGCATCAACTGACGTCTCTACTTTCTAAGACCTGCATGGTGCGGCCCGAGGTATCCATCCTCGCGGCAGCGACCCTCCCTCGGAGGCTCTTAAATTCAGTGCCGCTACGTCGCTGGCTCGATGCTGCTCCTGCTATGCATAAAAGGGCGGATCAGGCGAGTGCGGTTGCGGCCGCGCGTCTGGTTGCCATCACGTACAGGCGAAAGGAGCCCGCAGCCCGTGAGTTGCTGATCGAATGCTTCGGACCTGCACACAAAGCAGTCGAAGGGCGAAATCTCCCATCCGAAGTGATTGCCGAGTTAGAGGATTCGCTGCCAAACCCTAAGACGAAGTCGCTTGCCAAGCGCCTCAGCCGAGCTTTGATTGCGAGCATGGAGTCGTCACGATGGACGGAGACGGAGCTCAGGCGAGCACTTGAGTGCGCCGGTCCTGAAGCGCGCAAACTCGTCAAGCTTGTCCCTAAGAAGAATCCTCTACGCCGTCGCATCGAGGGAGCGCTTCACGACCTGGAGGATCTTCTGCCGCTGCCCTAGCCTTCGCCGGAGGCTTTTTGGTTTGAATGTCAGTCGGCGGACCGGACCCGTCAGCCGATCTTTTCTGCCAGCTCGATGATGATTCCCTCGGGGCCGCGGACGTAGCAGAGCCGGTAGCTGTTCTCGTAGCGCACCAGCTCGCCGACGAGCTTGGTGCCACGGGCTTGTAGGCCGGCGACTACGGTGTCGATGTCCTCGACGAGGAAGGAGAGGTGGCGAAGTCCTGGAGTGTTCGAGGGCGCGGTCGGGTCGCCGCCCTGGGTCGGCGGTGAGTGGAACTTCACCAGCTCGATTTCTCCGTGGCCGTCCGGGGTTCGCAGCATCGCTAACTCCGCTTTGGTCCCGTCGAGCGCGATGATTCGGTCTACCCAGCTGCCCTCGACCTGGCCCTTGCCTCCCGGCTCTAGTCCCAGCTCGACGAAGAAGTCGATTGCGGCAGCTAAGTCATCGACCACGATCCCGACGTGTTCCAGCTTTTTGATCGCCATATGCTCGATGGTAGGGAGGCCAGCTACCTGACGATCGCATTCCGGTCGCATCGCCGTGGCGATCCCGCTCCAGGCGCGACCGGCATCTGTCCTTTCAATCTGACGGAGTTTGGCTCTGTAGAGCGGATCAGCGCAGGGACGGGAACCAACCCCAAACGGAAAGACAGCGTAAGAGGTGTCAGAACGGTAGTTCAGATAGCGTCGAAATGGTAGTCTGGAATCGTGCCCGAAGGACCCAAAACGCCACGGCCGTACCTGCCGAGGGTCGTAGACGACGAGCTCGAAGAGCTGGCGAGTTCGCTTCCCGCAGTAGCAATTGTGGGCGCCAAAGGCGTCGGCAAGACCGCGACCGCGAGCCGACGGGCAACCACTGCTCACGCCCTCGACGATCCCGCGCAACGCAGCGTTGCTCGCGCTGACCCCGCGCGGCTACTGGACTCCGACCCGCCGATCCTGATTGACGAGTGGCAGTACGTGCCCGAGTGCTGGGATCTCGTGCGGCGCGCCGTTGACGCCGGTGCCGATCCAGGCCACTTTCTCCTGACCGGCTCGGCGTCGCCGGCCGAAGTGGAGACTCATTCCGGTGCGGGTCGGATCGTCAGCATCCGGATGAGGCCGCTGGCATTGTCCGAGCGCGGCGTCGAGCAGACCTCGGTGAGCCTGTGCGAGCTGCTGGCTGGCAAGCGTCCACCTGTCGACGGGCGCACGGACCTAAGAGTCAACGACTACGTCCAAGAGATCCTGCACTCCGGCTTCCCCGGCATGCGCCATCTCTCGGGACGGCCACTGCGGGCCCAGCTAGACGGCTACCTCGATCGAATCGTCGACCGAGATTTCCCCGAGCTGGGGCACCCCATCCGCAATCCGGCCGCGCTGCGCCGCTGGATGACCGCGTACGCGGCCGCTTCGTCCACCACTGCGTCTTTCGAGACGATAAGAGACGCCGCGACCGGCGGAGAGGGTGAGAAGCCGGCCAAGACCACCACTCAGCCCTACCGCGATGTGCTCGAGCGACTCTGGGTGCTGGATCCGGTCCCCGCGTGGATGCCGACGCGAAATCGCATCCGGCGTCTATCGAGTCCTCCGAAGCATCAGCTTGCCGATCCCGCGCTGGCGGCGCGGCTCCTTGGTCTCGATGCTGACGCACTCCTGTCCGGAGGAGAGGTCGGCCCTCCGATCCCGCGGGACGGAACGCTACTCGGCGCGCTGTTCGAGTCTCTCTGCACTCTGTCGTTGCGCGTGTACGCCCAGGCGTCGGAGGCTGGGGTCTTTCATCTGCGAACGAGCGGAGGGGAGCATGAGGTCGACCTCATCATCGAGCGGGAAGACGGGCGCGTCCTCGCGGTCGAGTTCAAGCTGGCACGCGACATCGGCAGCGATGACGTTCGCCATTTGAACTGGCTCGCGGGACAGCTCGGCGACTCGCTGATCGACGCGGTGGTCGTCAACACTGGTGAAGAGGCGTACCGGCGCCCGGACGGCATCGCTGTCGTTCCGGCGGCTCTGATCGGTGGCTAGGTGCGAGCCGCAATCGATTTGCCTTAACACCTTTCTCCGGAATCAAGGGCGGACATTGATGTGTCGATACGCCCATCGATGACGTCCCTTCGCGCGGTTTGCTCCCTAGTCGCGTTTGTCTGCTCCATCGGCCTCATGGGGTGCGGGTTCCCTCTCAACCTGTCCGGCTCCGAGCTCGACGCATACGCCCGAGACGTTGATGAGATCTGCGTTGAGAGCTTCCACCGTGGAATCGAAGGCGAGGAAGACGCCGAAGCGATCGGCGAAGAGATGGGGTGGAGCGGGCCGAAAATCGAGGCCGAGATCCGCTACGCATGGGCAGATGCCCTTGTCGGCCAGTACCGAATGATCGCCGCACTCGGCCCAGCTCCGGAGAAGGCCAGGCTGATGGATCGTTGGGTGCGGACGTCGCTGCAGCGGGCTCGACTGTATCGACGTATCGGCGACGCTTGGCTGGAATCGAACTCACACAGGGCGATCGGCTTCGGCATCAACCTACGCATCGCAAAGCTCATGGCAGACCATCTCGCGGAGCCGCTTCCCTTTCAGGCGTGTGGGAAGCCCATATCCGGGAACAACGACGAACGCATCCCAACGGGACAGCTTGTCGGCTATGCACCGCTGAGATATACGGTTGAATTCCCGCTGAATTCGTTGCCTGCCCTTCGCCGGGCCAGGGGTGTCTATTGGCGCCACCGCATTGCCGGGCGATTGGTGCATCGTGTCCCTGGATCGGAGACCGTGCTGGTCGAGATCCGTCTCAAGCCCAAGTTTTCGCGGAGCGTGATCGGCTCTGATCTTCAGCTCTTCCGCAGTCGCCGAGATCCCTCGGTGACCTGGATTGGAATCGTTCCCGGCGAATGACCTGACCTAACCGGGTCGCATCTCGGTCACATAACCGCCGCAATCCCGCTCGTCACGCGGCAGACCCGCCTCCTTTCAAGCCGAAGGTCGCGAGTTCGATTCTCGTCGGGCGCATGGAGGAGAGTGCCGGCAGATGCCGGCCTTTTCCCTTTGTGAAGCCGGATGCGCGGCTGGAGGTTTGAGACCCGCCGCTCCAGCAAGCGCGCCGGCTCTCGTCCTTCATCCGCTGTTCTGAGCGCGACATGGGTGGGTCATGGCCTCGTCGTACTCGTCGTGCAGGTTCCACCATTGGTAAGGCGGGGATTGGGGGTAGCCCTCGGGGGAATCCTCCCACTCCTCCTGGCGCCCGAGCGCCGTCAGGTCGAGATAGCTCCAGGTGCTCCCCATCGCTTCGTCGCCGCGGTTGTTGACGAAGTAGGTGCGGAAGATTCGGTCGCCGTCGCGAAAGAAGGCGTTGGTGCCGTGCCATTCGTCGACCCCGAAGTCGGCGTCGAAGTCGTCGACGATGGTGTACCAGGGGATCTCCCAGCCCATGCGGGCCTTCCAGCGCTTGATATCCGGCTGCGGCGCGCGCGAGGCGAACGCCAGGGTGGTATCGCGGGCGTTGAGGTGGGCGAGGTGGGCGACCTGATCGGCAAGGAAGGAGCAGCCGCCGCAGCCCCGCTCGGGCCAGCCGCGCACACCAGGCTCGAAGAAGAAGCGGTAGACGACCAGCTGGCGACGGCCGTCGAACATGTCGAGCAGGCTGGCTGGGCCGTTCGGACCCTCGAAGCGATATTCCCTCTCCACCTCCATCCTTGGCATGAGGCGGCGTTCGGCGGCCAGCGCGTCACCGGCGCGGGTCAACTCCTTCTCCTTCACCAGCAGCTCTTGGCGAGCGGCCTCCCACTCCATTGGGGATACGACCGATGGCATCTTCACTGCGATTCCTCCTCCTTCGGCATGATTTGACGGCGACTCTGTATCTACCCGATCTCGATCCGGTCGATCCGCGACCATACGGAGCAATGGTTGTCATCAACGAGAAATCGCGGGTGCCGGCGCTCGACGCTGCTGCGCTCGAGCGGCTGAGTGGTGCGCTCGATCGCGAGGGCGTGGTCGCGGCGATGTTGATCGGATCGCAGGCGCGTGGGAATCCAGGTCCGCTGTCGGACGTGGATATCGCGGTTTGGCATGACCCGGACCTCGATTCTCGTGGCCGCTTTGATCTTCAGCTGAGCCTTGCCAGCGATGCAGGGCGTGCATTGGGCACCGATGAGATCGATGTCGTCATGCTGAATCATGCTCCGCCGCTGATGCGTCATCGCGCCATCCGCGATGGCAAGCGCCTGGTTGAGCGGGACCACGACGAACGGGTGCGGTTGGAGACCCGGGCGATCTTGGACTACCTCGACACTGCGCCGCTACGCGCGGAGCTGGGGCGCGGGGTGCGGCGACGGATAAAGGAAGGGCGTTTTGGTCGACGCCAGTCGAGCTGAAGCCCGGGTACAGAGGCTCGAGGAGCTGATCGAGCGTCTCGATGAGGTGCGTCAAGCTGGGGAGGACGCATATCTCGCCAATGACCAGCGGCGCGCCGCGACCGAGCGTTGGCTACAAGTTGCCGTCCAGATCTGCATCGACCTCGGCACGCAGCTCGTCACTGAGCAATCGGCACGGCCGCCCTCCGACTACGCCGAGGTCTTCAAGATCCTCGGGGAGAAGGGAGTCATCCCGAGTGATCTCGCAATACGGCTCGGTGATGCGGCGAAGCAGCGAAATCTCATAGTCCATCTCTATCTGGAGATCGACGACCGAGCTGTATTCGCTTCGTTGACCTATCTCGACGACTTGCGCGAGTTCGCTGCCGCCGTTGAACGACTGGCCAATTCGGGAGATGCCACGGCCGGCGACCCAGCCGCCTGAACTTCGGTCGAAACAGCGCCCTGCGGGTCGCATTCCTTCACATGGCGTCTGCAAATCCCACTTCAACGGCACCTTACGTCTGAATCAGATTTATCTGATAATGTAACCACATGACACGTTTGAGTGCGACCGAGGTGGCCCGGGAATTCTCCGCCGTCGTCAACCGGATCGGGGCCGGCGAGGAGATCGAGGTTGTGCGCAACGGCGTGCCGGTCGTGCAGATGCGGCCGGTCAGCGCGAGGAATCTGGTCTCGGCGGCCGGGTGGCGAGAGCTGATGGATTCCGCGCCCTCGCCCGATGAGGACTTTGCGGCCGATGTCGAAGCTGGGCGGGAAGCCATTGGCCCGCCGAGTGGCGCATGGCCGTCCTGATAGATACCTCTGTCCTGGTCAACGCCGAGCGGCGGGGGCAGTCGCTGGATCAGGCGATCGGCGACCAGGACCGCGCGATCAGCGTCATCACGGCAAGTGAGCTCCTACATGGGGTGCATCGCGCCAACACGGGTGCGGTTCGGGCTCGTCGCTCCGCGTTCGTCGAGCACATGATCTCCGCGATCGAGCCGCTGACGATCACGACCGCGGTCGCCCGAGCGCATGCCGGAATCTGGGCGGAGCTCGAGAATGACGGCAACCTGATCGGAGCCCACGACCTCTGGATCGCCGCCACGGCTCTGAGTCACGGCATGGCTGTCGCGACTGCAAACCCTCGGGACTTCGAGCGAGTGCCTGGCCTCAACGTGGTACCCGTCTGAGAGGCGGTCTTATCTCTGTCGAGTACCCGGCTGAACCCCCCGCTCCCCAAGCGGACCACCCCCGTCCTTTGAAAGCCGAAGGTCGTGGGTTCGATTCTCGTCGACAGGGATTGGGAGCGCTTCGGTGAGCTTCACGCGAAAGTGGAAGGCCAGGGTGTCGGTCTCGGTGTGCGCCGCGACGTTGTGCCTGCTCTTCCTCGCCTGCAGCGTCTCCGGCGCCAAGGCGGAAGGCATCGTGCCGGTCGAAGGCGGCTGGATGGCGACCACCTCTGTCGGCCTGCCTGTGAGCTTCGAAGTGAAAGAAGGCAATGTCCTCAACGCCCACTTCCGCTTCAAGTGGGGCTTCTGCGGCACCTACGAATCTCACCTCCCCAACACCGACCCGATCGACGCCGACGGCCATTGGAGCTTCGAAGACTCGAGAGGGCAGACGATCGAAGGCACCTTCGTCGCTCCGGACCGAGTCGAAGGTACGGTGGTCGCGGTCGAACGCGAGCTCCCAGGTTGCCCGCACACCCGTGCGACCTTCGTCGCCGCGCCAGGTGAAGTGCCGCCGTCCGCAAAGCCTCAGGTGTTCGCGGTGCAGAACGCGAACACCGGTCACATCGCCAGGCGCCCGAGTGAAATCGTCCTCGGCAAGCACGGCTCCTTCTCTTTCCATGGGCTCAAGTGGCAGGGCTTCGGCGCCCCGAAGGCCCACGCCACCGGGAGGGCTGAAATCCGCAGGGGCAAGCAGGAATGGAACCCGCGGGCCTCGGTGCGGCTCAGCTTCTTGGTCGAAGACGGTCCCGACAGACGGATCTACTCGGTCGTCCGCTACGTCCTGCATGGACCCGTACCCCGCGGCTTCGAACGCCACGGCTTTCGGGTAGTGGACTGATCAGCCAGGGTCGGCGTCTTCTCGGATCTCGAGTGAGACGATGATGGGGCCTCAACCTCGGTCGGGCAACACGGGCTAGGAAGAGATCAGGGAGCGGCGCCGGCCATTGGCCGTGGCAGCCGCGCGCACAGGATCGCGAACACCGCGACCGCGACCGCGGCGCCGAGCCAGTGCAGGCCGATGAGGACGAATAGCAAGCTTGGGATTCCAGCCAGTACCGCCCTGCCCAGCACTGGTGGCTCGGGCAGTCCGACGACGCGGGCGGTGACCCAGGCGCAGAGCAGCCAGGAGAGCGGCCCCGTGAGCCAGCCCCAACTCTCGAAGAAACCGTGCGGGAGCAGCAGGCTGAGCAGTAACGACAAGACGGCCACCGCCGCCACCTGCACCACCGCCACTCGCCACAAGATCTCCGAGTCCACGCCACGATTCTTTCAGCCGGACGCCGAACGACGTACGCGCCATAATCGAGATCTCCCGGGCGGTTAGCTCAGTTGGGAGAGCACCTCCCTTACAAGGAGGGGGTCACTGGTTCGAGCCCAGTACCGCCCATCGCCGTGCGTTCGGCTACTGCAGGGCGAAGACGACGCGGACCGTGGCCGTCACCGTCGAGGTTCCGGGCTTGACCGGGGGAGAGGGCTCGGGGGTCTGTGAGCTTCCCTTCTGCTCCGCAGCGGGGCTGGGGATGGCTTCGGTGCCTTCTTCGATGCTGATCGCGGGGCCGAGGGTCGCTCCGGCTCGCTGGGCCACGGCCGTGGCCTTCGCCTTGGCCTGGGCGAAGGCGGCGATCAGCACGTTTTCATAGGCGAGGTCGGGATTGCCGGGGAAGAAGCTCGGGCCGCGGGTGCCGGTGGCCCCGGCGGCGATTGCGGCGCCGATCAGTTCTCCGGCTCGATCGGGTTGGTGCAGGATCACGGAAATGCCCTCGCTGGCTCGGTAGACGGTGCGCTTGTCGCGGGTCAATTTCCGCAACGAGATTCGCCCGGTCGTTACGTCTCCTGGTCCCACCCCAGGCGACGTCTGGGCAACGGCGATGACTTCGCGCAGGCGGATTGCGACGATGCGCAGGGCGGCCGCTCGGGTCTTTCGTTCCTTGCTCACCGAGAGGCCCAAGCTGGCCGTGTCGTTTGGCACCGCCAGGGTTGCCGCGCCCTTCACCGCGATCGTCCGTTCCTGCGCGGCGGCAGTGGCAGGGGCAAGCAGGAGCAGCACGAGGAGCGCAAGCAAGGTGGATGTTCGAAGGCTCGGCGGCATTGATGCGTTCCCTACCCGGATGGAGCCGACTCTAGGCCGGGTCGCGGATAGAGCCTCCGAGCCTCTCGTGGGCTAGCCTCACGGCAGTGGCCGACCCCGTTCTCCCAGCCAGCGAGCATCAAGACTTGACGCCGGCGATCGAGCGGGCACTGGGACTCTTCGCGGCCCCTCTTCAGCCGGAGGCGGTGGACGCAGGCCGCGGCTACCTCGATCTGCTGGGCCGGGGCAACCCCACCGGCATGCATCCGGGCCAGCGCCTGATGCTGAGCCGCTCCCTGCCGCTGGTCTATCAGCGTATTTGGCGCCCGTTGGGCGGTCGCCTGTTGATGGGGTTGACCGGACCGCGCACCGGGGAGGAGCACCGCATAGCGCTGGAGATGCTGTCGATCGAGCCCGGCGATCGGGTGCTGGACGTCGCCTGCGGCCCCGGCAACTTCAGCCGCGATTTCGCCGAGGCCGCCGGCGACGGCCTTGTTGTCGGCATCGATGCCTCAGAGACCATGCTGAACGTGGCGGTTCGAGACACCGAGAACACCAATACGGCCTACCTGCGCGGAGACGCCTGTGCGCTGCCGTTTCGCGATGCCAGCTTTGACGCAGTCTGCTGCTTCGCCGCCCTGTATTTCATCGAGGACCCGATGCGGGCTGTCGCTGAGATCGTCCGCGTCCTCGCGCCGGGCGGTCGGGTGGCGCTGTTGACCAGCTGTAACAGGGGCCTTTTGCCCACCTCGGCGAGGAACGCGATCGTGCGCCGTCTGAGCGGCGTTCGGATCTTCGGCCGCGACGAGCTGACGCAGGAGCTGGTCGGCGCCGGCCTGGTCGAGGTCGAGCAGCGAGTTACCGGCCTCGTCCAGTTCGTCTCGGGACGCAAGCTAGAGGAGGCAGGGCGCTAAATGGCACACATGGGCGGTACCGCCAGCGCCGAGATCGATGCCCCGATCGACGAGGTCTGGACCGTGGTGGAGGACGTGCTCACCGCCCCCGAGTGGCAGGGCGGTCTGGTGGCGCTGACGGCGCTGGAGCAGGACGACGACGGACGCCCGACGCTGGTGGAGAGCGAGAGCGACATCAAGGTCAGGCACGTGAAGACGCAGGTGCGGTTCAGCTACGAGCCTCCGACGCGCCTTCTGTGGAAACAGGAGAAGGGCGACCTCAAGTCGGTCGAGGGATCCTGGACGCTGGAGGACCTCGGCGGGGAGCGAACGAGAGCTACGTACACGCTGGACGGCGATCCCGGGCGAGTGCTCGGGATGCTCATCCGCGGGCCGGTCGAGGCCGCCGCCCGGGCGATGCTGGTGAACGCCCGCCCGGGAGAGCTGAAGGCGCGCGTCGAGGCCGATCGATGAGCGACAGGGATCTCTCGGTGGTCGTCTTCGGCGCTTCGGGCGTAACCGGGCGTCGCGTCGCCGCCTACCTTGCGGAGCGAGCCGGCGAGTTGGGGGCGAGTTGGGCGGTTGCCGGGCGGGACGGGCCCAAGCTCGAGCGTGTCCTGGGTGAGATAGGGGTCACCGCCCCCGAGACGATCGTCGCCGACGTCGGCGACCCGGCCTCGCTGGCGGCGATGGCGTCACGCACCCGGGTGGTCCTCGACCTCGTTGGCCCCTACACGCTCTACGGCGAGCCGGTGATCGAGGCCTGTGTCGCAAATGGCTCCCACTACGTCGACCTGACCGGCGAGATTCCCTTCGTGAGGCGGATGATCGACGCCTTTCACGACCGTGCGGAGGCGGCCGGCGTGAAGGTGGTTCAGGTCAGTGGCTTCGAGGCGCTGCCGCCCGACCTGGGGGTTCTGCTCGCCGCCGAGACGGCGCGGGAGCGCTGGGACGAGGACCTGGACGAGGCCGACGTCGACGTCGCCACGCAGCAGCCGGCGGGGCGTCTCGGTCCCGCCGACCTGATTTCCGGCGGAACGCTGCAGAGCATGGCGGAGGCCCTGCGCGGGGAGGAGGCCACCCAGGTGGCCGACCCGGCGGCGCTGATTCCCGACCTCGAGCTCGCGGCCGCGGTGCGTCGCCGCAGCCCGATCGAGCTCGCTCCACGCTTCAACGCACGCGGCGACGCGATCGCTCCGATGACGCCGATCGCGTTCATCAACCCGGCCGTGATCCAGCGCACCGCGGCTCTGCTCGCCGCCGAGCGCGGCGTCGAGCCGGAGCCCCTGCGCTATCGCGAGGGGATCGCGATCCCGGGTGGTTCCGCGAGCGTGCCCCTGCGCTACGCGGCGGCGGGAGCCCTCTCAGCAGCACAGGCGGGCTTTCGTGCGCTGACCCGGGCGCGTCCGTCGGTCAGGGACCGCTCGGCCGATGTCCTGCGCAGGATCCTTCCCTCCTCGGGTTTCGGTCCTACCGGCAGTCGCCTCGAGGAATGGTCATGGCAGGTCGCCGTGGATGCCCGCACCGCTGGCGGCCACCACGTCCGGGTCGACGTCGACGCGGACGGGCATCCCGGGTACCTGGCCACGGCCAGGATCCTCGGCGAGGCCGGTCTCCTCCTCTCCGAGGACGGTGCGACGCCCAAGCGGGCCGGTTGCCTGACGCCCGCCACCGCGATCGGCACGAGCAGCCTTCACCGCTTCGAGCGCGCCGGCGCCCGCTTCTCCGTCTCCTCCTGAGTCCTGGTTGGCACGCGCTGCCGACTTTTCCCGGCCCAGAGCAAGGGAAAAGTCGACAGCGTCAACGCAAGAGTCTCGCCCGCAGCCGCCGCCAGAGGGAGGGCGGGCGCGGCTGGGTGCGGCGCCACTCCTCCTCGGTTGGCAGGCGGCCCGCTTTGCGCCCGGCGAGGACGCAGGTGGTGTGGGCGTGCCGGCGCCGGTCCATATCGCCCTCGGGGGCGATCAGGAAATGCTCGCTGAGGGCGGGGAGATGGCCGCCGCAGAGCGGGCAGCGGTAGGTGGCCGGCTTACGATTCTGCGCTGGTCGCATCGACCACCACCGGACCGGCTGGCTCACGCTCATCGTGGCAGCCGTTCGGCCTCGGTCAGGACGCGCCGGCGCGAAGCTGGGGCGTCACGGTGCCTCCCCGCCGCCGCTCGGCCTTGGTGACGACGTCGAAGAAGACATCGTTCCGGCCCCTCCGCATCTGGCGCGGGAAGACGCGACGGGCGCGCCGGTGGGCCGCCGAGATCGCGCGGAAGCTCGACTCGTGAGCGCGACTCCAGGGGATGCCGAAGATCTCGCGGACACGGGGTGGCAGCGTTCCCCTGATGATGTGGTTCTGGACGGCGAGATTGCCGCGTGCCGCCGCCGGCACCGGCTGGCGGAAGGCGACCAGGGGCGCCATCTCCAGGCCGTGCTCCGTCGCCCGTAGGTCCGGCGATGCGAGCTTTCCGTCCCACCATGCCTTGAACTCGCGGTAGCTGCCGGGCACCTCGCTGCGGGGGAGGTCGAAGAGCTCGCCGAAGCGGACGTAGTCCTGCCAGAGGTCCTCGCGCTCGGCTTCGCTCAGCGGCCGCACCATCGTCTCGTACATCTCCCGCCCCGAGTCGGCGATCACCGCCAGCGTCCACAGCATCAGCTCGGGGTCGAAGGCCGAGTAGGCGGTGCCGGCAGGATGGACCCCGGCGGCATCGGGCAGCTTGCCGTTGATGCTCTGGTGCAGCCGGTGCACCTTGGCAAGCGCCTCGTCTGCCTCCTCGCGGCTGCCGAGAAAGATCGTCTCCTGGATCTTCGCCGTGCGGGCGAGTCGCTCGAAGGGCCGGTCGCCGGAGCGGGTCGAGAGCATCGTGCCGGTGTAGGTGAGCGGTTCGAGCGCCCCGATCAGCAGCGCCCGCTGCCCGTAGAGCAGCCCGACCGAGCGCTCGCCATGAACCCGGCGCGCCATCGAGCGGCCCGGCGGAAAGTAGTGCTGCGTGGCGTTTGGCTCGGTTTCCACCGACCGCGATGCTACTCCGGCGGGAGCGGTTCCGAGGAAAGCAGGACGGCCGGTTTCAGATCCGCAATCGCGGGCTTGTGGCCGTCCAGCTCGTGCGCGGCGAAGATCTCGTCGAGGTCCTCGCGGGTCAGCGTCTCGCGCTCGAGCGCGTTGGCGGCGAGGTCGTCGAGGCACTCGCGGTTGTCGGCCAGCAGCGCCCGGGCTCGCCGGTATGCCTCGCGCGCCAGGGTCATCGCGGCCAGGTCGACGTCGCGGCGGGTGCGGTCGGACAAGGCGTAGTTATCGGTCGGGAGGGCGATCGGCGGCGCCCCGTCGGCGTCCAGCGCCACGCCCATGCCGAACTCGGCCACCATCTGCTTGCAGACCAGGTGCACCCGGTGCAGGTCGTCGACCGCTCCCGAGTAGGACTCGTTCAGCACCTCCTCCTCGGCGGCGCGGCCACCCAGCAGGGTGACCAGCTCGTCGAGCAGCTCCTCGCGCGACTTCAGGTAGCTGTCCTCCTGCGGCGAGTGGCCGACGAAGCCGAGCGCCGGCCCGCGCGGCACGATGCTGAGGATCTCAGGCGGGTCCAGGCCCAGCAGCCTGCGGCAGAGCGCGTGCCCGGCCTCGTGGTAGGCGACGATCCGCCGCTCCTTCTGGCTCAGCCGCCGCGCTTGCTGGGAGCCGACCGATTGACGCAGCAGCGCCTCGTCGAGGTCCTCGCGCGCCATCGCCTTGCGGCCCGCCCGCCCGGCGATGATCGCCGCCTCGTTGAGCGCGTTGGCGAGCTGGGCGCCGGTCATCCCCGTCGTCTTGCGGGCGACGTCGGTCAGGTTGAGGTCGGGGCCGAGCGGCTTGCCCTTGGCGTGCGCCCGCAGGATCGCCTCACGGCCGTCGCGGTCTGGTGGCGCCACCAGCACCTGGCGGTCGAAACGGCCGGGCCGCAGCAGCGCCTTGTCGAGCTTGTCGACGTAGTTGGAGGCGGCGATCACGATCACCGTCCCGGGATCGCGCTCGAAGCCGTCGAGCTCGACCAGCAGCTGGTTGAGCGCCTGCTCGCGCTCGCTCGAGCCGCCATCCCCACCGGCGCCGCTGCGCGCTCCCCCGACCGCGTCCAGCTCGTCGATGAAGATGACGGCCCGGCCCGACTTGCGCGCCTCCTTGAACAGGCGCCGGATGCGGGCGGCTCCCCTCCCCACGAACATCTCTACGAAGCTCGAGCCCGAGGCCGAGAAGAAGTCGACGCCGGCCTGCGCGGCGACCGCCCGCGCCAGCATCGTCTTTCCGGTTCCCGGAGGGCCGAACAGCAGCACGCCACGCGGCGGTTGGGCTCCGAGCGCGGCGAAGCGATCGGGGTCGCGCAGCCACTCGGCGACGTCCATCAGCTCGTCCTTGGCGGCGTCGACGCCCTGCACCTCCTCCCACAGCACCGGCTCGGTCTTGCTCGCCTTGACCGTCTCGGGCTTGGTCGTCCCCATCGTGCCGCGCAGCAGCGTCACGAAGACGATCAGCAGGCCGAACATGAAAACGACCCCGAAGATCGGGTACCAGTCGAAGAAGAAGTTCTGGATTTCGGTGGCCGTAAGCGCCTGGGCTATATGCATGGCTTACAGAGTCAACGCGGAGTGTCCGGGCAAACTCGCCCCACTCCAGTCGCACATACGTCCGCGCTGTACCGTGCCCGGGCCTCGCGTGGGCCGTCCGCCCTGCCGGCTACTCGTTGCGCTGGACCTGGGAGCCGCCGACTATTGCCTCGGTGCCGTCGTCGCCGAAGACGATCCAGGCCTTGTTGCCGCCGTCGTAGTCGGGCGCCCACAGCTTCATCGTCGCCGGGCGGTCCCAGACCGTGACCCCCTCGTCGCTGGTTTTGTCGAGCCCGCGCCAGATGCGAACGAAGGGGTTGTCCCCGCGCTCGGCGCCGATCGTGGTCGGCTCGCGATGGCCGGGGTGGACCCGCGTGTTCGGCGGCAGCTCAATCAGCCGCATCACCGAGGACTTCAGGTCGGCGAAGCCGCTCGCGCCTGGCGCCATCGTCCCCCCGACCGTCCCCTTGAAGAGGACGTCGGCGGTGAAGACATCGCTCCCGTTGACGAGGAAGGCGAGGTGGCCGGCGGCGTGGCCGGGGGTGGAGATCGCCTCGATCTCGAGGCCCCCGGTGCTCAGCCTGCCGCCGTCCCCGATCGTCTCGGCCACTTCCTCCTCGAGCTCCGCGGCGGCCTCGGCGTGGGCCACCAGCGGCGGGTTGCCGATCCGCTGCCGGGCCTCGGTGAGGCCGGCGACGTGGTCCCCGTGGGGGTGGGTGACGAGGACGTGGGTGATCTCGATCCCGTCCTGCTCGGCTCGGTCCAGCAGCGGCCCGAGGTCGTCGTTGCCGTCGATCAGCACCCCCTTGCCCCCGGGTTCGTCGGCGACCAGGTACGCGTTCGACAGCCACATCGGGTTCTCGGTCCTCTCGATGATCAAGGCGCTGCTCCTTCCGGCTCGCTCGGGGTATACGACAACTCTTCCAGATGGGTCAGCGCTGGGCGGCGAGGGAGCTGCCCTCGAGCAGGGTCGTGGCTACCAGCTCGGGGTCGTCCCAGGTCGGGGTGTGGCCGACGTCGTCGAGGACGACGAAGCGCGCTCCGGCTGGCCTGCGCTCTGGGTGGGGCGGGCCGACCAGGCGGTCGAGAGCGCCCCAGGCGAGGGTCACCGGGATCTCCGGGTAATCGGCCGGGTCGAAGACGTGGGTGCGCATCGCCCGGTTCGCTCCCTCGTAGCCAGGGGCGTCGATCCAGCCCAGCACCAGCTTGCGGCCCAGATCGGCGGGGATGCGCTCCGGCTTCGCCATCGAGGTGCCGAGCAGCGAAGCCCTGCCCTGGCGGGTACGCAACGCCGCCGAGACGGCGGGTCGCAGGAGGCGCGCCCAGCGGTGTGGGTCGAAGCGCCGCGGTCCCAGCGGGTGGCGCCAGAGACCCGCGGGCGAGATCGCGGCGACCGAGGCAGCCGACCCGTTCCGCCCCATCTCCAGGGCCACCCAACCACCCAGCGAGTTGCCGGCGACGTGGGGACGTTCCAGGCCCTGCTCCTCGCAGAAGCTCTGGATCGCCAGGGCGAGGTTGGCGGCGCTTGGCTCGACGCTGGCCGGGAGGGGAGAGGAGCCCCCGAACCCAGGCATGTCCACCGCGATCGTGTCCCGCTCGGCGGCGAGGCGCTCGATCGTCGGATTCCAGATCTCCTTCGCGCCGCCGAGCCCGTGCAGCAGAAGCAGCGGCTCTCCCTCGCCTCGCCGAAGGTGCGTCAGCATCGGGCGACTCTAGACACTGCCGCCTCGCCGGGCTCGGGTTTCGCCAGCAGTGCCTGCAGATTGCCGATCCGACGCTCGAGGAACCCTGCCTCGGAGAGGCTCAGGTAGAAGGTCCAGAGGCGCCGGAAGCGCTCGTCGTAGCCGCGCCGCCGAAGTTGCTCCCAAGCGGCGAGGAAGCGCCGTCGCCAGGCCGCCAGGGTAGGCGGGTAGCTGGCGGTGATGTCCTCCGACCAGACCGGGCGCATGCTGGTCACCCGCGCCAGGCAGGAGGAGATCTGGCCCCTCGACGGCAGGCAGCCGCCGGGGAATACGTGCGTGTTGGAGAAGCTGCGGGTCGCCTTCTCGGCCTCGTAGAGGCCGTCGTCGATCGTGATTGCCTGCAGGAACATCAGGCCGCCGGGAGCCAGCAGCTCATCGCAGCGGCGGAAGAACTCTTCGAAGTGCTGCCAGCCGACCGCCTCGATCATCTCGATCGAGGCGAGCTTGTCGTAGCTGCCGCGAAGATCGCGGTAGTCCTCGAGCAGAACGGTGACGTGGTCCTCGAGGCCCGCCTCCCTCACCCGTTCGTTCGCCAGGCGGTGCTGCTCGCGGGAGATCGTCGTCGTCGTCACCCGGCAGCCGTGCTCGCGAGCCGCGTGGATCGCGAGGCCACCCCAGCCGGTTCCGATCTCCAGCAGGTGGTCGTCGGGGCCGAGGCGCAGCTGGGCGCAGATCCGCTCCAGCTTCGCCCGCTGGGCCTCCTCCAGGCTCGCCCCCTCGGTGGGGAAGAGTGCGCACGAGTACACCATCTGCTCGTCGAGGAAGGTGGAGAAGAGCTCGTTGCCGAGGTCGTAGTGGGCGGAGATGTTTTCGCGAGCGCCCCGCCTGCCGTTCTCGGGGACGAGCCGGCGGGCGCGGTGCAGGAGACCCCGCAGCCGGGAGGTGGCGCGGCCCAGCCAGCCGGGTCTGCCCAGCTCCCGGGCCGCGATCCGCAGCAGAGCGACGAGGTCATCGGTCGTCCAGAGCCCTTCCAGGTAGGTCTCGCCGAGACCGAGGCTGCCGCGCAGCGGCCCGCGCCAGGCTGCCGGATCGCGGATCGTCACCGTCGCCCGCAGCTCGGCGCCAGCCGGCCCGAAGCCGCGGCGACGCCCGCCCTCGACGATCTCGAGCCGGCCGCCGCGGACACGGGCGAGCAAGAGGAGGACGACGTGCCTGGCGAGCCGGTCCCTCATGGTGAGAGAAATCCTCGCGGGCGCCTTCCCCCGGGGTGGGGGAAGTAGCGGGCGCCCTTCAGCTTCAGCCGCAGCGCCTGGGCGTAGATCCTGCCGACGACCTGCAGGGACATCACCGGATAGCGGGCGAGCATCTTCGTCAGCACGGCGGCACTCAGCTCGCGCCGGCGCATCGAGAGGGTGGCGTCGAAGGCCTTCGCCTCCTCGCCGTTGGCTCGGGACTCGATGTGGACGATCAGCCCCTCGGCGGGCTCGGTTGCGTGGAAGGCGTAGGTCTGGTCCATTCCCATCAGCGGCGACACGTGCAGTGCCTTCTCGAGCCGCTCCGCCAGCACCGGCCCGCGCTGCCCGCCGCGCATCAGCACGTAGGGGTGGCTCTCGCCCCAGGGGATGTTGTTGACATCGGCGACGACCGCCTCGACCCGTTCGCCGGCTGGGTCGAAGCAGTAGTAGAAGCAGACCGGGTTGAAGATGTGGCCGAAGTAGCGCAGGTTGGCGAGCAGCCGGACCGGGCCGCCGGGCCTCGTGCCGGCGCGGCTCTCGACCGCGTCCCGGACGCACTCGGCCAGCGGCCGCGCCGGGTTGCCCATGAAGTCGTCGCGGCGGAACTGGGCTGGCGCCGGCCGCCGCGCCGACCAGAGTGGGAAGGGGTCGAGGGCGTCGGGCAGCTCGTCGAGGTCGAGGTAGGCCATGAACACCCGGTAGCGGAAGCTGTGGGCGATCGGCTCGAAGCGGCGGTGTCGAAGCCAGCCCTCATAGACAGCCGAGGCGCTCACGCCGCCAGCGCCTCTGCCGAGGCTCCCTGGGGGGCGATCCGCTTGCAGGCTTGCATGGCGCTGAGGACCCCGTCCTCATGGAACCCCCACCCCCAGTAGGCACCGCAGTAGTGGGTGCGACGCGCGCCGCTGATCTCGCTGTGCTGCGCCTGGGCGCGCACCCCATCGGGCGTGTAGATCGGATGGTCGTAGGAGGTGCGGTGGATCACCTTGGCGGGGTCGATCTCGTCGCCGCGGTTGAGGGTGACCAGGAACTCGCGGCCGGCGCGCAGTTGCTGCAGATTGTTCATCCAGTAAGTGACGGTAGTCCGTCCGCTGGGCACCTTGGGGAGATGGAAGTTCCAGCTCGACCAAGCGGTGCGCCGACGGGGCAGCAGCGAGGTGTCGGTGTGCAGCACGGTTTCGTTGCGCTGGTAGGGGATGGCGCCGAGGATCTCGCGCTCCGCCTCGCTGGGGTCGGCGAGCATCGCCAGCGCCTGGTCGGAGTGGGTCGCGATCACCACCTGGTCGAAGTCCTCGCTCTCGCAGCCGTCGGCCTCGATCCGCACCCGGTCCGCGAGGCGCTCGATCCGGCGCACAGGTGCCGCCAGCCGCAGCTGCTGCCGCCAGGGAGCGGAGATCGCCTCGACGTAGCGGATCGACCCCCCGCTCACGGTCCGCCAGCGGGGCCGGTCGCGGAGGCTGTACATGCCGTGGTTCTCGAAGAACTCGGCCATGAAGCTGGCCGGGAAGCTCCACATCTGCTCGGGATCCGCCGACCAGACGGCCGAGGCCTGGGGGACGATGAGCCGGTCGATGAAGTGGCGGGAGAAGCGCCGTTCCTCCAGCCATTGCCCGAGCGAGGGGGAGGTGCCGTTGGTTCCGATCAGTGCCACCGCCTCCCGGTTGAAGCGGCGCCAGTCGCGCAGCATGCCGAGAAACGAGGGGCTGATCAGGTGCGAGGGGCGGGCGAAGAGACCGCGCGGCGTTCCCGCGTACTCGAACTCGCCACGGCCGTCGGAGACCGAGAAGCTCATCTGGGAGGGCTGCACGGCGACCCCCAGCTCGTCCAGCAGGCGTTCGAAGTTGGGGTAGTTGCGGTCGTTGAAGACGATGAAGCCGGTGTCGACCCAGTGGGTCCCGCTCTCGGTTTCGACCTGGATCGTGTTGGTGTGCCCGCCCAACCGGGGCGCAGCCTCGTATACCGCGATCTCATGCTCGCGATGCAGCAGGTGGGCAGCGACGAGTCCGGAGATCCCCGTGCCGACGATTGCGATCTTCATCGCAATCCATTACGTAGAGGGCGCCCGATCGGTTGTATCGCGGAGGTGGCTCAGACAGTCGCATCCGTTCTTGGTACGGAGATGGGAGATGATTTTCTCCCACCGCAGCCCCGGGCGAGCTACCGTGTTGAGAGTTGATGTGAGGCCAGAAGCACCCCGGCGCCAGGGCTCCGCCTGGTGCTCCTGGCGGTTCTATTCGTGATGGCGCTGACGGCTGACATGCGCATCGCTTTGGCCGCCCCTGGTGGCGCCGAACAGGTTGCCGCATCCCGATCCCGGCGGGCCGGGATTGGCCACAGCGACGGTGAGATCGGGACGACCACCTGGGGCTTGCTGCTCAACTTCGACCCGGTACGTCCGCGCTGGGCGGGTCGCCGGGCGAAGCGAGCGGGCGGCGCGGCGGCGAGCCGCGCATTTCCGCCGCGCCGCCCACTCTCCACCTCCCTGCCTGCGAAGGCAGACGAGATAGATCCGGGACCTGCCCCTTGAGCAAGCGCCCGGCGGGGGCGCTTGCGGGCATAGTCGTGATCCTCTTCCTCGCCACCCCGGCGATCGGGGCGGTGCGGCGCGACACGGTGATCGAGACTCCCAGCGTGGGGTCGGCGCGCATCTCTGCGAGCGAGACGGAGGGCCGCTACCCGATCGACGACGGCAGCGGCGAAACCGTCGCGATCGACGTCACCGCGGCCTGCCAGACGGCCTGCACCGCGGCGGACCCCCAGTCGATCGCCAACTTCCTCGGCACGCTGATCCACGGCCCCGAGATGGAACTGCTCACCGTCCAGCTCGACACGCCGTCCCAGATCGAATTCGACTGCGGCTATGGCGCCCAGGCCTGCTACTACGGGGGCGAAAACAAGATCGTCCTCAGCGGCAGCGATGCGATTGCCCCCGACGGCGCGAGCCGCGAGTTCGTTCTCGCTCACGAGTACGGGCACCACGTTGCTCAGCATCGCGAAAACACGCCGCCGTTTCCGGCGGCGATCGATTGGGGTCCACCGCGGTGGTCGAGCTATGAGGGCGTTTGCCAGCGTTCCAAGACCGGCGCGCTTTTCCCCGGCAACGAGGGTCTGCACTACTTTCAGGATCCAGGAGAGGCGTTTGCCGAGAGCTTTGCGCACTACCGCTTCCCCGAAGCAGACGTCCAGTGGAGGTGGTTGCCTGCCTTGAAGCCGAGCAAGGCCGCCTTCGAGGCGATCCGCATGGACACGCTCCATCCGTGGGCGGGCCGCTCCGCCTTCCAGCTCGCGGGACGCCTCCCGACGCGAGGGCAAGGAGCGACCGTGGAGTCGTTCCGGACACCGCTCGACGGCACGGTCAGCCTGCGGCCTGCCGGCGGGCCGCGCTACGACCTGAGCTTGCTGAACCCGGCGGGCCACGTGCTGCGCACCGCGAGGCACGGGCGTGACGTCGGCCGGCGGCTCAACTACACCGTCTGCGGCCAGTCCCGCCTGCGGGTCGCGGTCCGGTCCTCCCGCCGCGCCAGCGGGGCCTTCAAGCTGCAAGTGCAGCGACCCTGAGATAATCCCCGCCGGGCGATGCTCGCCCATCCCAAGGGGGCGTAGCTCAGTTGGTTAGAGCGCCGGCCTGTCACGCCGGAGGTCGCGGGTTCGAGTCCCGTCGCTCCCGTTTCAGCAGCAACCGCATTGTAGAGCCATTTGCGGCGGCTGGCGCGGTGTCCCAGTGCGCCCCATTCTCACCCGTGGGTACCGCATATGGGTACCAACCCGGTGCTTGAGCTTTGGACGTTGCGGCAAGGATCACCGAGACGCGCTCCCGCGTAGGCTCTCGCGCCGTGGAGATCGAGCACTTCATTTGGACCGACCATGCTGAGCTTCGCCTGAGCGACCGAGGCCTGAGCCGGCTTGAAATCGAGGACGTCGTCCGCGACGGAGTCAGCACCGCGAGGTCAATCGTGGCGATGCGGATTGGCGGGTCCACGGCACGCGCCGGACGGGCGACGGTTTGCCGTGATCTACGACCATCCAGCGCTGGATGGTCCCAGCCTGGCGCGCATCGTGAGCATCTGGCCACTGCGTGATCTGTCCCAGCCTTAACTCCTAACGGCAGTTGGGAGTTATCCTGAAAGCTATGAGCGCACGATTCGCCTACTACGACCGAGATGCCGACATCGCTTGGCTTCCGACTGGCGATTCCGCAGATGTGGTTAGCGAGGAGGTCGAATGGGGCTTGATCGACCACGACTCCGGCACCGATGCGGTTGTCGCGGTGGAGGTCTGGTCGGCGAGTAAGCGCCTGCCGGCTGAGTTGCTTGCCACGTTGCCGGCGCCGGCCAGCACTCACGGCGCCGCTGCCTGACGAGCAAGCGAGCGGATGGTCCCACAATGGCCTTTCATGCAGGGACCTCCGATCGTACGATTCCCGCTCCCGCAGCGGTCACATCCACTTCCGCGCTAAAAGCGGGCTTCAAGAGCCTGTCGTTTCATCGCGCCGAAGAGCATCTCTCGCCGCCTGAGGGCACACGTATTCCCGGCCGATTCCCGGCCGCAACGATCCCTGTTGGTGCGGGAGCAAGAAGAAGTTCAAGCAGTGTCACGGAGCCGCCTCTGCCGGCTGAGGTGTCGCTTGGTACTTGCGTACTACCTCGGTGGTGATCTCGTGGGCGCGATCACGACGGCCAAAGGCTTTGACGAGCAAAGCTCCCTCGCTATCCTCCATCAGGTCCAGGCAGGCGACCAGTGCAATGGTGAGCGATAGCGCTTTCTGTCTCCAGCCTTTCAGGGCGGTGCCGTGTCTGAATGCGTTGCCTCTTGCCCCATATACCTGCCTCCGCAGGAAGCTGTCCTGTTCGATTCCCTCTCGATGCTCTTCGACCCAACGTGAGATCCGCGCTGAGGCTTGTTGGAGGGCGCTTGCAGCCGAGTCCACCAGTTCCCGCCATGACGCAACCTGATCGCCGTTGCCTGGCTGCGACGAATCTGACTTTTTCTCATCCATCAAACGATGGTAAGAGGTCGCGGGTTCGAGTCCGGTCGCGCCGTATCGAGAAGTGCCTTTTGCACGGGGGCGTCGCGCTCTAGTCTGCTCTCCTGTGATTGGAGATGCGACATTCGATCCTGGCGCATTCGAGACGTTTCGCTTTACCGGACGCTCGATCGATCGGGAGGGCCGGGTTGCGCTGCGCTACGCGCTCGACGACCAGCTCGAGTTCGAAGAGCGCTTCGAGCTTCCGGTTCCCGCCGATGCCGGCGCCGTAGAGAGCGAGACCGTGCAGCAACTGCTCGCGCTCTTGCACTGGGTCGCCGGCGTCAGCTACTACAAGACCGCGGCGCCCCCTCGGGTCGCTTTCGAGGGCGAGGCGCCACCGCCCGCCACCGCACGACTACTCGAGGCGCTCTACTCGGAGGGCTTGGGCGAGTTTGCCGTCGTCAACGATCTGCCGGCGCTTCCCCACCCGGCCTTCCCCGTCGGCAATGCACCTTCGCCTGACTCTCGGCCGGGCCCGCCGCGGCGGGTGCTCGTTCCCGTCGGTGGCGGCAAGGACTCTGCCGTCGCGCTGGAGATCGTCCGGCGTTCGAAGCTGGAGCTCGCGCTGTTCTCGGTTGGCACCGCCCCGCCAATCGATCGCACTGTGGACGTCGCCGGCCTAAGCCGCCTGCTCGTGCGCCGCCACCTCGACCCTCAGCTGCAGGAGCTCAACCGGAGCGGCGCGCTCAATGGGCACATTCCGGTGACGGCCATCATCGCTGCTGCGGCGCTGCTCACCGCCGAGCTGCATGGTTTCGATGCGGTCGCGCTTGCCAACGAGCGGTCGGCCTCGATCGGGAACACCGTGTGGAACGGGGTCGAGGTCAACCATCAGTTCAGCAAGAGCGCCCGAGCCGAGGAGCTGCTGCGCGACGCGGTCAGTGAGCTCGCCGCTCACTTGCGGGTCTTCTCGGTCCTGCGTCCGGCCTCCGAGCTGTCGATCGCGCGAGCATTTGCCCGTTTGCGTCAGTACCACCCGGCCTTCACCAGTTGCAATCGGATCTTCAGGCTCGACCCGGCCCTGCGGGCATCGTCCTGGTGCGGCGACTGCGACAAGTGTCGCTTTGTCTTTCTCATACTGGCTCCCTTCCTCGACCCGGACGTTCTGGAGGAAATCTTCGGTCGGGCCATGCTCGATGACCCCGAGCAGTACGCGGGGTTCGCACTGCTGACCGGTACCGGGGGGCACAAGCCCTTCGAGTGCGTCGGTGAGATCGACGACAGCGTTGCGGCGATCCGCCTGCTTGCCGGCGACCCGCGCTGGAACCAGCAAAGGGTCGTGCGACGGCTGGCCGATGAGGTGCTCCCCCGTTTCGGCAGTGACGAAGGCAGCCCCAGCCAGGTGCTCGAGCTCACCGACGATCATGCCGTTCCCACCGAGTTGATCGACGACGTGCATGCGCTTCTCGGAGCTTGACGGAAAGAAAATCGGGATCTGGGGCCTTGGGCGTGAGACCCGATCGTTCGCAGCCCATGTCCGCACCCAGCTGCCCGGTGCAGCGATCGAGGTTGTCGTGCGCGAGAACGCCAAGGATGACGCCAGTGACCTGATCGCCGGCGGCGCACGCGTAGTCGACGCCGCCGAGGCGGTGACGGCGCTGTCGGCGTGCGACTTCGTCGTCCGCTCGCCGGGCGTCTCGATCTATCGTCCCGAGTTGAAGGCCCTTGCCGAAGCCGGCATCGGCGTTGCAACGGCCACCGGACTCTGGCTGGCCGAGCGCCGCGGACGACGAGTGATCGGCGTCACCGGCACCAAGGGGAAGAGCACGACCGCAACCCTGATTGCGCATTTGGCGACGGCTGCAGGCCACGATGTCCATCTCGCTGGCAACATCGGGCGCCCGGCGCTCGACCTGCTCAGCGCCCCGTCGTCGGCATGGGCGATCATCGAGCTCTCCAGCTACCAAGTGGCCGATCTGACCTGCGGATCCGAGCTGGCCGTCATCACGAACATCTATGAGGATCATGCGGACTGGCACGGATCAGCCACGCGCTACCGCCGCGACAAGTTGCGGCTGTTGAGCCTGCCTGGGGTGCGCACCTGCATCTTGCCGAGGGAGTTGGCTGCCGAGTGTGGCAGCGCCGACGTCCGCCATTTCGATGTGACCGGCAGCTGGCATGTCAGTGGCGACGGCGTCCGACACCCGGATGGCACCCAGATCCCCTCGCACCTCTTTCCGCTCCGTGGCCGTCACAACGCCGTCAACCTCTGCGCCGCGTTGGCTGCCCTTGACGCGGCGGAGCTGAAACGGCCACCGCTGCCCTCGGCGCTGGCAGACGTCCACCCGCTGCCCCACCGACTGCAGACGGTCCACGAGGCCAATGGCATCGAGTGGGTGGACGACAGCATCTCGACGACGCCAGAGTCGGCCATCGCCGCACTCAAGGCCTTCGCCGATCGGCCCGTGGTGCTGATCTCCGGCGGCCAGGACCGGGGCCAGGACTACACCGCGTTGGGGCACCTCGCGGCCCAGCGCGACGCCGCGGTGATCGGCCTCCCGACGACCGGCACGCGCTTCGTTGCGGCCGCTGTGGGGGCTGGAGTATCTGAAGGTCGAGCACTGCAAGTCGCCGACATGGCGGAGGCGGTAAAGGCGGCGCAGGCTTTTGCCATTTCCGGAGCAGTCGTGCTGCTCTCCCCGGCCGCACCGAGCTTCAATCTCTATCGCGACTTCGAGGAGCGCGGCGATCATTTCGCCGCCTTAGCATCCGCTCGATGAGTCACGGGCGTTCGCAGGACGAGAGGATCGCGTCGTTGGAGGCGATCGTGGGCCGTGATGTTGGTCGGAACATCGGTGCGCTGGTTCAAGAGGCGCGCAATGGCTTGCTCGGTGCCGCGCGATCGATCGCGCGGCACCCCGAGCCAACCGTGGCGGTGATGACGGGTGTCTTCATCCCGTGGGCAGAGCCTCCTGCCGCTGAGACCGACGGCCCGATAGGCAGTGCCGAACTCGCGGTAGGCCTCACCGCGGCGGGTTGGTCTGCAAGGGTTGTTACCGATGAGCAGTGCGCCGATGCCGTTAGAGCCTCTCTCGAGGCGGCGGGCACGGGCGTTGACATTCCTCTGGACGTCGTCCCGGTGTCCGCTGGCGCCCGGGACGCGGTCGGTTCCCTGATCTCTCGCTACCAGGACGATGTCGGAGTCACCCACATGGTCGCGGTGGAGCGTCTCGGCCCGGGCCGAGACGGTCGCGTCTATGACATGTCAGGTCGAGACGTTTCGACTGTGACGGCACCCCTTGATGAACTGTTCTCGGCGGCGAATTGGACCCGAATCGGTATCGGGGATGGTGGAAATGAGCTCGGAATGGGCACCCTGCCGGCGAAGATAGTCGCGGCCAATGTCGATCTGGGCGAGCGAATCCATTGTGTGGTGCCGTGTGATCACCTGATTGTCAGCGGCACCTCCAATTGGGGAGCGCAGGCACTGCTGGCAGCCATCGCCGTCTTGAGAAAGGAGCGGGCAGGGACGCTTCTAGAGCGCTTCACGCCCGAGGGTAACAGCGCAATTCTTCGTGATACGGTCGCGAAAGGCCCGGCTGTCGACGGTGTGACGCAAACTCGGGAAAACTCGGTCGACGGGCTACCGGCTGAAGACCACGCTCGCATGATTCAGGAAATACTCAAGGTTGTCGAAGATCTGGACTAGGCGTGCAGAGTCAACTGCGAAAGACATTCTTCACGGGTACGGCGGTCAGCATCATCGCCGGCGCAGTGCTTACTGCGGTCGGCATGGTCAGCAGTACCAAGTGGGAGATCAGCGCTCTGTTCGGGCTCGTTGCTCTGCTCACCGGCATTCTCATCACGGCTCTCTACGCCTTCGCCCAGCGGCTCGATCAGATCGATGAGAACCGCATAGCAGTACAGCCCCTGCAGCATCTCTACAAGGTGCCGCACATCGAGTTGCCTGTGGTACGCATCGTCGATGCGGTCGCAAGCACGCACAACAAGCGCAGTTCCTTCTTGACCAAACGCACCACCAACGCGGTTGAGCAGTTCAGTCAGGTGATCGCGGATATGGCAGACGGCACCTTTGTGTGCAGCTCGCAAGAAGAGGAGCTCGACTTGGTCAAGGGGGCACTGGCGGAGACCCGACGCGAAGTTAGGGCGGTTGCCTCGCGGGGGGTGGAGTGGTGGCTGAAGCCCGAAGCAGATGTGTACTTTCAGGCCTATGGCGAGGCAACGCGACGGATTGCCATCACGCGGATTTTTCTAATCGACAAAGGGGATCTCGAGCGCGTTCTCCCCGTGCTTTCGCGACATGGGGCTGCGGGTATCAGGACGTATGCGCTCGATCAGGAGCAGGTTCCGGAGGGGCGGCGGCGTGGCCTCGTTCTCTTCGATAACACCCTTCTGCACCGCGCGGCCGCTCGTCGCGAGGGGGTGAGCAACTTCAAGGACGTTGAGTTCACGGACGTGGCGAATGAGATTCGTCGTGCCGAGGACGACTTCGAATTTCTACTCAAGCTGGCCACGACTCGCGATTTGAATCCGCCGGCGACTCTCTTTGCGGTTGAGCCAAACGCCAAGGGGTTCTAAGCCGGACCTATGCGGCCCGCGGCGATCTAGGTTCCGGGAGTCATTGGTTCGCCCCCGACGACGCGCTCGGCCTGGGCGACCAGTTCGGACAGTGGCACTTCGAGCGCTGCTGCGAGCTTGAAGAGATTGCGAAAGCTCGGGTTCCGCAACCCGCGCTCGATCTCGCTGACGTACGTGCGATGCATCCCGGCAAGGTCAGCGAGTCCCTCTTGTGAGAGACCATCGATTTCGCCCCGCCGCGTACGTATCGCTTCGCCAAGAGCCTTGAGAGCCACCTCCGACACGCGCCGAGCCTGCCAGCTATTTCCTTACGAGTCTACAGAATATAAGTAGCTAGTCACGATTTCACACCACTGCGTACCCATAGAGAGCATCCCAGTAGACCTAAAGCAGAAAACACCACTAGCACTCGGGTATTTCTCCAATCTGCTCATTTGGCCTAGTGTGTAAGTGAAGTCATCGGCGGGATGGGTGAAGATCGGGTGCCGATAGGCTCCGCCCGTTGGTTAGTCAGTTGGTATCGCAGCTAAATCTTTGAGGCGCATCAACCGCGCGCCGAGAGGATCACCCACCCTAGACGAGTAGGACGCCGACAGGTTTGCCGGCTGGCGAGTGGTTCGTCCTACGCTTGGCGGGCGATGTAGACGGCCTTGCTGTGGACCAGTTCTTCGAGCGGCTGTTTCGGAACCGCGTCGAAGCCATGGCCGTAGACATCGAGGCACTCCAGCCCCGCTGCCTCCAGCCGGTCGCGCACCTCTGCTTCGGGGAAATGGCGCTGGCGATGGACATGGGTCTCCACGTCCCCGCCGCCGTTCGCTCCCGGCATGATTTCGAAGCGCGCTTCGCTGATCGACCTGGGCGGCGTATCCGCCGAGGCCTGGCCGCGCCAAACGAGCTGCCGGCCGCCCCGCTCCACCTCTTGGACTTCGGCGAAGAAGGTGCGGTAGGCCTGCAGCGTGTTGAGGTCGAACATCAGCAGTCCGCCGGGAGCCAGGTTGGCCCGCATCCCGCTCAGCGCCTCTCCCAGTTCCTCCGGGCTGAGCAGGTAGTTGACCGCGTCGTCCAGCGCCCAGACGAGATCGAACTCGCCGAACACGGGAAGCTCCCGCATGTCCGCCACGCTCAGCCGGGCAGCGTCCCCCGCCTTCGTTCGGGCCAGCTCGAGCATCGCCGCCGAGATGTCGCACGCGGTGACGTCCCAGCCCCGCTCGAGCATCGGCAGGAAGCTCTTCCCGGTCCCGCAGCCGACGTCGAGCAGGCGGCGCCCACTCAGCCCGTGGCCGCGGGCCTTCGGCAGGAGGTTGCCCAACCACAGCTCGTAGTCATGATGGGCGGTGAAATCGTCGTAGACGGGCGCGATTGCCTCGTAGGCTTGCTCGGCCCACTGCCCGCCCGGTTGAACTGCTGCCCTTGCCGCCATGGCTTTCGGGACCGATCAATGGTCTACAACGTTCCATTGCTCAAATCTGCTAGTTTGTTCGGATCGTGGAGGTCCGTCGTCTCGATCACGAAGTAGGCCGGGGAGCAGGCGCAGGCGAGGGCTGGGACTGGGACGAGGTCCACAGGACCTGCTTGCGCTTCGCCTATCGCTACACGAAGAACCGCACAGAGGCCGAGGACATCGCCCAGGACTCGTTGCTGCGGGCCTGGCGACGTCGGTCGACCCTACGGGACCGGAACGCGCGTAAGCCGTGGCTGGCGACCATCGTCCGCAACGAGGCTTTCCGCGAGTACGGTCGCAATCGGCCCGACCCGATCGACACGATCGAGGTCGCCCACGGCGCCGACGACGAGCGGGTCCTGGCAACGGTCGAACGCGCCGATCTATACGCGGCGCTCGAGCGCCTCAATAAACGCGACAGGCAGTTGGTGCGGCTCCGTTACGACGAGGACCTGACCCAGGAGGGGATTGCTCGTCGCCTCGGCATCCCCGTCGGCACGGTCAAGGTTCGCCTGCATCGCGTGCGCGCCAAGCTGCGCCGCGAGATCGGCGCAGCCTAGATCGGGGAACTCGGGAGGCCGGCGGCCGGCGAGGGTGCGGGACCTCAGCCGGCCGCCGCCTTGCGCATCTCCTCGGTCGCGGCGCCGGGCCCGATGTAGGGGACGAGCAGCGCGAAGAGCAGGTCCGGCAGGAGCTTGGGCAGGCGCTCCGCCCGCCCGGTCAGCAGCTCGTCGAAGATCAGTCCCGAGACCGCGCCGGCGGCCATCAAGGCGATGTTGTCGGGCAGCTCGCGACCGCCCGCCAGCTCCTCGCCGTCATCGAGGAATTCGGTGAACCTGGTGATCGCGTTCCAGTGGCGCTGGCGGGCGTCGGCGCCAGCCGCGGCGACCTCGACGATCGCGGTGCGGGCAAGCTCGGGGTCGAGGGCGAACATCTCGACGATCGTCGCCAGGCCGACCCGCACGCGCTCCAGCCAGGTCTGCTCGCCGTTGCAGCTGGCGATCACCTCGTCGAGAACCCGTTCGACCACCATGTCGTACGCGGCCAGGAAGCACTCGTGCTTGTCGTCGAAGTGCTTGTAGAAGGTAGTGCGGGAGGTGTCGGCCTCCTCGATCACGTCGGCGACCGAGGTGGCCTTGTATCCCTTGCGGCCGACGACCCGCACCATCGCTTCCAGGATCAGTTGACGCCGCGTTTCGCTGCCTGCCATCAGCCCGCCCGTCAGGGTAGAACTATCGGGTATATGGATCATAGCGGCAACCTGTACGTGGACGTTTATCGAGTCAGCCTCTCGACCTCCCTGGCAGCCGCGTCCGGGCCGATATATGGGACTAGCGTGGCAAAAAGAGCGTCCGAAAGCAAACCCGGCAGCTGCTCCGCGCGGTTGGCGAGGAGCTCGTCGGAGATCAGCCCGGCGACTCCGCCGATCGCCATCCGCGAGGTATTGGCCGGCAAGCCCCGGCCCTCTGGCGCGAAATCCCGCCCCTCCTCGAAGAGTGGGGTCAGCCTCTGCACCGCCGCCCGGTAGCGACGCTGGGCGAGCGGTCCGGCGTTGCCGATGTCGATCAGCGACAGTCGCGCTAGCTCCGGCTCCTCGGCGAGCGCCCCGAGCAGGGCTGAAAGGCCCGCCGCAGCCCGCTCCGGCCAGCCCTGCTCGGACTCATAGGCGGCGATCACCCGCCGCACCAGCGCCTCGACCGCGTTGTCGTAGGCGGCCAGGAAGCAGGCTTCCTTGTCGTCGAAAAGCTCGTAGAAGGTGGTGCGCGAGACACCTGCATGCTTGGTCAGGTCACCCACCGTCATCGCTCCATAGCCCTTGGCGGCGACCACCCTGGCTGCCGCCTCCAGCAGGCGTTCGCGCTGGGAGCGCGCCACCACCTCTGGCGGCAGCCGGTGACGCCCGCGCGGAGGGCGCCACGGCTCTACCCCTCCTGCCCGCTCCACTCCGGTCAGCCTCCGGGTGGGCTCAGGAGCTTCTCGGCCTCGCGGGACTGACGCAGCGCCTCCTCCTGGCCGAGGTAGGGAACGGTCGTGATGTAGACGATGTCCGGCAGCAGCTCCCGCAGCCGCTCGGCGTTGCCGGCGAGGATCTGGCCGACGATCAGCGACTCGGCGCCGGAGAGCGCGGCGCGGCCGGCGCTGGAGGGGATCGCTTCCTCCTCGATCGGGTCGTCACGGCCACGATCGAGCAGAGACTGCAGCACCCGCTTGCCCGATGCGTAGAGCTCGAAGGCCCGCTCGCCGGAGGCAGGCGCCTCGACCAGCGCCATCCGGGCGAAGGCAGGGCGGCTCGCCAGCAGGTCGAGGAACTCGGCGGCGGCATCGCGGACCATCGTCGCCCACGGCTTGTCGGGCGAGTAGGCCGAGACGATTCGCCCCATCGCGTCTGCCAGCGAGACCTCCATCGCGGCGTGGAAGCAGTCCTCCTTGTCCTTGAAGAGCTCGTAGAAAGTGGCGCGGGAGACGCCCGCCGGCTCGACGATGTCGGCGATCGTCGTCGCGTTGTAGCCCTTGCTCGCGCAGCTGTCGGCCATCGCGACGAGGATTCGTTCCCGCTGGGAGTGAGCGATAAGCGGCTCGGCCAGGTCCGCCCTGCCCGCCGGCAGCCGCTCCTGCTCGATCACGCCGCTGAGGTCCCCGGCGGCGGGGGGAATGCCATCGTTGGGCGTTGCGGTGGGGGACATGCGAGCAAAACTCCTCACGCAGACAGCGGTGTTTCGGTAAACGCGATTGTACACCCCGCGCGGCACTCTGTGGACGAATCAGTACCGGATTAACAATTCGTCTCCGGCTGGGAACGCGGGCGGGATGGGGCGGCGACGCGGCCGTCGGGGAAGACTGTACACGCGGGCGATTGGGATACCGAAAACTTCGGACCGCTGTACAACCACGGCTGGGCAAACCGCCGCAACCATTTGGCGATGAAGAAGATGCTCCGTCAGATCGTCGCTTTCGGTGGGGGTGGGTTCTCGATGGAGTCGGGCAACCCGCTGCTCGACGACTATGTGCTCGGGCTGTGCGGGGCGGAGCGGCCCAAGGTCTGCTTCCTGCCCTCGGCGAGCGGCGACGCCGACCACTACATCGTCCGCTTTTACCGCGCTTTCGGCGCCGATCGTTGCGAGGCCAGCCACATCTCCCTCTTCCGCCGCGAGCAGGGGCCCGAGGACTTGCGCGCGCACCTGCTCGAGCAGGACCTGATCTACGTCGGCGGCGGCAGCGTGGTCAGCATGCTCGGGGTGTGGAGGGCGCACGGGATCGACGCGATTCTGCGTGAAGCGTGGGAGCGGGGCGTCATCCTCTGCGGGCTCTCGGCCGGCTCGCTGTGCTGGTTCTCCGAGGCGGTGACCGGGTTCCACGGCGCCCCGCGGCGGGTCGAGGGGCTGGGGATGCTGCCGTTCAGCAACTGCGTTCACTACGAGCCCGGCTCCAGCCGGCGGCGCTCCTACCACGACTTCATCCGCGACGGCATGCGTTCCGGCTACGCCGCCGAGGACGGTGCCGCGCTGCACTTCGTCGACACCGAGCTGAGCCGGGTGATCGCCTCGCGGCCGTCGGCGCGGGGCTACCGGCTGGACGCGGTTGGGGAGCGGGTGGTGGAGATGAGGATCGCCACCACCTACCTCGGCGACTCCGAGGCCCCGCCGCTCCTTCCGCTTCCCGAGGCGATGTCGACTGCGGTGGCCGCCTGATGAGCGGCCAATGATCAGCCGCGTCCTCACCCTCGGTGGCCATGACTTCACCTCGCGCCCCCCCGATCGGGCCGTCTGCGAGCTGATGCTGCGGCTGGCGACGACGCGGGCTGGCGGGCGGCCGCGGATCTGCATCCTGCCGACTGCCAGCGGCGACACGTCGGAGCAGATCGGCCGCTTCTACTCGGCCTTCGGCGAGCGGCCCTGCGATCTCTCCGACCTCTCCCTCTTCCGGCTCGGCACCCGCCCGATGGAGCTGCGCGACCATCTGCTCGAACAGGATCTGATCTACGTCGGCGGCGGCAGCCTGCTCAACCTGCTGGCGGTCTGGGAGGCGCACGAGCTGAGCGCGATCCTCAGTCTCGCCTGGCGCCAGGGAATCGTGCTCGCCGGGCAGAGCGCCGGCGCGATGTGCTGGTTCGAGGCCGGCATCACCAAGTCCTCGGGCAAGCCGCTGCCCGGCGCTGGGCTCGGCCTTCTCAGCGGCAGTCTCTGCGTCCACTACAACAACGAACCGGACCGCCGTGCCGCCTACCTCGACGCGATCGGCAACGGGATGCCGGACGGCTACGGACTCGATGACTACGCCGGGCTGATCTGGGAGGGCGCCGGTCCACCGTCGGCAGTCACCGCCCAACGCGGCGCCCGCGCCTACCGCATTACCAAGGGCGAGTCGGGAGCAATGGAGTCACCGCTCCCCGCCCGTTTCCTCCCCGCCCCAGCTCCAGCAGCCCTGCGCGAGGACATAGCCGAGTTCCGCCGGATCACGGCTATGCGCAAGCGCGCTGGCTGGCTGAGCTAAGCGCGGTGGCTTGAGGTGGGACGGTGGGGGTGTCCCTCGAACCGGCGGATACTCAGAGCGGCCGGCACACCAACGCTGGAACTCGCCGGGGGGTCAGGCGCCGGACGCGAGTCGGAGCGAGGGACACCCCCACCGTCCCACACCACCGTCTCGTCCCTTACCCCCCTGAACCCGCGGGGGGTGGCGCAGTGGGATCGCCGCCACCCTCGCCGGGATTCTCGCGAGCGATGTAGTCCTCGGCCAGCAGCAGGTTCTCCTTGGAGCGCTCGACCACGTTGAGCAGGTCCCCCATCAACGCGACCTCCTCGACCTGCTCCTTGACGAACCACTGCATGAACTGCTCGGCCCGGTAGTCCTTGACCTCGCGCGCCAGCTCGAACAGGGCGTAGATCTCCTGGCCGACCCGTTTCTCCTGCTCCAGCGCCATCCGCACCGGGGCGCTCCCGTCCGCGTAGGTGGTCTCCTGCGAGTTGATGTCGGGGATGTGCACCTCCTCGCCGACGTCGAGCAGGTACTGGATCATCATCATCGCGTGCTCGCGCTCCTCCAGCGCCTGCCGGTAGAAGAAGTTGGCGAGGCGGGGGAGCGTCTCGGCGTCGTAGTAGACGGCCGCCCCGACGTACTGCTGAGAGGCGGCGAACTCGTTGGCGATCTGCTCGTTCAGCGCGGCGGGAAAACTTTTCTCAGCCATGGTTCTCCTTCTTCGGCGGGGCGGGGTGTCGCCAACGTAGCCGAAACTCTGAATTCGGTTGGCCGAAGCCCGGGCGAGGGAATTGGGTGTCCCTCGCCCCAACAAACGGCGGTCTAGTTAGACCGCCGTTTTGAGTATCCGCCGGTTCGAGGGACACCCAATTCCCTCGCCCCCTATTCCACCCAGCGGAACCCAGCGGGAGTCAGTTGTGGCAGCAGCGGACTCGTCGGTAGCCCAGGAGGAGGATCGGTTTCGTTATAGCCGCGGGGGGCGGTGTCGTTCGGGGTGTCGGGGTGAAAGAGAGAGGCGAGGACCTGGATCTGGCCGCGGCCGACGCTCAGCTCCCACTGGCCACCGCCGTAGGCGCCGATTCCCCGCTCGGCGCAGTAGTCGTAGGTCTCGCAGAGGTCGCGCAGGCCGCCGATCCGGGAGGGCTTGATGTTGACCATCTTCGGCGGCCAGGGCAGCGCCTCGATGTCGGCGATCGAGTGGATCGGCGCGTCCCAGGTAAGGCGGTCGCGGACGGGCTCGAGCCGCGGCCGCGTCTCCTCGGTCACATCGGGATCCTCGAGCCAGGCGTCGGGGAAGGCCTCGATCAGCTTCCCGTAGAGCTCCGGATCGGTCTCGACGTCGACCACCGTCCCTTTGTAGAAGCCCTTGAGGTCGAGCGAGTCGACCGCGCCGGTCTCGACCAGGGCGGCGATCAGCTCGTCGGTCCAGTCGTTGGTCGGGTCGAGCTTGAAGCGAAGGTCCGGGTAGGGATCGAGCTTGCGCCGCAGGGTCTCGATCGAGGAGGGCTGTTCTTCTCCGGGGGAGAGCCGCATCGAGCAGACGAAGGTGACCGGTTGGGGCTCGCGGGCGAGAGCCGCGGCGAGGCCGACGCCGGACTGGCGCAGGGCCAGGTCGAGGGCCGCCGCCTCGAAGGCCCAGCGGCGGTAGCGGCGCGATACCTCGCGCTGCGGCTCGGCGGGGAAGGTGTCGACGCCGCCCATGAATTCGCAGAACTCGCCCAAGGTCGCGTACCCGGTCAGGTCGAGCGACGGCCCGCCGTCCTGCAGGGCGACGTGATCGAGCGCGTCGTAAGTGACGTCCTCACCGAGCCCGTCCTCGCCGCCTCCCCAGAGGTGGATCACGGTCGAGAGGCGTTCGAAGCCGGGGATCTGCAGCTCCTGCCCCTGCAGCTCGTAGCCCTCGATCTCCAGGGGCAGGTTGGCGAGGGCGTCGAAGGTTGCCATGCGCGGATCAGTCTATGCAGAGCCGAACGGGAGGAAGGGGGTGTCCCTCGCTCCGACTCGCGGGCTTCGCCCGCTCTGAGTATCCGCCGGTTCGAGGGACACCCCTTCCTCCCCTGGCAGACTCGTTCTATGAAGCACACCGCGCACGGGTACTGGCTTGAGGAGGCGGGCGGGGTTGCGCCGATGCCGGAGCTGGTGGGGGAGCGGCGGGCTGATGTTGTGGTGATCGGCGGTGGATATACGGGGATGTGGGCCGCTTGGCAGATCAAGGTGCTCGAGCCCGAGGCTCGGGTGGTGCTGCTCGAGGCGGAGACCTGCGGGCGCGGGCCCAGCGGGCGTAACGGTGGCTTCTGCAACGTGATGTGGTTCTCGCTGCCCAACATGCGGCAGCGTTGGGGGGACGAGGGGGCGCTGGCCGTGGCACGGGCCGCGCGGCAGGCGGTGGTGGGGATCGAGTCCTTCTGCCGCGAGCAAGAGGTCGACGCCTGGTTCCGGCGCGGCGGTTACCTGCAGGTCTCCACCGCGGCTGCCCACGATGGGGTCTGGGAGGAGGCGCTGGCGGCCTGCCAGGAGCTGGGTGAGGCGGGGGCGATCGAGCCGCTGGGCGCCGCCGAGGTGGCCGCGCGCTGTGCCTCGCCGGCCTTCCGCGGCGGCGCTCTCTATCCCGACGCGGCGACCGTGCAGCCCGCCCGCCTGGCGCACGGCTTGCGCGAGCGACTACTCGCCGCCGGCGTGGAAATACACGAGCGCTCACCAGTCAGGCGTCTTGCTGGCGCATCCGACTTTGACCCCACTGGGGTGGGGTTGATGTCGGATGCCCGCGAGCGGGGCGAGGTGACGGCGCACACCGATTATGGTTCGGTTCGCGCCGGAGCGGCGATAGTCGCGATCGGCGGCGCCGCGAAGGCACCGGGCGCACCGCTGCGCGATGCCCTCACCGTCTCCTCGTCGCACATCGTCCTCACCGAGCCCGTTCCCGACCTGCTCGAGGAGATCGGCTGGACCGGGGGCGAGTGCATCACCGACAGCCGCGCCCTGATCGACTACTTTCGCACCACCCCTGACGGCCGCATCGCATTCGGCTGGGGCGGGGGCCGGATCGCGATGGGGGCGCGGTTGCACGGCACGGCCGAGCTCGATACCGAGGTGGTTGCCGCCGCCGCGGCCCGATTGCGCGAGTACTTCCCGGGGCTCGCGGGACGGCAGCTCACCCACGCTTGGGGCGGCCCGGTCGACGTCTCGCCAACCCACCTGCCCCTCGTCGCGCCCCTGCGCGGCGGCCGTGCCTTCGCCGCCGCCGGCTACACCGGCAACGGCGTCGGTCCCTCCTACATGGTGGGCCAGGTGCTCGCCTCGCTGGCGCTCGATCGCCGCGACGAGCACTCCCGCCTGCCGATAGTCGACCCCTCTCCCCAACGCGTCCCCCCCGAGCCCTTCCACTGGCTAGGAGGAGCGACGATCCGCAGAGCTCTGGTGAGTAAGGAGAACGCCGAGCTAGCCGACCACGCTCCGAGCTCAATCAGCTCATTGATCTCACGCATCCCCCAGCTAGTCGGCTTCCACATCGGCCGCTGAAGAAGGGTTGGGGGTCGGCCCTGATGGAGCCTCGCGAAGCGGCACCAACAGCACGACCCCCGGCCCTCCCCTACGACGCTGGAACCACAAGCACCGGGCAAGGCGAGAAGTGCAGCAGCTTGTACGGGGTCGAGCCGACGATCACGCCTTTCAGCGGCGCCTCGCCCTGGCTGCCGACGACGATCATTCGTGCCGCTCGCTCCTTCGCCACATCGACAAGCGCCTCCGGGCCACGCTTCGGGACCAGCGCCACCCTGGCCTCGACACCGTCCGCCTCGGCGAGTCGCTTTCCGTCGGCCATCACTCTCTCGCCGAACTCTGCGATCGCCTCCTCGTGTTCGGCGATCTCGCCGCCCCAGATCCCGGGCGGGGCATAGCCGAAGACGAGCACGACCTCGTCACCGAAGCTTTTTGCGAGTCCCACCGCCTCCTCGAGCGCTGCCTTGCTGCAATCCGATCCGTCGTATCCGACCACTATCTGGCCCATCTCAGCTCTCCCCTCCAGATGCGATCCCGCCGCTCATCGGCTCGGATTCACCCTCGAGGAAGCCCGGCGGGGCGACCTCGGGTCGCTTGCGGAAGAACTCCGGCACGGCCCTCCACTGCACTGCCATCAGGATGAAGCCGAGGACGAGGAAGAAAACCGCGATCACCAGTGGCGGCCCGAGCCCGAACCAGGAGTTGCCCGATTCCGAGTTGGCCGGATCCGCCAGTTGGATCCCGTTCTTGATCAACAGGTAGAAGAGGATCACGCCGCCGATGAACGGCCCGAGGCCGACGAAGAAGAAGTTCTTGACGCTGCGCAGGATCTCGTGCCGGTAGTAGATCGTGCAGGCGAAGCCGGTCAGGCCGATGTAGAAGGAGATCATCAGGCCCAGCGCCGCCAGCGAGTCGAAGAGGATGTCTTCGCTGACCAGGGTGAGGCCGACGTACCAGACGATCGAAGCCGCGCCCATCGCCAGGGTTGAGACGTGGGGCGTGAGGAAGCGTGGGTGGACCTTGCCGAGGCTCTTCGGCAACGCGTTCGCGCGGGCCATCGAGAGCGTCGTGCGCGCCGTTGGCAGGATCGTCGTCTGGGTCGACGCCGCGGCCGAAGAAAGCACGGCGATGATCAGGATCTTGTCGAGCGGCGAGCCGAACACCTCCGTGCCCAGCGCGCTCAGCACGTCTTCTTGATTGGCGACCAGCTGGTCGACGCCGGCATAGGCTTGGGCCGCAACGGCGACGATCACGTAGATACCGAGCAGGATCAACGTGCTGACCACGGTTGCCCGCCCTGGCGCCTCGCCTGGGTCTTCGGTCTCCTCGTTTACGGTTGCCGTCGTGTCCCACCCCCAGTAGATGAATACCGCGAGCAGCAAGCCGGCGGAGAGCTCGCTCGGGCTGAGGCTGAATGGGTTGATCCAGGAGAAGCTCGGGTCGATCGAGCCGGCCGGGGCGCTGCCCGAGTAGACCTTGACCAGCGCGACCACGGCGAAGACGGCCAGGGTGAGGACCTCCGCCGCCAGCAGCCCGACCTGGGTCCGTGCCGACAACTCGATCCCGATCAGCACGATCGCGGTCATGATCGCGATCCAGAGAACGCCGACCGCCGTTACCGCCGCGGTGGATGCGGCGGCGGAGGTCCAGCCGAAGAGCAGGAACGTGTAGAGGCCGGCGATCTGCGCCAGGTTTGCCATCACGATCACGTCGGCGACGACGATCGTCCAGCCGGCGATCCAGCCGAGCTGTGGCCCCATCGCCTTGGTCACCCAGGAGAAGCTGGTGCCGCAGTCCGGGTCGGCTTTGTTCATGTAGTAGTAGCCGGCGGCGACCAGGAACATCGGGATGAAGGCGAGCAGCAGGATCGCCGGCGATTGCAGGGCGACCGCGGCCGCAATGAAGCCGAGGGTCGCTGCGAGGCTGTAGCCGGGAGCGGTCGAGGCGACGCCGATGACGACGCTGGAGACGAAGCCGATCGCGTTCTTCTTCAGGCCCTTCTCGCCGCTGCTGGGCACTGGAGTCGATGGTGGCGAGGTGCCCGCCGCTGCTCCGGGGGTCGGAACCGCTGCACTCTCCATTTGACTCCCTTCTTCGAGTCCCGCTGCGCCGGGTTGGCAGAGCGGCCGTTTGAAGGTACGCCCGCGCGGCGTCCCTCACAAGTGGCAAATGCCCCAATTCGCAGCGGTTGATTTGTACAATCAGTACAAGGCGCTGCCAAGTCCTCGACTTCATGACCATTGCACAGTGGCCATAGCGCCTCTAGCTTTGTCCATAACGTCGTAGCAAGAGAGGAGAAATCGCATGGCCATCGCGTCGCAGTCGACCGGGGCAGTGGATACCAGCCTTCAGGAGCTGGCAATGCGACATCTCTGGATGCACTTCTCGCGAATGGGCTCCTACGGCCCCGACCACGAGATCCCGATCATCGTCCGCGGCGAGGGCTGCTACGTCTACGACGACCACGGCAACCGCTACCTCGACGGCCTCTCCGCCCTCTTCTGCGTCAACGCAGGTCACGGCCGCACCGAGCTTGGAGAAGCGGCGGCCCGCCAGGTCGAGGAGCTCGACTTCTACACCCTCTGGAGCTACGCGCATCCGCGCGCGATCGAGCTGGCGGCGCGGATCGCCTCGCTCGCCCCCGGCGATCTCAACCGCGTCTTCTTCACCTCCGGGGGCTCGGAGGCGGTCGAGTCGGCGCTGAAGCTGGCTCGCAACTATCACCGCCTTCGTGGCAACGGCCAGAAGCACAAGGTGATCGCCCGCGAGATCGCCTACCACGGCACCTCGCTCGGGGCGCTTTCCGCCACCGGCATCACCGAGCTGCGCGCTCCGTTCGAGCCGCTCACTCCCGGCGGTTGCCACGTGCCCAACACCAATACCTACCGCTGGCCCGAGGATCGCCACCCGCTCTGGGCGGCTAACGCGATCGAGGAGCGGATCGTGTTCGAGGGCCCGGAGACGGTCGCCGCGGTGATCGTCGAGCCGGTCCAGAACGCCGGCGGTTGCTTCGTTCCGCCCGAGGGCTACTTCGAGCGGGTGCGGGAGATCTGCGATCGCTACGACGTCCTGATGATCTCCGACGAGGTGATCTGCGCCTGGGGCCGCCTCGGCCACTGGTTCGGCTGCGAGCGCTTCAAGTACGTCCCCGACATCGTCACGATGGCCAAGGCGCTGACCTCGGCCTACGCGCCGATGGGGGCGATGGTCGTCTCCGACCGGGTCGCCGAGCCGTTCATGGAGGGCAAGGAGTCCTTCACCCACGGCTTCACCTTCGCCGGCCACCCGCTCGCCGCCGCGATCGCGATGGCCAACCTCGACATCTTCGAGCGCGAGAACCTCTGCGGCCACGTGCTCGCCAAGGAGGGTGAGTTCCGGCAGATGCTGGAGAGCCTGCGCGACCTGCCGATCGTCGGCGACGTGCGCGGCGCCGGCTTCTTCCAGGCGATCGAGCTGGTCAAGGACAAGGAGACCAAAGAGGGCTTCGACGACGACGAGGCCGAGGACTTGCTGCGGGGCTTCCTCTCGGGCGAGCTCTACCGGCGTGGGCTGATCTGCCGTGCCGACGACCGCGGCGACCCGGTAATTCAGCTGGCGCCGCCGCTGATCGCCGACAGCGAGCAGTTCGAGGAGATCCACGACGTGCTGCGCGGCGTGCTCACCGACGCGTGGGAGCGGGTCCGAAGATAGGCACCACGCTGATGCTCACCGTCCAGAGCCTGCTCGACGAGCTTGGCCTCGATCTCGCGGCTGGGACCCAGGCGGCCGAGGCGCCCGTGCGCTGGATCCATATCTCCGAGCTCGAGGATCCGACCCCGTGGCTGTCCGGGGGCGAGTTGATGCTGACCACCGGCATCCCGCTCGAGAGCGCCGCCAAACAGCGCGCCTACATCCGCCTGCTCGCCGAGCACAACCTCGCCGGGCTCGGCTTCGGCACCGGCTTCAACCACAAGAAACTGCCGAAAGCGCTGGTCGAGGAGGCGAAGAAACGGGACTTCCCGCTCTTCGAGGTGCCCTACTCGACCCCGTTCATCGCGATCACCGAGAAGGCCTTCGCCCGCCTCGTCAACGAGCAGTACGAGGTGCTGCAGCGCGGCATCGCGGTTCAGCGGCGGCTCGAGCGGCTGGTCCTCGAAGAGCGCGGGCTGGAGGAGATCGTGGCGACGATCGCCTCCGCCGTCGGCGGCACGGTCGCGATCCTCAACAGCCGCGGGGAGCGGCTGGCCGGGCGCGGCTTCCGCCGCGAGCTCTCCGCCGAGGCGGTCAAAGCGATCCGCGACGAAGCCCTCACCCACATCGCCGACGGCCATCCCTTCGTCCCGACCCATCCCTCGATCGCCGGCCGGGCGCTCGCCCACCCGGTGATCTCGCCCGGCGGCGGCCCGCCGCAGGCCTGGGTCGTGATCGTCCGCGACTCGGGCGGGCTCGGCGACTTCGAGCGGCTGATCCTGCAGCAGGCGGTGGCCGTCGTCGCGCTCGAGCTGATGCGCCGCCGCGTCGCGCGGGAGACCGAGCGTCGCCTCGCCGGCGACGTTTTGGCCGGGGCGCTGGGTGGGCGGCTCGACCCCTCTGAGCTGCAGCGCCGCCTCGAGCCCTTCGGGATCGGCGACGAAGCCGCCGTCCTCGTCTTCGACCTCGACGATCCCAGCGCCGCCGAGCCGGCGCTGGAGCGGGCGCTTGCCGCCGACGCCTGCCCGGCGGTCGTCGCCCCGCACGCCAGCGGCGGTCGCGAGCTGCTCTGCGCAGTCGTCGATGCAGCCGACCGCGACCCGGTCGACCTCGCGTCCGAAGCGCGGCGGGCGTTGATCAAAGAGCGGGGCTCGGTGCGGGCCGCGGCCAGCCGCCCGGCGCCGCCGGAGGAGCTGCGCCACTCCTTCCACGAGGCGCGCTGCGCCCTCGAGGCGACCGCCTTCTCCAACGGAAGCGAGCCCGAGGTCGCCTCCTGGCGCGATCTCGGCGCCTTCACGCTGCTGCTCTCGATCCAGGACGACGAGGCGCTGGTGCTCTACTGCGACAGCGTCCTCGGCCCGATCGAGGAGGGCGACGAGGAGTACGGCGGCGAGCTGCTGCGCTCGCTGGAGGCCTTCATCGAGCAGAACGGCCAGTGGGAGCGCGCCGCCCGCGAGGTTTACTGCCACCGCCACACGCTGCGCTACCGGATGCGCAAGGTCGAAGAGCTGACCGGGCGTGACCTCTCGCGCGCCCACGACCGGATCGAGTTCTGGCTGGCGCTGCGGGCCAGGGAGCTGGTCGGCACGTGATCGTCGGCATCCCCAGGGAGATCAAGCCCGACGAGTACCGGGTCGCGATCACCCCGGCCGGGGTGCGGGAAATGTCCGAGCACGGGCACGTGGTGCTGATCGAGGCTGGGGCTGGCGAGGGCAGCGCGATCTCCGACGCCGAATTCGAGTCGCAGGGGGCGCGGATCGTCCCGAACGCCTCCACCGTCTTCGCCGAGGCCGGGATGGTGCTCAAGGTGAAGGAGCCGCAGGCGCCGGAGGTCGAGATGCTGCGTCGCGGCCAGCTGCTCTTCACCTACCTGCACCTGGCGCCGGACCCCGAGCTGACCCGCGGCCTCTGCGACTCCGGCGCCACCTGCGTCGCCTACGAGACGGTCGAGGACTCGCGCGGGCGTTTGCCGCTGCTGGCCCCGATGAGCGAGATCGCCGGCAAGATCGCCACCCAGGCCGGTGCCTTCATGCTGGAGAAGCCGCTGGGCGGGCGGGGCATCCTGCTCGGCGGAGTGCCGGGTGTGGCGGCGGCGAACGTGATGGTGATCGGCGGCGGCGTGGTCGGCATGAACGCCGCCTTTGTCGCGATCGGGATGGGGGCCGACGTCTTCGTCTACGACAGGTCGATCGACCGCCTGCGCGAGCTCGACGTCGACTTCGCTGGCGCCTGCTCGACCGTATATTCGACCACGCTGGCGGTGGAGGAGATGCTTCCCCGCGCCGACCTGGTGATCGGCGCGGTTCTCGTCCACGGCGCCCGCGCCCCTTATGTAGTGCGCCGCGAGCAGCTGGCGCTGATGAAGCCCGGCGCGGTGCTGGTCGACGTCGCGATCGATCAGGGCGGCTGCTTCGAGACCTCGCGCCCTACCACCCACCGCGAACCCACCTTCGACGTCGACGGGATCACCCACTACTGCGTCGCCAACATGCCCGGCGCGGTCCCGATCACCTCCACCCACGCCCTCACCAACGCCACCCTTCCCTACGCGATCGCGCTCGCCGATCGCGGCGTCGAGGGCGCGATCCGCCGCGACCCGGGCCTGCGGCCCGGAGTCAACGTCGCGGCCGGGCAGGTGACCCACCCGGCGGTAGCCGAGTCGGTGGGCATGGACTGGGTGCCGGTTGAGGACGCGCTAGGCATCGAGCAACCAGAAACCCCCGTCGACGGGCCGATAAGTCCAGTCCGACTGGACTTATCGGCCCGTCGGCCCCAAAACGCGGAGGTGCGCGACTGATGGCCACGGCCACGAAAACCAGGCTGAGGAACTTCATCGGCGGCAAGGCGGTGGAGCCGGTCGAGGGTGGGATGGAGGACGTGGTGAATCCGGCTACCGGCTCGGCGATCGCCTTGGCGCCACTCTCGACCAAGCCCGATGTCGATGCCGCGGTCGCCGCGGCCAAGGGAGCATTCGAGGGCTGGGCGGGGACGCCGCCGGGCGAACGCGCCCGGGCGCTGCTGCGGATCGCCGACATGATCGAGGAGCGCGGCGAGGAGATCGCCGACCTCGAGTCCGCCGACGCGGGCAAGCCGCGCGGTGCCGTGCTCGAGGACGAGGTGCCGGTGATGGCCGACAACCTGCGCTTCTTCGCCGGGGCCGCTCGCTGCCTGGAGGGCCGTGCCGCCGGCGAGTACATGGAGGGTCACACCTCCTTCATCCGCCGCGAGCCGATCGGCGTGATCGGTCAGATCACCCCCTGGAACTACCCCCTGATGATGGCGATCTGGAAGATCGGCCCGGCGCTTGCGGCCGGCAACACGGTCGTCCTCAAGCCGGCCGAGACCACGCCACTCACCACTCTGCTGTTCACCGAGTGGTGCGCCGACCTGCTGCCGCCGGGCGTGCTCAACGCGATCGGCGGCCACGGCGAGCCGACCGGGGTCGAGCTGGTCACCCACCCCGACGTCGAGATGGTCTCGCTGACCGGCTCGCCGCCGACCGGAAAGTGGATCGCCAAGGCGGCCGCCGACAGCTTGAAGCGGGTCCACCTCGAGCTGGGCGGCAAGGCGCCGGTGATCGTCTTCGACGATGTCGAGATGGATACCGCTCTGGAGACGATCGCGGGAACCGGCTACTACAACGCCGGCCAGGACTGCACCGCGGCAACCCGGGTGCTCGCCGCGAAGGGCGTCTACGACGACGTCGTCAACGGCCTCGCCGGCGAAGCGAAGGGGCTTGTCCTCGGCGACACGACGTCCGCCGACACCACCCTGGGGCCGCTCAACTCACAGCGCCAGCGCGAACGGGTCGAGGGTTTCCTCGAGCGCAAGCCGGGCAATGCCGAGGTCGTCACCGGTGGTGTCCAACCCGACCTGCCCGGCTACTTCCTCGAGCCGGCGGTGGTTGCTGGGCTCGAGCAGGGCGACGAGATGGTCCAGAAGGAGATCTTCGGCCCGGTGATCACCGTGCAGCCCTTCGACGACGAGGCGAAGGCGATCGAGTGGGCGAACGGGACTCGCTACGGCCTCGCCTCCTCGGTTTGGACCCGCGACGTCGGCCGCGCGATGAGAGTAGA
>DATIPC010000003.1:0-3619 GCA_035472395.1 Solirubrobacterales bacterium
CGGGGCCCCGACCGGGCCGGAGCAGACTTCATCCGCTTGCGTCCGACGACACCCGCGCCCGGCACGGCGGAAGGCGAGATCGTGCGCGACCTCAAGCCGGTGATCGGCTACGTCCACACCGGGATCGAAAAGTCCTGCGAGGACAAGAGCTACTGGAAGGTCATCCCCTTCGTCGAGCGGATGGACTACGTCTCCTACTTCTTCCAGATGGAGGCCTTCTGCGGCGCGGTCGAGCGGCTGGTCGGGCTCGAGATCCCGCCCCGCGCCAAGTACCTGCGGACGATCTTCCTCGAGCTCAACCGGATCCACTCCCACCTGGTCTGGCTGGGGACGACGGCGCTCGACCTCGGCGCGGTCTCGATGCTCTGGTACTGCTTTCGCGAGCGCGACCGGATCCTCGACCTGTTCGAGATGGCGACCGGGCAGCGGATGCACACCCGCTACTTCCAGGTCGGCGGCGTGATCGAGGACATCCCGCTCGGCTTCGAGGCAAAGCTGCGCCAGTTCGTCGCCGACATGCCGGTGCGGGTCGGCCAGTACCAGGCGCTGCTCGACCGCAACGAGGTCTTCCTCTCGCGAACCAAGGACGTCGGCATCGTCCCGCGCGAGCGGCTGCTGGAGCTGGGCGTGACCGGACCGCTGCTGCGGGCCGCCGGCGAGCCCTGGGACCTGCGCAAGGCCTTCGACTACCTCGTCTACCCCGAGATGGACTTCAAGGTCCCCGTCGGCACCGTCGGCGACAACTACGACCGCTACCGAGTGCGGGTGGCGGAGATGGTCGAGTCGACGCGGATCATCGGGCAGGCCCTCGAGGCCCTTCCGGAGGGCCCCTTCATCGCCGAGGACCGCAAGTACGTGCTGCCACCGCGCTCGGAGCTCTCGACCTCGATGGAGTCGCTGATCCACCACTTCAAGCTGGTCACCGAGGGCTACCGGGTCGAGGCCGGCGAGGTCTACTACGCGATCGAGTCACCGCGCGGCGAGCTCGGCTGCTTCGTCCTCGCCGACGGCTCCTCGAAGCCGGCCCGGGTCCACTTCCGCGACCCCTCCTTCGTCAACCTGCAGGCCTTCAGGGACATGTCGATCGACGGCTACGTCGCCGACATGATCTGCAGCCTCGGCATGCTCGACCCGATCCTCGGCGGGGTGGACCGGTGAGCGAGCTTCCCGTCGACGCAGCGGTGACCGAAGGCCGAATCCCGGATCGGAACCCCGAGGGGATTCCAGAGCTGCACGAAGTCGAGTGCCCGCCCGAGCTGCGCGAGCAGATCGAGACGCTGATCGGCCGCTATCCCGACCGGCACTCGGTCTCGATCCCGGCGCTCTGGGCCGTGCAGCGACTCTACGGCTGGTGCACGCCCGAGGGGATTCGAGAGGCCGCCGCGGTGATGCGGGTGACGCCCGCCTACCTCGAGTCGGTGGCGAGCTTCTACGACCTCCTCCATACCGAGCCGGTCGGCTCCCACAAAGTGGCGGTCTGCACGAACATCAGCTGCTGGATGCGCGGCGGCGACGAGCTGCTCGATGCCTTCCGCGCCGCCGCCGCGGGCGCCGAGGACCTGTTCGTCACCGGCTTCGAGTGCCTCGGCGCCTGCGACATCGCGCCGATGGCCTCGATCGACGAGCGCTACTTCGGCCCGCTGGAGGCGGCGGAGGCGGCGACGGCGATCGAGCAACTGCTGGCGGGCGAGGACGTGCTGCCCGCGAAGGCGCTGGAGCAGCGACCGCTGGCTGGTGACACCGATGCCTGAGACGCGCGTCCTGCTCGAGCACGCCGAGGACCCGGCGCTGCGCACCCTCGCCGGCTACAAGGGCTACGGCGGCTACGCCACCCTGGGGAAGGCCTACCGCGAGCTGGAGGCCGACGTGATCCTCAAGGAGCTCGAAGAGTCCGGCCTGCGCGGCCGCGGCGGCGCCGGCTTCTCGATGGGCAAAAAGGCCTCCTTCCTGCCCCGCGGCGAGATGGCCAAGTACCTCTGCTGCAACGCGGACGAGTCCGAGCCGGGCGCTTTCAAGGACCGCGAGCTGATGCAGCGCAACCCGCACCAGCTGATCGAGGGGATAGCGATCGCCGCTATCGCGGCCGACGCCGGCCACGCCTTCATCTTCATCCGCGGCGAGTACGACTCGCAGGCCGACATCCTCGACGCCGCGGTCGCCGAAGCGTATGAGGCGGGCTACCTGGGCAAGAACGTCCTCGGCAGCCGTCGCGACCTGGAGCTGATCGTCCACCGTGGCGCCGGCGCCTACATCTGCGGCGAGGAGACGGCGCTGCTCGACGCGCTCGAGGGCAAGCGCGGCAACCCGCGGCTGAAGCCGCCCTTCCCCGCCGTACAGGGCCTCTACGGGGGACCGACCCTGATCAACAACGTCGAGACGCTCTCCAACGTGCCGCGGATCGTCGCCCACGGGGCGGAGTGGTTCAAAGGCTTCGGCACCGAGCAGTCGCCGGGGACCAAGGTCGTCTCGATCTCCGGCGGCGTGCGCCGCCCCGGCAACTACGAGGTCGAGCTCGGGATCCCGACCCGGGAGCTGATCTACGGTCTCGCCGGCGGTCCCGACCCCGGCAACGAGGTCAAGGCCTTCTACCCGGGTGGCTCCGCCTCCCCGGTCCTCACCGCCGAGGAGGGCCTGGACCTCCCCTACTCCTTCGAGGCGATGGCTGAGGCCGGCTCGATGCTCGGCTCGGGCTCGATCATCGTCGCCGACGACACCGTCTCGATCCCGCACATGGCACTGCGCACGGCGCGCTTCTACCACCACGAGTCCTGCGGCAAGTGCACCCCGTGCAGGGAGGGCACCAACTGGACGGTGAAGATGCTGGAACGGGTCGTGCGGGGCGAGGCGACGCCGATGGACCTCGACATCATCAGCTCGGTCCAGGAGAACATCATGGGCCACTGCCTCTGCGTGCTCGGTGACTCGATGGCGATGCCAGTGAGCGCGATGGTGAAGAAGTTCCGCCCCGAGTTCGAGGCCGTAGTCGACTCCGCTCAGACCGAGGCGGTGGCGGCGTGATGTCGCACTTCTTCCCGCATACCGGGAACAAATGCGACCTCTCGGGCGTGGAGGGGGGAGCGCTGTGAGCCGCGCGGTGACGATCGTGATCGACGGCCGCGAGGTGGGCGCGACCGAGGGCGAGATGCTGCACGACGCCGCCAAGCGCGGCGATGTCGAGATCCCGGTCTTCTGTTACGAGCCGAAACTCGGCGACCCGGTCGGCGCCTGCCGCATGTGCCTGGTCGAGGTCGAGGGGATCCCGAAACTGCAGACCTCCTGCTCGACCCCGGTCCGCGACGGGATGGTCGTCCACACCCGCACCGAGCAGGTCAAGCACGCGCAGAGCGCCGTGGTCGAGTTCCTGCTCGTCAACCACCCGCTCGACTGTCCCGTCTGCGACAAAGGCGGCGAGTGCCCGCTGCAGGACATCACGCAGGGCTGGGGGCCGGGCAAGAGCCGCATGACCGACCAGAAGCGGCACTTCGAGAAGCCGATCGAGCTCTCGCCGCTGGTCGCGATCGACCGCGAGCGCTGCATCCTCTGCTACCGCTGCGTGCGCTTCAGCCAGGAGGTGGCCGAGGACGAGCAGCTGCAGCTGCTCGAGCGCGGCGACCGCACC
>DATIPC010000004.1:0-23124 GCA_035472395.1 Solirubrobacterales bacterium
CCCACAGCCTCTCGGCGGGCCCGGATCTACTTCACGGCGTTCGGAACGTGGTGAGGCACGTCACCTAGCGGCTGCGCAACTCCTGGTGCAGGCTGTCGTTGCCTGAGCCGGCGATCAGCGTGTCCTCTCCGTAACCGCCCCGCAGCACGTCGTTGCCAGGACCGCCGATCAGAACGTCCTTTCCTTCTCCGCCGAAGAGGAGATCGTTCCCGCGGCCGCCGATCAGCCGGTCGTTGCCGTCGCCGCCGATCAATTTGTCGGTCCCCGCCCCGCCGACTAGATAGTCGTCGCCGCCGCCACCCCGTATCGTCACCGGCGCCGAGACTTCGTTGGCGACCGTGACGCGATCGTCGCCGCCGCCCGCGTTGACTTCGAAGCCGGCAATCGTCGGGGCGCCGCAGACCAGCTCGGTCGGGATCGCTTCAGGGTGTTCGCAGACCGTGCCGCCGACTTCGAGCGGGACGGCCGAGTCGATCACGTACTCGCGCCCATCGGGGCTGAGCCAGATGCGAATCTTGTTCGCTTCTTCCCCGCCGGCCAGCAGCACCGTGTAGGCCATCGGATCGGCATGCGCTGCGACGGGCGCAAACAGCGCCACGAGTGCGAGCGAGATGAGCAGCAGCCTCTTCATCGTAGGTCGTCTCCGCCGCCGATCGGGTCGGAGCGTCTATGAAGGAAACAGCACTACCTTGCCTACGTTGCGGCGCTCGGCGATGAATTTGTGCGCATCGCCGGCGCGCTCGAAGGGGAACGCCTCGGCGACGACGGGCTGCAGGCGACCTGTCTCGAGGTCTTCCGTAAGCGGATCGAGCACACGGTCGAGGCTTCCCTCCGCGTCCCACCACTTGAGCATGTTGAGCCCGAAAACGCCTTTGTTCTCGTTCATCACGAGGAGGCTCTTCCACCATGGCATCGTCGCGGTCGGCATCCCCACCAGGCTCTTCAGCATCGCCCGAATGTCCCGCTTGCCGTCCTTGGTGCCCTCGGAGAGCCCGTACATGACCAGCCGTCCGCCCGGCCGAAGCAGGCGATAGTCCTTGCGGAACGAGGTCGGCCCAAGTGCGTCGATCACCAGGTCCACTCCCTCGCCACCGGTGATCCGCATCACCTCCGCCTCGAAATCGAGTGAGCGATAGTCGATCGGGTGCTCCACCCCCTGAGCGCGAATCGCCTCGTGCTTGGACGGAGAGGCCGTGCCGAAGATCGTGGCGCCGGCGTTACGGGCGATCTGCGTGGCCGAGATCCCCACCCCGCCCGCCGCAGCGTGGATCAGGACACGGTCGCCCTCGCGCAAGCTGCCCATCACCATCAGCGCCGCGTATGCAGTGCCGTAGTTGACCGGGATGGCGGCTCCCTGCTCGAAGCTGAGTCCAGCAGCCAGGGGGAACGCCTGGGCCTCGGGGACGGTGACCAGCTCCGCCTGGCCGCCGAAGCGGGTGCCGCCGACGATCCGGTCGCCAACCTGGAACTCGCTGACGCCGTCCCCGACCGACTCGACCTCGCCGGCAACCTCGTAGCCGAGCACGCAGGGAGGCTTCGGTGCGTCCGGGTAGAGGCCGACCCGAGCCATCGTGTCGGCGAAGTTGATCCCGGCTGCCTTGACGGCGATCCGAACCTCCCCGGGGCCGACCGCAGGGTCAGGGCGCTCCTGAACCTGGAGCACGTCGTATCCGCCCGTTCCTGTCAGCACCACCGCCTTCATCGAGGGGAGCCTACTCGGGGTTGTTACAGATCGACGGAGCGGCCGACCGAGAAGTCGTCGAGCTGGAGGATCTTGTCGATCGTCTCCCCCCGCACCGGCGCGTCGGTGGTCAGCGCCATCACCGCGCGCTCGCCCCCCGCCTCGGCACCCACCGCCGCCGAGATGATGTTGACGCCCTCCTCGCCGAACATCGTCCCCACCCTGCCGATCATCCCGGGCCGGTCCGGGTAGCGGAAGACAGCCAGGTGATCGGCAAACGGCAGGTAGAAGCTCTCGCCCCAGACCGAGACCAGATAGGGCTCGTTGTGGGGCCCGACCCCGGTTCCCGCCACCTCGACCTCGTCGGCACCCGAGCCCAGGCGCACGGTGATCAGCTCGGTGAAGTTCTCCGAGCCACCGTCCTTCGTCTCGACCAGCTCGATGCCCCGCTCCTCCGCCATCTGCGGCGCATTGACCAGGTTGACCGGCTCCTCGGTGTGGCCGGAGAGGATGCCGACCAGCACCGCGATTCCCAGCAGCCGCGTGTCGTGAGAGGCAAGGCGGCCGCGGAACTCGGCGCTGACGCGATCGATCGAGCCGTCGCCGAGTCCCTGGGCGAGGCGGCCGAGCTTTTCGCAGAGCGGCACGAACGGGGCCAGCGCCTCCATCTCCTCCGGGCGCACCGCGGCGATGTTGACCGCGTTGGTGACGACGCCGCCGCTCAGCGCCGCGATCACCTGTTCCGCCGTCACCACCCCGGCGCGGTCCTGGGCCTCGGCCGTGGAGGCCCCCAGGTGCGGGGTGACGACCACATCGTCGCGGCTGAACAGCGGGTGCTCGGTGAATGGCTCGGCGGGAAAGACGTCGAGCGCCGCGCCACCCAGCTTGCCCGACTCGAGACCGGCGAGGACTGCATCGAGGTCGACCAGCTCTCCCCGGGCGCAGTTGACGATCCGGGCTCCGTCCTTCATCGAAGCGATCGCCCCCGAGTCGATCAGGTCGATCGTGTCCGGCGTCTTCGGCACGTGAAGGGTGACGATGTCGGCCCGGCCGAGAAGGTCCTCCAGATCCTCCGCGCCCTCGACCCCGAGCTCGCGGAAGCGCTCCGCGGAGACGAATTTGTCGAAGGCGATCACGTCCATCTCGAAGCCCTGGGCCCGCTTGGCGACGAGCTGGCCGATCCGCCCGAAGCCGATCACGCCAAGCGTCTTGCCGTAGAGCTCGGTTCCCTTGAACTTCGGCCGCTCCCAGGCACCGCCGGTCAGAGAGGCGTGGGCCCGCGCCACGTTGCGGCAGAGGGAAAGCGCCAGCGCCAGGGTGTGCTCGGCCGCTGCCACTGAATTCGATTCGGGCGCGTTGGCGACGACGATGCCACGTCGCGTGGCGGCGGGGATATCGACGTTGTCGACACCAGTGCCAGCGCGGCCGATCACCTTGAGCCGGTCGGCGCGCTCGATCAACTCCGGAGTCACCTGAGTGGCGGAGCGGACGAGGATCGCGTCGTAGGAGCCGATCGCCTCGCGCAGCTCGTCCTCGGACATCTCGAGGCCGAGGTCGACGTCGAAGCTCTCGCGCAGCAGCTCGACACCCGAGTCGGCGATCTTCTCCTTAACCAGGACCCTCACCGGTTCACCTCGGGGACGTTCTCGACGGCCCACTCGATGCAGGAGGTGAGCGCCTCGACATCGGCGGGGTCGACCGCGGGGAACATGCCGATCCGGAGCTGATTGCGACCCAGCTTGCGGTACGGCTCGACATCGACGATGCCATTGGCGCGCAGCGTCGCGGCGAGGGCGGCCGCATCGACCGCATCGTCGAAGTCGATCGTGCCGACGACCAACGAGCGCTTGGCCGGGTCGGCGACGAAAGGTGTGGCGAAATCGGAGGCCTCGGCCCAGCCGTACAGGTGTCCCGAGGAGGCGCCGGTCCGCTGCACGCACCAATCGAGGCCGCCGCCGGCGAGCATCCACTCGACCTGGTCGGCCAGCAGCAGCAGGGTGGCCAGCGCCGGCGTGTTGTAGGTCTGCTCCTTGCGTGAGTTCTCGAGCGCCGTGTGCAATGAGAGGAAGGCCGGCTGCCAGCGGTCGGTGGCGCCGTCCAGCTGCTCGAGCCGCTCGATCGCGGCCGGGCTCAGCAGCGCCAGCCAGAGGCCGCCCTCAGCGCCGAAGGACTTCTGCGGGGCGAAGTAGTAAGCGTCCGCCTGTGCCGCATCGAGCGGCAGGCCGCCAGCCCCCGAGGTCCCATCGACCAGGACGAGAGCGTCGCCGGCGCCGTCCGGGCGGCGGACATCGACCATCACCCCGGTCGAGGTCTCGTTGTGCGCCCAGGCGATCGTGTCGACATCCGGGTCGGCAACCGGGGCGGGCGCGTCGCCGGGCTCGGCTTCGACCACGATCGGATCGGCGAGGAAAGGCGCGCCGGCGGTCACCTTGGCGAACTTCTGCGAGAACTCGCCGTAGCTGAGGTGAAGGGCGCGACGCCGAACGAGCCAGGCTGCGGCGGCATCCCAGAAGGCGGTCGTGCCGCCGTTGCCGAGCGCGATCTCATAACCAGCGGGCAGCGCGAAAAGCTCGCCGAGCCCGGCGCGGACGCGCCCGACCAGCTCACGGACCGGCGCCTGGCGGTGCGAGGTTCCCATCAGGTCCGCACGCTCGGCCAGCGCCGCCAGCGCCTCGGGGCGGACCTTGGACGGCCCGCAGCCAAACCGCCCATCGGCGGGCTTGAGATCGGCTGGGATCTTGGCTGAGGTCGAGGTGGCCATCGGGCTGGACAGGTTATTGACCCCCGCGGGTGGACTGCCGCCGGGGCCGAGGTTAGGCTGGCCGCGCCATCGTCCAGGCAGGATTCAGGAGGGGGAAAGGATGTATCCAGTCGCCTATGAGGCGGATTTCAATCCGGAGCCGAACCGCTGGACGACGTTCTTCCGCCTGATCCTCGCCATCCCGTGGCTGATCGTCGCCTACGTCTACCTGATCGCGGCGTTCTTCACCCACATCTTCGCCTGGGTGGCGGTGGTGATCCTCGGGCGCTATCCCGAGTGGCTCTACAACTTCAACTCCGGGGTGATCCGGTACCTGATCCGCGTCTACGCCTGGGCCTACCTGCAGACCGACGCCTGGCCGCCGTTCGGGCTGGCCGAGGATCCCGCCTACCCGATCAGGGTCAAGGTCGCCCCCGCCGCCGAGCGCCAGAGCCGCCTCACGGCGTTCTTCCGGATCTTCCTGATCCTGCCGATGCTGGTCGTCTCCTACGCCGTCAACTACGTTCATCTCTGGGTCGCGGTGATCGCCTGGCTGACGATCGTCTTTCGCGGCTACCTGCCGGAGGGAATCAACAACGCGCTGACCTTCGTCAACAGCTTCTACGCGCGCGTCTACGGCTACTTCGCACTGCTCACCGACGACTACCCACCGATCGGGATCGAGCGGGCGAGGCCGAGCGGTGTGGGCCCGAACGCTGCCACTCAGCCGTCGCCTCCGGCGTCGGCCGCGTAGGCTGAAGAGATGAGCGATACGGCAGAGCAGGGAGTGGTCAAGGGCGACGGCTACGCGGTCGCCAACCTCTCGGATCTCGGCGAGGGGCACGGCTTTCGCAAGATCCGCAAGGAGCTTGGCGTGAACGCCTTCGGCGTCAACGCGATTGTCATCCCACCCGGCTACGAGACGGGTCGCCACCTGCACGAGGAACAGGAGGAGCTCTACTTCCTGCACAGTGGTCGGATCGCGATCGAGTTCGGCGACGGCTCCAGCCACGAGCTGCAAGCGGGCGGCCTCGCCTGGGTCGACGCTCCGACCGTGCGCAAGATCCGCAACCTGAGCGACTCCGAAGACGCCGTCTACGTCGTCGTCGGCGGCAAAGACGGCTACGTCGGCCGCGACGGCAAGCTGCCGGAGGGCGAAGTCAGCCCCTTCGGCGACAACGCGCCGCCTGGCGCATAGACAGAGAGAAGCCCGGCTTCTGCCAGGCAAGCTCCCAACGGGACGAGCTGAACGACAGGAGCTGCTCACACGATCCAGCTCAGACGCCGCGACCTCCGTGAGAGCTGAAGGGCTCGGATCTCCCCGAGAAAGCTGAAGCTGCTGGGAGGTGGCTAGCGGGGCCTTAGAACTCCTGGTCGATCCAGGGCATCGTGTCGCGGAGGTCCTTGCCTACCTCCTCGACTTCGTGCGCGGCACCCTCCTCGCGCATTCGCGCAAGGTTCTCGCCGCCGGCGCGGTTCTCGGCGATCCACTCCTTGGCGAACTCGCCCGACTGGATCTCGCCGAGGATCTGCTTCATCGCCGCTCGCGACTCCTCGCCGATCACGCGCTTGCCGCGGGTCATGTCGCCGTACTCCGCCGTGTTGGAGATCGAGTAGCGCATCCCCTGGATCCCCTTCTCGTACATCAGGTCGGCGATCAGCTTCAGCTCGTGCAGGCACTCGAAGTAGGCGAGGCGCGGGTCATAGCCGGCCTCGACCAGGGTCTCGAAGCCGGCCCGGACGAGCTCCGAGGCGCCGCCGCAGAGAACCGCCTGCTCGCCGAAGAGGTCGGTCTCGCACTCGTCCTTGAAGGTCGTCTCGATGATCGCGGCGCGACCGCCGCCGATCCCAGCGGCGTAGGCGAGGACGAGATCGTGGGCGTCGCCGGTCGCGTCCTGGTGGACAGCCATCAGGCAGGGCACGCCGCGTCCTTCCTCGTACTGGCGCCGGACCAGGTGACCGGGGCCCTTGGGAGCGACCATGCCGATGTCGACCCCGGGCGGGGGAAGTATCTGCTCGAAGTGGATCGCGAAGCCGTGGGCGAAGAGGAGCAGGTTGCCGGGGGCGATCCCGTCGGAGATCTCGCCCTCCCAGACCTCGGCCTGCTTCTCATCGGGCAGCAGCACCATGACGATGTCGCCGCGGCTGGCCGCGTCGGCGATGCCGAGCACCTCCAGCCCCGCCCCTTCGGCCTTGGCCCGGCTGGAGGAGTCGGGGCGCAGACCGACGACCACGTCAGCGCCGGAGTCCTTCAAGTTGAGAGCGTGGGCGTGGCCCTGGGAGCCGTAGCCGAGGATGGCGACGGTCTTCCCCTCCAGCTTGGAGAGGTCGGCGTCCTTGTCGTAGAAGATGTCGTCGGTTTTCATGGCTGAGCAGGCTAACGGAGGGCGCGCCGCAGCAGCTTGCCCGAGGGCGTGCGCGGCAGCGCCGCCGCCAGCTCGACTCGCTTCGGCACCTTGAATCCCGCCAACGACTCGGCGCAGTGGCGCCGCAGCTCGTCCGGAGTCGTCGCGGAGCCGTCCTCGAGCACGACGACCGCGGTCACCGCTTGCTGCCACTCCGGGTCGTCGCGACCGACCACGGCCGCATCGGCGACCTCGGGGTGGCGCAGCAGCACCTGCTCGACTTCGGCGGGAACGACGTTCTCGCCGCCGCTGACGATCATGTCGTCGATCCGGTCTTCGACGTAGAGGAATCCCTGCTCGTCGATCCGTCCCAGGTCGCCGGTGTGCAGCCAGCCGTCGGAGTCGACGCTGCTGGGGGCGACGGTGGGGCCCTGGACGAGGATCTCCCCGTCGCGGATTCGCAGATGGGTGGTGAGCAGCGGCCGGCCGGCGGAGCCCAGCTTGCGCTGCGCCTCGGCCGGAGCGAGGGTGGTGACCTGTGAGCAGGCCTCGGTCAGGCCGTAGGTCTGGACGACGGTGGCACCGCGGCCGATCGCCTCTTCCAGCGGCTCCTCCGGCACCGGCCCGCCGCCGATCAGGATTGCCCGCGGGCGAGAGAGGTCGGCGCCGGCCTCGAGCAGGCGGGCCAGCATCGTCGTCACCAGCGAGACGACGGATATTTCGTCGTCCTCAAGCGCGGCCGCCACTCTGTCGACCTCGAAGCCGTCGTGCAGCACCGCCGTGGTCCCGTAGATCACCGACCGCATCACGATGCTCAACCCGGAGATGTGGCTGAGCGGCAGGCAGCAGAGCCAACGGTCCTGCGGCTCGACGCCGATATTGAAGCCCGAGCCGACCGCGCTCCAGAGGAAGTTGCCGTAGGTCAGCTCAACCGGGTCGGGCACCCCGGTGCTGCCGCTGGTCAGCACTCGGCAGCACGGGGCGTCCATGTCGTGCTCACCCAACAGCGGCAAATCAGCCTCGGTTTGGGTCAGCTCGCCCGGGTCGCTGAGATCGACAGTGGGTTCCTCCGTCGCGATCACGGCGGCGCGCTCCACCGCGGTCAGCCGCGGGCTGAGGGGCAGGAGAATGGCGCCGACCTTCATCAGCGCGTGGACCAGGACCACCTGCTCGCGCCGGGGCTCCATGGTGAGAGCGGCGATCGAGCCGCGGCGCACGCCGTGCGCCTCCAGGCGCCGCGCGACCCAGGTTGCCTCGGCCTCCAGCTCGGCATAGCTCACCTCGGAGCCGTCCGCGATCAACGCGGTGCGCTCGGGGCAACTCTGGGATCTCTGGGCGAGCCAGTCGTCGAGCTTCATCGGCTGGATATCGTGCCCATCATGCCGAAACGCCACAAGGACGCCCCGCCCGAGCAGGATCTCCACGCGCCGATCGCCTGGGAGAGCGTCGCCGAGTACACCGACATCCGCTATGAGAAGGCTGACGGGATCGCCAAGATCACGATCGATCGGCCGCAGGTGCTCAACGCCTTCCGCCCGCAAACGCTGATCGAGATCTCGGCCGCGATGGAGCTGGCCCGCGAGGACACCGAGGTCGGCGTGATCGTCCTCACCGGGGAGGGCCCCAAGGCGTTCTGCTCCGGCGGCGACCAGACGGTTCGTGGCGACACCGGCTATGTCGCCGAGGGTGCTTCGCTCGGCCGCTTCCACGTCACCGACCTGCAGGTGCAGATGCGGCGGCTGCCGAAGCCGGTGGTGGCCATGGTGGCCGGCTACGCGATCGGCGGCGGCCACGTCCTGCACATCTGCTGCGACCTGACGATCGCCGCCGACAACGCCTGCTTCGGGCAGACCGGTCCGCGGGTCGGCTCCTGGGATGGCGGCTTCGGCGCCTCGCTGCTGCGCGACCTGGTCGGGACCAAGAAGGCGAAGGAGATCTGGCTGCTCTGCCGCCAGTACGACGCCGAGGAGGCGCTCGAGATGGGGCTCGTCAACGCTGTCGTCCCGCTCGAAGACCTGGAGCGCGAGACCGTCGCCTGGTGCCGCGAGATGCTCGCGCTCTCACCCTTCGCCCTGCGCTTGGTCAAGGCCAGCTTCAACGCGCACGAGGACGGCTACGCCGGGATCCAGCAGCTGGCCCACGACACCAACCTGCTCTTCTACGGCAGCGACGAGGCTCGTGAGGGCCGCGAGGCGTTCAAGGAGAAGCGCCTGCCCGACTTCTCCCAGTTCCCCAGGCGGCCATGAGGATCTGGCTGATGGCGGCGCGGCCGCGGACCCTGCCGGCGGCGATCGCGCCGGTGCTGGTCGGCACCGCCGCTGCGGTCGAATGGGCCGGACGGCTGCCGCGGGTCGGTGCCTTCATCGCCGCCCTGATCGGCTCGATCTTCATTCAGATCGGCACCAACCTCGCCAACGACTACTCGGACGCGAAGCGAGGCGCCGACACGGTCGATCGACTGGGGCCGGTGCGGGTGACCTCGGCCGGGCTGGTGACTCCACAACGGGTATTGGTCGCGACCTGGGTCGCCTTCGGGGTCGCCGTGGCCTGCGGGATCTACCTCACCGTCGTCGCCGGGATCGTGATCCTGCTGATCGGCGCCGTCTCGATCGCCGCCGGCGTCCTCTACACCGGCGGGCCGCGCCCCTACGGCTACGCCGGGCTCGGCGAGGTCTTCGTCTTCCTCTTCTTCGGCCTGGTCGCCGTCAACGGCTCCTACTACGTCCAGGTCGAGCAGCTCGACGCGCTGCCGCTCGGCCTCTCGATCGCAGTCGGCTTCCTCGCCACGGCGATCCTCGTCGTCAACAACGTCCGCGACCTCGAGACCGACCGCCGCGCCGGCAAGATGACGCTCGCCGTGCGCATGGGCCGCAGCAACGCCGTGGCGCTGTACCGGATGCTGGTGCTGGGCGCCTTCGTTGTGCTGCCGATCGCCCTCGTCGGCGGCGACGCCAGCCTCCTGCCACTGATCGGCTTCCTCTCGCTGCCGATGGCGATTGGGCCGCTGCGGGCGATGAGCAACCGCACCGACGGGCCCGCGCTCAACGCGGCCCTGGCCGGCACCGGCGCCCTGCTCGGCGCCTTCAGCCTGCTGGTCTCGCTCGGCCTTCTGATCGCAAGCTGACCCACCGCTGCCGACTTTTCCCGTGCTGGGACAGGGAAAAGGTCCGCTGCGGCATGCTTTAAGGCGATGAAGATCCGCGAAGCCGAGGTCATTCCCTACGCGCTTCCTTTTCGTGAGCCTTACGTGACCTCGGCGGGAAGCCTCGAGCGGCGCGAGATGGTGCTGTTGCGGCTGCGCTCCGAGGACGGCCTCTTGGGACTGGGCGAAGCGGTGCCGCTCTCGCTGCGGGGAGGCGCTGCCTTGGGGCAAGTCGTCGCAGAGCTGCAGCAGCTCGGCGAGCGTGACGCGCTGGACGAGACCAGCCTGAGGGGGGATGCGCTGGCACTTTCCGCACCCGCCCGCTGCGCGGCGCTGACCGCGCTGCTCGACCTGCGTGGGAAGAGGGTCGACGCCGAAGGAAGGGCGACCGGAGGGCCTTCCCCCCCAGTCCGCTGCAATGCAACCTTGATCGCCGCTGACCCCGCCGCGGTCGTCTCAGCAGCCGAACGCTGGGCCGCCGACGGCTTCTCCACCTTCAAGCTGAAGCTCGGGACCGGCGACGACGCCGCCCAGGTGCGGGCGGTGCGCGAAGCACTCGGACCGCGAGCGCGGATTCGCGTCGACGCCAACGGCGCCTGGGACGTTGAGACCGCGAAGCGCACGCTGGGTGAACTGGAGCCGTACGAGGTCGAGCTGGCCGAGCAACCGGTGGCGACCCTGGAGGAGGCAATGGAGGTGGCGAGGGCGACCTCGATCCCGATCGCCGGCGACGAGAGCATCGAGAGCCGGGCTGACGCTGAACGCGCCGACGCGATGGAGGCCTGCCGGATGACCGGGATCAAGCTGTCCAAGGTCGGCGGCCCGGAGGCGGCGATTGAGATCGCCGAGGTACTTCCCGCCTACCTCTCCAGCGCCCTCGACGGTCCGGTCGGGATCGCCGCGGCGGCGCAGGTCGCCGCGACCCTTGGCGAGGCCGCCGGTGGCGCTGGCCCGGATCTAGCTCATGGCCTGGCGACCCAGCGCCTCTTCGCTTCCACCGTCGCCGCGAGCGAGTGCGAGCTGCGCGGCGACCTGCTCTACCCGGCCCAGGGGCCGGGGTTGGGCATCGAGATCGACGAGAAGGCACTTCAACGCCACCGGCTCTAGCCTGGCGGGGCGCTTTTCTCCTCCATAGGGTCAGTAAGGCGCCCCGCATGGATTCGACCAACGGCAACACCGCTCTCGCTTCGGCCTTTGCCGAGGAGCTGGCGCGCTGCGGGCTGCGTCACACGGTCCTCTCCCCCGGTTCGCGCTCGACCCCGCTGGCCCTGGCGCTGTGGCGACAAGCGGAGATCGAGACGACGGTCATCGTCGACGAGCGCTCGGCCGCCTTCTTTGCCTTGGGGGCCGCCCAAGCAAGCTGTGCTCCGGTGGCGATCCTATGCACCTCTGGCACCGCCGCGGCAAACTTCCACCCAGCGATCTGCGAGGCCGACCAGGCCGGGGTGCCGCTGATCGCGCTGACGGCGGACCGGCCGCCGGAGCTGCGCGGGATCGGCGCTGGCCAGGCGATCGACCAGCTGAGGCTCTACGGCTCCTCGGTGCGCTGGTTCTGCGAGGTCGGCACCCACGAGGCCGACGACGACGGACTGCTCCATTTCCGTGCCACCGCGTGCAGGGCATTTGCCGCGGCGCGGGGCGAGCAGCGCCCCGGTCCCGTCCATCTCAACTTCCCGTTCCGTGAGCCACTGGCGCCGCTGCCGGAAGGCGCGGCGGTGACGGCGACCGATCCTCTGGCACTGGAGGGACGTGGCGACCGCCCCCTGACCGCCGTGACGCCAATCGACATGGAGCCCTCGCAGTTCCTCCTCGACGAGGTCGCTGGCCACATCGCCGAGGCCGAGATCGGCGTGATCGTCGCCGGCCGGCAGCTCGACCCCGAGCTGCGCGAGCCGCTCGCCCACCTCGCCCGCGTTGCGGGGTTCCCGATCCTCGCCGAGCCGACCTCGCAGCTTCGCTGTGGGCCACACGACCGCTCCTACGTGATCACCGCCTATGACCTGCTGCTGCGCGACGAGCGGTTCGGTACGACCGCCTCGCCGGACCTGGTATTGCGCTTTGGCGAGATGCCCACCAGCAAGCCCCTGCGCTCTTGGCTGGCGGGGTCGGGGGCCGATCAGATCGTCGTCGACCCTCTCGGCGGCTGGAACGAGCCGACCCGCAAGGCGGCAGCGCTGCTCCGTGCCGACCCGACCGAGCTGGCGTCCGGCTGGGCGGCACGGCTGGGCGAGGAGCGTCCCGCGCCGGCGATGTGGCTGCAAGCGGAGCAGACAGCGCGTGAGGCGATCGAGGCCGAGCTCGACGGCATCGATGCGCTCACCGAGCCGGGGCTGCAGCTGGCGCTCGGCACCTCCTACGGCGAGGGCGAGCTCATCTACACGGCCTCGAGCATGCCGATCCGCGACCAAGAGGCCTTCCTGCCGGCGACCGCAACCGATGCCACCTTCCTCTGCAACCGTGGCGCCAACGGCATCGACGGCCTGATCTCCTCGGGAATCGGCGCCGCTCATGCCACCGGCAAACCAACCACGATCCTCACCGGCGACCTCGGCCTCCTCCACGACATCGGCGGATTAGCCGCCCTACGCGAGATCTCGACCCCGGTCCGGATCGTGGTCATCGACAACGACGGCGGGGGCATCTTCCACTTCCTCCCCCAGGAGCAGGCACTGGACAGCAACGAGTTCGAGGCCCTGCTCGGCACCCCACGGGGCGTTGACGTGGCCAAGGCAGCCGCCCTCTTCGACCTCCCCCACCGCCGCCTCGTATCGTTGAACGATCTCCCCGACGCCCTCGCAGCCGGCACGGGCCTGATCGAGGTCAAGACCGACCGCCAGAGCAACGTCGACCTGCACCGCCGGCTCGCCGATCGCGTCGCCGCGGCGATCGGCTAACAGGAGATCCGGCCCGCCTCGCGCCCTGGCCCCGGCTGCCAAGCGGCACCGTATAGCGCCGTTGAGGGAGAGGCCGGCAGAACCGTGCGAAGGCAGGTCCCGTCGGAATTCACCTGCATCACAGCGCTGCCGAAACCAATTTCGGAGAGTTCGCTGACTTCCGGCGGGTAACGAACAAAGGCGAGACGCTCCCCTGATGGATCCCAGCTCTGGTAGCGCTCGGATTGACGACTGTCGGTCAGCCGTCTCAAGCCTCCGCCGCCGGCTCTCATGGTGAACAGATCGGTAGCCGCTGTGCGCTTGCCCCCTCGGAGTGCGAATTGACGCCAACGAAGAAATGCGATCTTGCTTCCATCTGGCGAGTAGACGGGGTCGAAGGCATTGCGGAGGAGCACCTCGAACCTGCGGGTGCTCAGCTGCATCGCTACAGCCTCCCAAGGCCGCCGGCCAAGAGCACGGTTTGCCAGCAAGGTATTCCCGTCCGGGGAAAAGGATTCGGGATACATGAACAAACCATCGCGCGCCGGGGTGAGCCGTTTCGGGGCGCCGCCGGCGAGGTCGGTGAGCCAGATGCTTGCTCCCCGGGCAATAAACACCTTTTCCCCGCGACGGTTGGTCTTGGGCCGGTACTGATAACGCGTGAAGGCGAGCGTGGTGCCGTCGGGGGCAAAGAGCGGTTCATCCGCGCCGTGCGTGCCCGGCAATGGGCGAAGCCCGCTCCCGTCGGCACCGCTTACGTACAGTCGCGTTCCCCGGGGGCCGTCATCGAGAGTCCGCGCCAGGCCGCTGAAGGCGATCTCCAGCCCATCCGGGGACCACGATGGCTCTATAAACAGTTCGGGCAACGGCCGCTTCCACGGACCACCTCCGAGCACCCGTAACGGCTGCGCGCCGGTCTCGTCGACCGTTTCCAAGTCGATCCGGTCGGGAAAGAGACTCCATTTCACCACTGCCAGGCGCGCCCCATCTAGAGCCGGGGCCGCAGAGGCCGTCGTTCCGCCCGCCCAGACGATCGCCAGCGCGATTCCTAAAAGACCCCTTGCGTACCGCAACACGCTCAGCATTCTGCACTACAGCCTTTGACGCAGTCGACCTCACTCGGCGACGAGCGGCAGCAGCGCCTGCAGCTTGACCTCGGTCTCGGCCAGCTCGGCGGCGGGGTCGGAGCCGGCCACCACACCCACTCCGGCGAAGAGGCGGGCCTCGCGGTCGCGCAGGAGGGCGCTGCGCAGGGCAACGCAGAACTCGCCGTCCTCGGTCGCGTCCATCCAACCGACCGGTCCGGCGTACCAGCCGCGGTCCATCTGCTCCAAGTCAGCGATCGTCGAGGCGGCGTCGGGCCAGGGCTCGCCGCCCACGGCCGGCGTCGGGTGCAGCAGTCCCGCCAGCTCCACCGTCGAGCGAGGTTCGGCGAGCTGGGCGATGACCGGGGTCGCCAGATGCTGGATGTTGGCTACCTTGATCACCTCGGGCTCCGATGCGCTCTCCACCCAGACCGCATGCGGGCGCAGCCTGCGGACGATGCGCTCGGCGACTATCCGGTGCTCGCGGCGGTCCTTGTCGCTGCGCAGCAGCTGCTCGCCGAGATGGTCGTCGACGGCCGGATCGGAGCTGCGCCGGGTCGAGCCGGCAAGCGCCACAGTCGAGGCGCCGGCGCCCGAACGACGGATCAGCAGCTCGGGGCTGGCGCCGAGAAAGGCTGCCTCGGGGGTACCGCAGCAGAAGCAGAAGCAGGACGGGAACTGCTGGCGCAGGGCGCCGAAGATCGACGCCGGGTCATGGGCGGCCGCGGCCTCGACCGTCACCTCCCGGGCGAGCACGACCTTGCTCATCTCGCCGGCGGCGATCCGGTCTGTGGCCGCGTCGACGGCGTCTTCGAAACCGCCGGGTGGGCGTATGCTGCGGATCTCCGGTCGATCGGTGAGGTGAGGATCGAGCAGCGGAAGCGGGTCGCGTCGCAGCCCGGTGAGCCGCGCCGCGATCCGATCGACGAGCGCAGCGGCGTCATCGCCTGGCGAGACGACCAGGTTGACCGTGGTGAAGGTCTCGTTTCCGGCCCGGCAGAGCGAGAGCTCCGGCAGGATCAGCGAGGCGGGAGCGAACGACGACCAGGCCGACGAGGAGGCACCGTCAGGGTCGAAGGCAAAGCCGCCGGTCCAGACGGGCCCAGCTCCCGAGGGAAGGCCAGGGGGCTCTTCCAGCACCGCACCCTCGTTGAGGCGCAGGCACTCCTGCGCGACGTCCGCGAAGCGCCCAGCGCCGCGCGAACTCGCCTCATAGGCGACACCCAGCGCCGCGAGGGCGAAGCCACGGTCGGGCTGCTCCCAACAGAACCAATGGTCAGAGGCCAACCGAGAGGCAAAGACCGCCGCGCACGGGTCGATCCCGTCAACCGGCACGGTGGCACTGACCAGCGTGCGCCGCGATCGCGCAGACGCCAGCTCCGCGCCTGCGCGCAGCCGGCTATGGAGGTCGCTAGTCGCTGCCTCTAGCAATGGCGATCTCACCCGTGCGGACCATCTCGATCAGACCATGGGGGCGGATCATCCGCTCGAAGGCCTCGATCTTGTCGGCGGAGCCGGTCACCTCGATCGTCATCGCGCGGCGCGAGACGTCGATGATCTTCGCTCGGAAGATCTCGGCGAACTGCATGATCTCGGCCCGGCTCTCTACCGCGGCGGAGACTTTGAACATCGCCATCTCCCGGGCGACCGTCTCCTCCGGCTCCATGTCGCGGATTTTCAGCACGTTGACCAGCTTGTGCAGCTGCTTGATCACCTGATCGATCGGGTGGACGGCGCCGTCGAGGGTGAGCGTGATCCGCGAGATGCTGGGATCGTCGGTCGGCCCAACCGCGAGGGTGTCGATGTTGAAGCCGCGTCGCGAGAAGAGGCCCGCGATCCGCGCCAGAACGCCCGGCTTGTTCTCGACCAGGATCGAGAGGATGTGCTTGCGCCCGCTCAACTGCCCGGGGACGTGCAGGTCCTCGAGTTTGACGAGCTGAGGGGTGCCCGCCTCCATCATGGGCCCCCTGACCAAGCAGACCAAGGACGCAGGGAGCGCGGTGTGCTCCGCACACGAGCGACCGAGGACGCCGGTATGCGCCGCGTCAGGGGGTTCATGGCGCCTCGACCATGTCGCGCGCGGCCTGTCCCGGCGGGATCATCGGGTAGCAGTTCTCCTCCTGGGCGACACGAACGTCGAGCAGCACCGGGCCGTCGGTCTCCAGCGCCTCGACCATCGTCCCCTCGAGGTCGTCGGCGTTGTCGCAGCGCATCCCGGTTGCGCCGAACGCCTCGGCGAGCTTCACCCAATCCGGGCTGGCGCCCATCTCGACCGAGCTGTAGCGGCGGTCCCAGAACAGCTCCTGCCACTGGCGGACCATGCCCATATAGCCGTTGTTCATCAAGAAGACCTTGACCGGAATCTCTTCGGTGACGCAGGTGGCGAGCTCCTGGCAGTTCATGATCAGGCTGCCGTCGCCGGCGAGGCAGACGACATGCTCATCGGGAGAGGCGACCTTGGCGCCCACCGCAGCCGGCAGGCCGAAGCCCATCGTCCCCAGGCCGCCCGAGTTGATCCAGCGGCGCGGCTGCTCGAAGCCGTAGTACTGCGCCGCCCACATCTGGTGCTGGCCGACGTCGGAGGTGATGATCGCGTTCCCCTGCGTCGCGCGGTGCATCGCCTCGACCATGAATTGCGGCTTGATCTCGCCGTCGGCGCCGGGCTCGTAACGCAGGGGGTGTGCCTCCTGCCACTCGCGCAGCTGCTTCCACCAGGGATCGAGGCGCGAGGAGTCCGTCTGCAGTGCCCGGTACTCGCGGCTCAGCTCCGGCAGGACCAGCTTGACGTCGCCGACGATCGGGATATGGGCGCCGACGTTCTTCGAGATCTCCGCCGGATCGATATCGATGTGGATGATTTTGGCGTGGGGGGCGAACTCGGAGAGCTTGCCGGTGATCCTGTCGTCGAAGCGGGCGCCGATCGCGACGATCAGGTCGGCGTTGTCCATCGCCCAGTTGGCGGTGACGGTGCCGTGCATGCCGAGCATTCCCAGCCAGGCCTCGCCCGAGGCCGGGTAGGTGCCGAGCCCCATCAGGGTCGAGGTGACCGGGAATCGATCGGCGGCGGCCAGCTCACGCAGCTCCTCGGAGGCGTTGCCGTTGACCACGCCCCCGCCCGTGTAGAGAATCGGGCGCCTCGCGTTGGCGATCGCTTTGGCGGCGATCCGAACCTGTTTGATGTTGCCCTTGCTCATCGGTTTGTAGCCGGCGAGCTCGACCGGCTCGGTGCGTGTCACGTACTCGATGTCCGCCCGCGAGAGATCCTGCGGGATATCGAGCAGGACGGGCCCGGGGCGGCCGGTGGAGGCGACGTGGAAGGCCTCGTGCACGTACTCGGGGATCTGGCGCGGGTCGGTGACCTGAAAGGAGTGCTTGACGAAGGGCAGCGTCGCGCCGAGGATGTCGGCCTCCTGGAAGCCGTCGGTGCCGATCAACTCGGTCCGCACCTGGCCGGTGACGAACACGGTCGGCACCGAGTCCATCATCGCGTCGGCGATCGCGGTGACCAGATTGGTCGCGCCCGGGCCCGAGGTGGCGAAGGCAACCCCCACCCGGCCCGAGGTCTTGGCGTACCCCTCGGCGGCATGGCCGCCACCCTGCTCGTGGCGCACCTGGATGTGGCGGAAGCCGGCGTCGACGAGCGCGTCGTAGGTCGGCAGGTTGGCGCCGCCGGGGATGCCGAAGACATCCTCGACACCCTCGGCCTTGAGGCTTTCCATCAACGCGTCCGCGGCTCTCATCGGACTCGCGATGGTACCAGCGGGGCTACGCGCGGCCAGCAGGGGATTTCGAGGGGTTCCAGCGGGTGCGGGGGTCGATCGAGCCCTCGATCACGTTCGCCTTGTAGCGCTCGATCGCGTGGATGATCGACTCGACCAGCTCCTCGCCGAGCAGGGTCGGCTCCAGGCCGAGGTCGAGCAGCTTGGTGTGGATCGCGTTGTAGTAGTGCTCTTCCTTCTCGACCCGGGGGTTGTCCACATGGTCGATCTGGACCGTGTAGCCGAGGTGCTCGGCAGCGGCCTTGACCAGCTCGGCCAGCCCCAGCACCGAGAACTGCTCGGTGAACTGGTTGAAGACGCGGAACTCACCTGCCTCGGCGGGGTTGGTCGCGGCCAGCTCGACGCACTGCAGGGTGTCGCGGATGTTGAGGAAGCCGCGCGTCTGCCCGCCGCTGCCGTAGACGGTCAGTGGGTGCCCGATCACCGCCTGCACGCAGAAGCGGTTGAGCACGGTGCCGAAGATCTCGTCGTAGTCGAAGCGGGTGATGAGGCGCTCGTCGCCGACCGTCTTGTCGGTCTCGATGCCGTAGACGACACCCTGGTTGAGATCGGTCGCGCGCAGGCCCCAGGTGCGGCAGGCGAAGTGGATGTTGGTCGAGTCGTGGACCTTGGAGCAGTGGTAGAGCGAGCCCGGCAGCTTCGGGAAGGGCAGCGTGTCCCTGCGCCCCTTGTGCTCGATCTCGATGTAGCCCTCCTCGATATCGATGTTGGGCTGGCCGTACTCGCCCATCGTCCCGAGCTTGACCAGGTGGCAGTCGGGGACGTGGTCGCGCAATGAGAAGAGCAGGTTGAGGTTGCCGATCACGTTCGTGTGCTGGGTCTCGACCGCGTGCTGGCGCGAGATCATCGAGTAGGGCGCCGAGGGCTGCTCGCCGTAGTGGATGACCACCTCGGGGCGGGTCTCGGCGACGACGCCGTCGAGGAAGTCGCCGTCCTCGACCGAGCCGGGATAGCTGCGGATCTGCTCGCCGGAGGTCTCGCGCCAGGCCTCGATCCGCCGCTCGAGGTCCTGGATCGGCGTCAGCGAGTCGCTGCCGCTCTCGCTGACCCAACGGCGGCGGGAGAAGTTGTCGACGACCGCGACCTCGTGTCCGCGGGCCGAGAACCTCAGGGCAGTCGGCCAGCCCAGGTAGCCGTCGCCCCCAAGAATGAGAACGCGCATAGGTCGCGGCAGGGTAACGGACAGAGGCGACATAGCATCCGGCAGATGAAGGGTCTGGCGGCGCGCAACGGCGGGCGAGTGGGGCTTGCCGCGCTGGTGGCGATCCTGCTTCTGGGGTTGGGCCTGCGCGTGGACGATGCCTGGGAGGGACGGGCGCCCGTCTACGACGCCGCCGCCTACGCCACGATCGCGGCGAACCTGGAGCGGGGCGAGGGCTTTACGCTCGGCGACGCGGCGACCCAGCCGGCAAGCAACTACTCCCCCGGTCTGCCGCTCTTCGTCGCCGGCCTTTACGCGCTCAGCGGCGGCGTCCACGAGCGTCTCGCCCGCGTCGTCCTGGCCCTGGTCGGCTCGCTCTCGGTCCTCTTCGCCTACCTGATCGGCCGCCGCCTGTCGGGGCCCGGCGCGGGGCTGATCGGCGCCGGCGCGGTGGCCATCTACCCGGCGCTTCTGGAGTACCAGGGGATGCTGATGTCGGAGCCGCTCGCTGCCACCCTGCTCTCGGGTGCCGTGCTGGCGATGCTTTGGGCAGCCGCCACTGACCCAGCTGACTCCTCATACGCCAGGTGGCTGGTCCCTGGCGTCCTGCTCGGTGCCCTCGCGCTGACCCGTCCCGAGTACCTGGCGATCTCGCTCCCCATCGCTGTCGTCGTCTTTGCCCGTGGCGGCCGCGCCGGCTGGCGCCCCTGCCTGGCTCAGGCGGCGATCATGGTCGCTGGGCTGGCAATCATCCTCGCTCCCTGGACGATTCGCAACGCGGTCGCCCTGGATCGCTTCGTGCCGGTTTCGACTGGCGGTGGCCAGGTGCTGTTCTCCGGCGCCTACCTTCCCTCCGGCGGCGATCCGGAAAAGGTCGGCGTAGAGGTGCTGAAGCGCCACCCGGGCCTGCGACGCCAGCTCGCCGCCGACCATCTGCCCCCCGGCGCCGAACCCACTCTGGGCGCCGTCCTGGCAAGCGTCCGGCTCGAGCAGATCCTCTCCGCCCTTGCCGCCCAGCGATACCCGGACCTCGAAAGCGACGCGGCCCTCGCCCGCATGGGTCGCGAACGGCTCTGGAGTGAGGTTTCCGGCGAACCGCTCCCGTACGCCGGCTTCGTCGCCGCCAAGATCGGCCGGATCTGGTCGCACGGGCCGCGCGACGTGATGCACGAGCCGCTCTGGGCGGCGTTGCACTGGGCGCTCATCGCGCTTGGCCTGCTCGGGCTCGCCATCCTGGCCTGGCAGCGGCGCTGGGAGGCGCTGCTGCTGGGCGTGGTCCTGGTCGCGGTGACGGCGACCGCGGCCCTGCTCGTCGCCTCGCCCCGGCGGTTGCTGGTGGCGATCCCGCTGCTCGCCGCGCTGGCGGGGGTCGGAGCCGTCTGGGTCTGGGGAACCCTCAGCGAGCGAAGCCGGAATACCGACGAGGCCCGGCTTCGCTCGCCCTGAGCGTCAGGACTTGTACTGGACCGCGAAGGTCAGCTTGACGAAGGTGGCCGTGTCGGCGCCTTTGAAGGTGCAGATGTAACGCACGAAGTCGGGTTCGGTGGAGAACACCGTCGGCCTGCAGTAGAAGCCGCCCACATCTCCGCGCGGCTGCTCGAGGCCGATTTCGGTGACCTTCTTCATCACCTGTTTTGCCTGCCCGCAAGTTGGGAAGCGAGCCTGCAACGGGTCGACATTGCTCGCGCTCAGCTTGGCGGTGACCTTCCCTCCCACCACCTGTGGGGACGCGGCGGTGCAGTTCTTTTCTGCGGGCAGATTTTCCGTCGGCATGGCGACCGCGACCGATGCAAGCGCCAGCGCCGCGCAGAGCAACGCGCAGAACGCGACCAGGGGAGAACGTGGCATCAAAAGGGCTCCTTCCAGAGGATTCATGATCAGGCCACCCCAATTCGACATCGGTACCCGGCGCCCTTGCGGCGGATAGCCTGAGCCGGCCTTGACCGCGATCGGCAATTGGATACGAGGGCTCCCCGAGCGCCACGGGAAGACGACGCTGATCCTGCTGGCGTCGATCCTCGTGATCGGCTTCGGCTTGCGCGCCTACCGAGTGGTCGAGCCACTGGGGACGCCGGGGGACGACGCCCACGCCTACTACGCGCTCTCGAAGTCGCTGTACGAGGAAGGCAGCTATGGCGGGCCGACCTTCCGCGACGCGAGCGACTGGTCGCCGGGGGCGCCGCTGCTCTACGCCGCGGCTTTCTACGCGACCGGCGGCGCGCGGGAAGGGACCGCGCGGATCGTCGAGCTGCTGCTCGGGCTGGCCGCGATCGTCATCGCCTACCTGCTCGGGCGCAGGATCAACTGCCGGCCCGCCGGGCTGATCGCCGCCTTCGGGGTCGCCGTCTACCCCCCTTTCATCCACTCGACCGGGGCGCTGTTCAGCGAGCCGCCGGCGATCTTCACCCTGCCCGCCGCCGTGCTGGCATTCCTCTGGGCAGCTGATCGGGGTGCGGTGTCCTGGCGATGGCTGCTGCCGGGCTTCCTCTTCGGCCTGACGGCGCTGATCCGCCCCGAGTACCTGCTGGTCGGTGTCGCCTTTGCGGCATTGGCTGCGATTCGGATCGGCCGCGAGCGCGGCTGGGGGGCGAGCCTCGTGGGTGCCGTCCTGCTTGTCGCCGGCCTGCTGGTGCCGATCGTTCCCTGGACCGTGCACAACGAGATCGCCCTCGACCGCACCGTGCCGATCTCGACCGGCGGCGGCAAGGCGCTCTACGTCGGCACCTTTCTGCCTGCCGACGGCGAATACCAGCGGGTCAAGGCGCTGCTGGTCCAGCGCTATCTGCACCGCGATCTCGCACCGAGCTCCGAAGCGCTCGAACGGGTCGACCCAACGCCGCTTTTCGACCGCGTCGCCGCCCGCTACCCGGACCTGCCGCGCGATTCCGCGCTGGGCAAGATCGGCAAGCAGAACTTCTCCAAGTACGCCGGCGAAGATCCGCTCGGCTACGTCGCGATGACCTTGCGCAAGGTGTGGCGGATGTGGAGCGGCGGCATCGCCGAAGCGATGAGCAGCACCCTCGGGCGGATCGTGCAGGTGCTGATCGTGCTGCTCGGGTTGGCCGGGCTCGGCGTGCTCGCCTCGCGCCGCCGCTGGTGGGACCTGGTCGCGATGGCAACCCCGATCGTCCTCGTAACCGCGGTCGGCGCAGCCTCGCTGGCGGCACCGCGCCGCAACGAGGTTCTGGTGGCACTTGTGTTTCCGCTGGCCGGCGTAGCCCTGGCTCGGGTCGGTGCAGCCATATCCTCCAACGCCTCATGGTCCCCCAAGCCGGAATCTTCCCCCCCGAGCTGACCGCGCTCCGCGCCGCCGGCCTGCTGGTCGGCGTGGCGATAGTTGCCTTCGCCGTCCTGCGCCGCCGCACCCTGCGCAATGTCGACGTGCTGATCCTGCTCGCCGCCGGGTTCGGCCTGGCGATCGTCTCGGGAACCGAGCTGACCGACAAGCTGCTCTCCGCCTTCTCCTTCGAAAAGGGCAACGGTGGCCGCATCCTCGGCCTCGCGGTCTTCTCGATCTTCGTCCTCTTCCTGCTCGTCCTCCGCGCTCTCTCGCAGGCGGCCCGCAACGCGCGCCAGCTCTCCGCCGTGCTCGAGGGCCTCGCCTGGGAGGAGTTCCGCCAGGCGGATCTGCCCGAGCGCTTCCGCGGCAGGATCGCGATCCTCGTCCCCGCCTACAACGAGGCCGACAACGTCGGCCAGGTGCTCGACCTGATGCCGGCCGAGGTCTGCGGCGTGGAGACCGCGGTGATAGTCGTCGACGACGGCTCCCGCGACGGCACCGGCGACGTCGCCGCCGAGCACGGTGCGGTCGTAGCCCGCCACGTGATCAACCGCGGCGGCGGCGCTGCGCTGCGCACCGGCTACCGCTTGATGGTCGACTCGGGAGCCGAGATCGTCGTCACGCTCGACGCCGACGGCCAGCACCTGACCGCCGATATGGAGCGCCTGGTCAAGCCGGTGCTCGACCGAGAGGTCGACGTCGCCCACGGCTCCCGCGTGCTCGGCGAGGCCGACAGCAACCACTTCGCCCGCGAGCTGGGGATCGTCTTCTTCAACCGCCTCGTCTCGTTCATCACCCGGACCAAGGTCAGCGACTGCTCCAACGGCTACCGCGCGGTCCGCACCACCGTCCTGCCGCAGCTCGTCCTGCGCCAGGAGCAGTTCCACACCTCCGAGTTCATGATCGAGGCGATCAAGCGGGGCATTCCGGCCAAGGAGGTTCCGATCACCGTCGAGCAGCGCCTCCACGGGCACTCGAAGAAGCCCGCGGGCTTCCGCTACGGCGTCGGCTTCGCCAACGCGATAGTCCGCACCTGGCTGCGCTAGCGGCGAGGGATG
>DATIPC010000005.1:0-11046 GCA_035472395.1 Solirubrobacterales bacterium
GCGATCAGGGCGCCCTCCTCGACCTCGGTCCCGGCCTCCACTGCGACCTTGAGCACCGTGCCCTGGATAGGTGACGACAGCGTGTCGCCACCTCCGCCGCCCCCGCCGGCGGCCCGCTCGCCTCGGCGCGGCGCCCTGCGGGCTCCGGCGGCGCCACCTCTTCGGGCGCGGTCGACTTCAACCAGTCGGCGTCCTCCATCAGGTCGCGGCAGGTCTCGCCGTCGGCCCACTGCTCGGTCCGCAGGATCGTCTTGTGGAAGGGGATCAGCGTGGTCAGGCCGCCGGTGTCGTATTCGTCGAGCGCCCGCAGCATCCGCCGGGTGGCTTTCTCACGGTCGACGTCCCAGACGATGAGCTTGGCGACCATCGGGTCGTACATCGGGGAGACCTCGCCGCCCCCCTCGACGCCGGAGTCGACGCGCACGCCGGGGCCGGAGGGCTCGTGGTAGCTGGATCCGATCGGACCCGGGGCGGGGGCGAATTTCTTCGCCGCGTTCTCGGCGTTGATCCGGCACTCGATCGCGTGACCGCGCAGCTCGACCTCGTCCTGGGAGATCGAGAGCGCCTCGCCGGCGGCGACCAGGATCTGCTCGCGGACGATGTCGACCCCGGTGACCATCTCGGTGACGCAGTGCTCGACCTGCACCCGCGTGTTCATCTCGAGGAAGAAGTACTCGTTGCCGACCTGCATCCCCTCGACCGTGCCGGCCCCGCGGTAGCCGACCGCGGCGGCCGCCTCAGTGGCGATCCTGCCGATCCGCTCGCGCATCTCGGCGTCGACCTGCGGGCCAGGCGCCTCCTCGATCACCTTCTGGTGACGGCGCTGGATCGAGCAATCGCGCTCGCCGAGGTGGATCACGTTGCCGTGCGAGTCGGCCAGCACCTGGACCTCGACGTGGCGCGGATCCTCCAGGTAGCGCTCGACGTAGACGCGATCGTCGGAGAAGAACTTCTCGCCTTCGCGCGCGGCTCCCTCGAAGGCCTCCTCGAGATCGTCGGGGGTCAGCGCGACACGAAAGCCCTTGCCGCCGCCGCCGCCCGCCGCCTTGCAGGCGACCGGGTAGCCAGCCTCCTCGGCCTGCTGCCTGGCCGCGTCGACGTCCACAGCCGGCTCGGTGGCGCCAGGGACGATCGGCACCCCGGCCTCGGCCATGATCTCGCGCGCCCGCGTCTTCGAGCCCATCGATTCGATCGCCCCCGGCGGCGGACCGATGAAGACGATGTCAGCGTCGGCGCAGGCCTTGGCGAAGTCGGCGTTCTCGGCGAGGAAGCCGTAGCCGGGATGGATCGCCTCGGCCCCTGCCTCCTTCGCCGTCTCGATGATCTTGGCGATGCTCAGGTAGCTCTCGGCCGGGACCGCGGGGCCGATCAGGAAGGCCTCATCGGCCTCCCGCACGTGCGGAGCCTCACGGTCGATCTCCGAGTAGACGGCGACCGAGCCGATCCCCATCTCCTTCAGCGTCCGCGCAACCCGGATCGCGATCTCGCCGCGGTTGGCTATCAGCACCTTCTCGAACACGGCGGCGCAGTCTATTCAGCCGCAACGGACGAGAAGGGCTTGGCTCAGGACGGCCGCAACAGAGCGCAGGCGTCAAGCGTCTCGCAGCCACACTCGCTGGCAACGAAGAGCCAATTGCGCATGGCCTGGGCGCGCTCTATCAGCGCATCTACCTCGGGCAGCTTGCGGGAAGCAAGCGCGCGAAGCTGCTCGTGCGCGGGGGCACCAGCGTCGGTGGAGGAGAGGAGGACGCCGATCTCATCGAGGGAGAAGCCGGCGTGCTTGGCCGCACCGATGACCCCGAGCCGCTGGACGGCAGCGTCGGTATAGCGGCGCTGACCGCCGGCACGCTCGGGCTCGGGAAGAAGCCCCCGTCGCTCGTAGAAGCGGATCGCGGAGACGCTGATGCCCGCCCTGTCGGCAACCTCTCCGATGCTGAGCGTCGCTTCTGCCATCGCGAGTTCTCCTTGACCTAAACCCGGGTTCAGGGCCAACACTAGCGCCGAACCCCTTGCAACCCGGAGGATTTGACGATGACCGACGACACCCCGATGACCTGCTCTCTCGGCGCTGACGAGCTCGAAGGGCGACTTGCCGCGATCGGCGCGATCGGCGAGGACGCCCTGATCTCCCACGACGTCGAGGGCGACAACCACCTATTGCGCTTTCGCGCGAACGCGGCGGTGCGCCAACGCCTGGAGGGCATCATCGCCGCCGAGGCCGAGTGCTGCTCGTCTCTCGATCTCTCGCTGAGTGAAGGGGGCGGCGACCTGATCCTCTCGATTGCCGCGCCCAGGGATGCCCAGGCGCTCGCGGATGAGCTTGCCAGGGCGTTTGCCGGTTAGGCTGCCCGACCGATGCTGATCGAGCTTCAGTCGCACTCAACGGTCTCCGACGGGCAGCTTGCCCCGGCGCAGGTAGTCGAGCAGGCGGCGAAGGCCGAGGTTACGACGCTGGCGTTGACCGACCACGATGCGATTGCCGGGGTTGCGGAGGCCGCCGAAGCTGCGGAGCGGGTTGGGATCGAGCTGGTGCCCGCGATTGAGATGTCCTGCGTGCACGAGTACGCCGAAGACCTGCATATCTGCGGCTACTGGATCGACCTCGGGGCGATCGCCCCGGCCTGCGAGCGAGCACAGCACGAGCGGCTGACGCGGGCCGGCGAGATCGTCGAGAACCTGCGCCGCGAGGGCTTCGAGCTGACTCTGGAAGACGCCGTTCGCGAGGCGGGCGACGCGCTCTCGATCGGCCGCCCCCACATCGCCCGTGCCGCGGGTGCCAGCGGAGATCTCGGCCCCTTCTTCGAGGAGTATCTGGTGCCCGGTGCCAAGGCCTTCGTGCCGCGTAGCTGGCCCACCGCCGAGCAGGCTGTGGAGACGATCAAGGAAGCGGGCGGCGTCGCCGTCATCGCCCATCCCTACTGGGACATCTCGGAGCCGGCCGAGGTGGATGAGCTGGTCCGCGCCCTCGACGTCGACGGAGTCGAGACGTTCTACCCGACCCACAGCAGGGAGCAGACCGCCCACCTGCTCGAGCTATGCGAGGAGCTGGATCTCACCCCGACCGCCTCCTCCGACTACCACGGCCCCACCCACAAGACCTTCGCCAGCTTCGGCGCCTACGACACCTACGGCCTCGCCGAGCCGCGGCTGCCCCCCCGGCCTTAAGCCCGCCGTCGCCTCAGCACGATCACCTTTTCAAGCGTGCTGGGAACGCCGCCGGTCGGCTCAAAGGTCACCTCGACGCGGATCCTGCCCTTGCCATGCTCCTTCAGGAAGCGCTTCAGCGGCACTTTGGGCCTGACCGGAAGCCTGACCCGCTTGGCCTGCCGCGCGCCTCGCACCAGCCTGCGAACGCCCCTGCCGTACAAGATCACCCTGCCCGGCCCGGGAACGCGCGCGAACAGCACCGCTGAGCCATTCCCGCGGTTCTTCAGCAAGCCGGCAAAGCGGAACCTGTTCGACGGCGGCTTCACCGGAGCTTCGATCGCTACCGGCGGTTCGTCCAGGCACGGTGGCGACGTCGGGGCGCCAGGTTCGCCGAAGCGCTCAACCCGGGCGGAGAGCGGCGCTCCCTCGACCGCGAAGACGTCCTCGCAGGCAAGGCCCACTCCGGCGAGGCCGGGTTCGGTGGGGAAGCCACCCAGATAGCCGCCGCTGGCGCTGAAGCGCTCGATCCGCTGAGCGCCCTGGTCGGCGACGTAGATCTCTTCGCCTTCGGCGGCGAGCGAGACCGGGCCGCTCAACTGCCCCGCACCTTTGTCGCCGAAGGATTCGATCAACGTGCCCTGTCGCGTGAAGATGTCGACCCGGTCGTTTCCGCTGTCGGCTACATAGACGCTGCCGTTGCTGCCAACGATCACGTCTTTCGGAGAGGAAGTCGGCCCGGAGGAACGGAGGAATTCCCCGGCGGTGGCGAACACGTCGATGCGGTCGTTGCCACCGCTGGCGACGAAGACGGTCGACCCATCGACGGCAACGCCAGTGGGACTCGCGATCGCACCGGCGGCTGGTTCGAGGGCCCCGGGATCGCAGACGGTCGTGCAGATGCCTTCAGTGCCGTTCACGTCCTTCCCGAAGGCGAACAGGAACGTGCCTTCGGTGGCGAAGACGTCAACGCGATTGTTGCCGTGATCGGCGACGAAGACCCTGCCGCTGCCGTCGAGCGCCACATCCTCGGGTTCCTGCATCTGCCCCGCGGATGCCCCTGCCGTCCCTGCCCGGCAGACAGCTGTGCAGACATCGCCCCCGCCCGGGGCGACCCCCTCCCCGAAGGCGCGCAGGAAGATTCCTGCGCTGGAGAAGACCGAGATCCGGTTGTTGCCGGAATCGGCGATGTAGGAGGTGCCGTCGGCGGCGAACGCAATCTGCTCGGGCGAGCGCAGCTGCCCCGGTCCTTCGCCATAGGACCCAAAGCTCGAAAGCAGCCCAAACGCCATCGCGCTGCCGGGAAATGCCATCGCTGCCAAAACCGCGGCCGCGAGCAGCGTCGCTCGAAGTCCCGACCTCACGCCCCTCAGGTTAGGGAAAGGAGTGCGCCCGTCAAGGGGAGGGGCGGCAGACCTCTCGACGGGCGGATACTCAGAGCGGGCGAAGCCCGCGAGTCTGGGGAGAGGTCTACCGCCCCTCCCCAACGCAAACGCCCGGTCCCTAAGCAGTGACCGCAGCAGCGGGGATCAGGTCCCGCGACTCGAGGTACTCGATCAGCTTCTGCGCCGACTCCTCGGCGCTTTCGCCTTCGGTGTCGCAGACCACGTCGGGGTTCTCTGGAACCTCGTAGGGATCGGACACGCCGGTGAATTCCTTGATCTCCCCGGCGAACGCTTTCGCGTAGAGGCCCTTGACGTCGCGCTCGGCGCAGGTGTCGACCGAGGCTTTGACGTAGACCTCGATGAAGCGCTCGCCCATCATCGCGTGCGCCTCGTCGCGGATCTCCGCGTAGGGGGAGATCGCCGCGGTGATCACCGGCACGCCGTTGCGGGAGAGCAGGTCGGCGACGAAGGCGATGCGGCGGATGTTGGTGTCGCGATCCTCCTTGGAGAAGCCAAGCCCCTTGGAGAGGTTTTCGCGCACGATGTCGCCGTCGAGGATCTCGAGCTTTGAGCCGCGCTCGCGCAGCTGGGTCTCGAGGATCCCGGAGATAGTCGTCTTGCCGGCTCCTGAGAGCCCGGTGAACCAGAGGGTGAAGCCCTTCTCGTCAGCCATCGCTACGTCAGTCCTCCTTGTAGGCGTCGATAAGGATGTCGGCGACCTCGTCGCGGGAGAACTCGTGTGGCGGCCTTTCGCCGTTGCCGAGCATCTCGCGGACCTTGGTCCCGGAGAGGAACAGGTGCGCCTCGGAGTCGTGCGGGCAGGTCTTGCCGGAGGCGAGCCCCTCGCAGTCGTTGCACCAGAAGGTGTGCTCGAACATCAAGGGCTCGATGCCGAGCTCCTCGATGTCGATCTCGTCGAAGATCTTCTGCGCGTCGTAGGTGCCGTAGTAGTCGCCGGCACCGGCGTGGTCGCGGCCGACGATGAAGTGGGTCGCCCCGTAGTTGCGGCGGACGATCGCGTGCAGGACGGCCTCCCTGGGGCCGGCGTAGTGCATCTTCGCCGGCTTCACTCCCAGCACCACCCGGTCTTGGGGGTAGTACTTCTCCATCAGCACCTCATAGCAGCGCATCCGCACGTCGGCGGGGATGTCGCCGGCCTTGGTCTTGCCGATCAGGGGGTGGATGAAGAGGCCGTCGCAGGTCTCAAGCGCCGCCTTGGTCAGGTACTCGTGGGCGCGATGGATCGGGTTGCGGGTCTGGAAGGCGACGATCTTCTTCCAGCCGCGCGCCTCGAAGTCGGCCTTGTGCTCCGCCGGCGTCTTGTAACGGGTCATGAAGGCCTCGTCGTGGTCGGGCAGCGCGTCGACCTCGATCGGGCCGGCGATACAGCGGCTGCCCTCCTCGTAGATCGCAGCGACACCCGGGTGGGCCTCGTCGGTGGTGCCGTAGACGCGCTCGGCCTCGCTCTTTGCGTCGCGCTCCCAGATCTCCTCGACCTTGATCCGACCCAGCGGCTTGCCTTCGTCGCTGGAGAGCGCAACCGTGTCGCCGACCTCGCACTCGAGGTCGGTCGCCAGCGTGATCGGGATCGGCCAGTAATCGCCGTCGACGATGCGCATCTCGGCGCAGACGCGCTCCCAGTCGGCGGAGCCCTGGAAGCCGGCCAACGGCGCGAAGCCGCCGTTGCCGATCATCTCGAAGTCTGCCGTGTGGCGCTCGTCAAGGGTCAGGGAAAGCTCAGTCATCGTCTCGCTCATGCGGGGGTATCACCAATCGTTCGGGGGGAAGGGATGTGGAGGCGCGCCGGGACGCCGCTAGTTGATCCCGCACTCGGTCTTCTCGAGACCCGCCCAGCGCCCAGCACGCGGCGAGCCGCCAGGCCCGACCGGCTTGGTGCAGTGGGTGCAGCCGATCGAGGGATAGCCCTGATCGTGGAGCGGGTTGTACGGGAGGTGGTGCTCACGGATGTAGTTCCAGACGTCGCGCTCGGTCCAGTCCGCAATCGGGTTCAGCTTCCAGAGGTCGAATCGCTTGTCCCAGGTGAACTTGGGGGTCTTGGCGCGACTCGTGGAGTCCTCGCGGCGGACGCCGGCGAGCCAGCAGTCTACGGAAGACAGCGCGCGGCGCATCGGCTCGACCTTGCGCAGGCCGCAGCATGTATCGGGGTCACTCTTCCAGAGCTCGTCGCCGTGCTTGGCGGCCTGCTCCTCCAGGGTCAGGTTGTGGAAGCGATCGAACTCGACCCCGAGGTGCTCGGCGAGCTTGTCGCGGGTCTCATACGTCTCCGGGAAGAGGACGTCGGTGTCGAGGTAGAAGAAGCGCGCGTCGGAGTTGATCTGGCTGGCCAGGTGCGCCGTCACCGCGCTCGTTTTCTGAAACGAGCAGGCGATGTAGTGGCTCTGGCCGAAGGTCTCGAACATCCACTCGATCGCCTCGGTGGCGCTGCGCTCCTCCAAGCGCGCGGCAACCTCCTCGGCGTCGATCTCGGGGGCGACGGCAGTGGCAACGGGGTTCATATCGCGCACTCTCCCTCGCCCCGCTCCACTTTGTAGGGGCTGGAGCGGTTCCAATCGATGAACTGCTGCATCGTCTCGAGGCTGAACTCGGCCGGCAGGGTCAGGTCCTTGACCGCCGCTTCGAAGCGCTCGGCACCGACCCGCTCGGCGAAGGCGTTGAACTCCTCGCCCTCGACGCGATCGGCCTCATACAGCTTGATCCAGCGCTCAACCGCCTCCGGGACGCGCTTGGCCGGCAGCCGCGATTTGAGCCGCGTGCCGAAGATCACCTCGCCCCCCTCGTAATTGCCGCCGATGTGCGGGATGTAGGCAGGCATCTGGCGGCCGCCCACTTTCAGCGAGGCGCCGTAGAAGCCGATGTTGGCGATGTGGTGCTGGCTGCAGCCGTTGGGGCAGCCGCTCATCTTGATGTGGATCTTGCGGGTCAGCTTGTCGGTGATCTTCATCTCCTCGACCCGCTGCTTGATCGCCCGGTTGAGACCCATCGAGCTGGTGATGCCGAGTTTGCAGCTGTCGGTGCCGGGGCAGCTGACCACGTCGGTGATCTCGCGGGCGCCGGCCTCGGCGAGGCCGAGCTCGCCCAGCCGCTGCCAGACCCCATAGAGAGCCTCGTCGCGCACCCAGCGCAGAACCAGGTTCTGCTGCACGGTGCTGCGCGCGTAGCCGCCGGTGAACTCGCGCATGATCGCGGCGAGGCCGCGGAACTGCTCCGGGGTGAGGTCGCCGCGCTCGATCTTGACCTCGACGGCCGCAAAGCCCTCCTGGCGCTGCGGCTGCACGTTGCCCTGGAGGAAGCGGTCGAACTCGGAGCGGTCGCCGTTGGGCGACGCCGGGGTGGCCGGGGCCTCGGGAGCGTTGGCCTCCTCGTCGTCCTCGAAGCGCAGGCGCTCGACATCGAAGTCGCGCTCGTCGACCCAGTCGCCCTCGAGCTCCGCGTCGACCTGCTCGCGGAAGGCGTCGATGCCGATCTTGTCGACCAGGACCTTGATCCGGGCGCGGGCGCGGTTGACCCGCAGCCACTCTTGGCGGTCGAAGATCCGCAGCGCCGCCTCGGCGACCTTCATGTAGTCGCCGTTGTCGGCCTCGACGAACTCATAGAGGGTCGGGGCGACGCGGGCCATGATCGAGGTGCCGCCGCCGACCCGGATCTCGAAGCCCTTGACCCCGTCCCTTTCGCGGGCCAGGAAGGCGATGTCGTGGATGCCGCTGATCGCCCGGTCCTCGTCGGAGCCGGTGAAGGAAGTCTTGATCTTGCGCGGCATCAGCTGCGTCGTCGGGTGGCGGACGAAGTAGCGGACGTAGGCGCCGGCGTAGGGAGTCGGGTCGAAGACCTCGTCGGCGGCGATGCCGGCCCAGGGATCGCCGGTGACGTTGCGCATCGTGTTGCCACAGCCCTCGCGCGAGGAGAGGCCGGTGGGGGAGATCTCGCGGATCAGCGACTCCATGTCGCGCAGCGGCACGTGGTGGATCTGGATGTTCTGCCGGGTCGTGATGTGGCCCTTGTCGAGCGGGGCGTACTTCTCGACCACGCTGCCGAAGGCGTCCATCTGCTCCGGGGTGACGCCGCCGAAAGGCAGCTTCACGCGGACCATCTGGACATCGGGCTGGCGCTGCCCGTAGACGCCCTGTTTGAGGCGGAAGCCGATGAACTGCTCTTCGGCGAGCTGCCCGGAGAGGAACTGCTCGGCTTCGTTGTCGAAGTCATCGAACTCGCGCTCGATGATCGGGATGATGTGCCCGGGGACGTTCTCGTAGGTCTCCGGATTCTCCAGCGTGCCGGTGCGGCCCTTGCCGCGCTGCTGCTTGTCCTGATCGACGACGACCTCCACGACCAGAGAAAATAGCAAAACCTGACAGGGATTAGGGTATTTATCTCAGAGCTGCGTGGCGATCAGGCCGATCATGGCTGCAAACCCCGCAATAAAAGCCGAGGTCAAAGCAATCGTGGCCTGGATCATCACTCGCTGCATTCCCTTCAACTCGGCCTCGACCGCGTCGAGTCGCTTGTCGACTTTGTCAAAGCATCGAGCCGTTTCCGCCCTGAAATCGTCCAGTCGTGCGTCGGTCCAACTCTCTCTCATCAAGTGCATGATTGCACCGTAAAAGCTTCGGCGCCACGCGTGGTGCGCGCAATGAAAATCTTCTGTGACGCGCGTGAGTCGAATCAGCCCCGGGCGGCCTTCTTGCGCGCCTGGAGGATCGATGCGGCCTCGCCGGACTCAGCCACGTAGCCGCCGTCCGGCTCGAGCGGAAGATCCGCCTCGGACCAGCCGACTATCCCCTCGTCCAGCTTGGCCGCGTCGAAACCGGCCGCGGCGAGCGCGTCGGTGGCCATCGTCGAGCGGTTGCCGCCGCGGCAGTAGAGGACGACGGGGCGGTCCTTGTCGAGCTCCCCCGTCCGCTCGGCCAGCTCGGCCAGCGGCAGGTGGGTTGCGCCAACGATCCGGCCGGCCTCCCACTCGTGGTCGGCGCGCACGTCGATCAGCTGCGCGCCGTCCTCGACCAGCTTCTGCGCTTCTTCGCGCGAGACTTCCTTCGTCTCCTCCCCCATCTAGTCGACCTCGGTGCCCTCGACCAGGAACGCGACCCGCACGTGGGCGCGGTACTCGTCCAGGTTCTCGCCCCGGATCCCGGTCGAGACGATGTCGACGGCGCGCACGTTGCGCAGCGTGCCCTGTGCCTGGGCAAGCGCCTGTTTCGCCGCGTCGTCAGTCGACGTCTTCGAGCTGCCGACCAGCTCGATGATCTTCACGACAGCCATTTGACTCCTCCTTCTTGGTGCTTCTGCACGGTGCCCCTGGCGCCAACGCCCTCGACCAGCGCCGCCCGCTGCCACGGGCCGATCGTCTCCCCGTCAGCCGCCCCGGCTGGAGCCATCTCAACCTGAAACCGCTCGATCGCGGCGGCGATAGCTGCCGCCTCGTCCGTGCTCGGGCTGCGCTCCATGAGGTAAGCCTAGTTCAGAGCGCAGCGATCCCTCTTTGGCTGCTCAGGTACTGGCCCTCCGTCTCGCCTCGGCCGTCCCCGTGTAAGGGGTGAGGACGAACTGGATCGCCTCGGGCGCAAGAGCGGAAAGCTCGGCCGCCCCGCCCCGGTCGATGCGCTGGGCGACCAGCATCGCGAACCCGCCGACCATCGCCTTCTCGGTGATCTCCGGCAGCCACTCCCCCTCCGGTCGCCGGGCGCGGCCGCGAAGAAGCCGGCTGGCGAAGTGGGTGATCATCCGGTCGTAGCGGGCAAAGCCATCCCTGCCGCTTGCCATTGCCCCGTTCGTCAGCAGCTGGGCCGCGGCGGGATCGGCGGCGGCGAACTCGAGTGCCGCGCGGATTCCGGCCGACACCTGCGCCGGCCAATCAGCGGCGAGCTCATCGGCGCAGGCCCGCTCGACGCGAACCTGGAGGCGAGCGAATGCCGCCTCGAAAGCGCTCGCGTGTTCCTATGGGGCCTAGCGCCTTTTGCCCTTCCTCGCCTTCCCACAGCTCGGCTTCACCAACGGATGGAAGTGATCGAGCTTGCCGTTCTGCCCCGTGAAGAGGGCGTCGGCCCTGTTCCTGCCGGCGCAGAGGTTCTTGCTGTTGACGACCAGTCCCTTCTTGCCACCCTGCATGTTGAGGGTGAACTTGGAGACGGGGGCGTCGGGGACCGTTTCGAAGGAGCTGCGGATGCCGCCGTTCTTGGAGTCGATGCGGCCGACGATGTTGACGTCGACGAGGCCATGCAGAGCAGCGACCAGATCAGGCAGCTTGTGGTTTGAGGAGCGCAGATACACAGGCCCTTGCACCGGTTCGTCGAGCAATGGCGTGATCGCTTTCGCGTAGCCGTACTGGGCTCCGGGAGGACAAGCCTTGGCCGCGAACTGGACCCTGGTGCAGATCGTCCTGATGTGAGCCTGGTCGAGGAAGGCCGACCTCGGCAGGGTGACGACCGCTTTGCCGATGTTTGCGTCTCCTGGCCTTGCCTTGACGACCGCTTTCAGGGCGGGGTGATCGCCTCGCTTCGTG
>DATIPC010000006.1:0-8620 GCA_035472395.1 Solirubrobacterales bacterium
GATGATCTGCTCGGGGGTATGCCTTTGCCTCTTCACCTGCTTCGGTCCTCCTTTGCCCATTGTCGCGGGCGGGAAGGACTCTCAGATGGGGCGGACCGATTTCAGGGGGTCGGGCCAGGGGGGCCCCTGGCTGGGCGGAGCGACGCGCAGCGGGCGCTGGCGCACACTGCTACAAGGCTACAAGGGATAAGCGGTCTATTTGAAGCGAATTTAGAACAACACTAAAACAATTTGTTTACTTTACGAATTTCAATCGTTGTGCTTAGATCCTTTGATGGGGTCAAGCGATTCGCGTCGATTCGAAGTTCGAGGGTGGAGGACGTACAGCATCGGGATCGTCTGCGCAATCGCCGCCCTGGTGGTCGTGGCCTTGGTCTTATCCAACATCGACTCAACCGGTGGGGACCAGCCGAACACTGCTCCTCATCATGCACCTTCGCCCCTGGAGGTGCACGCGGGGCGCCTCGAAGGGCAGCTGGCCATGGGCCCTGGTGGCAAGAAACTGCTGTTGGCCTTGATGAAGGCCTGGATCAATGCTGGCAACGAGCGGATCCAGGCGGTGAACACGGCAACTCAACCGATTCCGATCATCGCGGTTCGAGACCTTCGTGCAGGCCTCCAAGCGTGGAATCGTTATCTGGGGCAGGCCGGGAGTAAAGCGACTGTCGTCGCGGCGGAAACGGCCTCCGGAACCTTCCTCCAGCTGGTCGAAATCGGCTCCAGGAGCCTGAGCGAGATCAAGTCGAACACGGCCGGAGCGGTACGGGCGCAGCGGATTGCCACGGGGCGGCGTCCCACTCTCTTCACGCTCAGCAACTTGGCCATCTACGAGTACTTCGATGGGAACTTCTCCGCTGGCGATGAAGCAGCCCGGCGAGCCGCGGCAGACGCAACGCCCAAGTCGATGACCAAGAGCGTTGAAATACAGCTTGAGGAATATCGGGAACGCGGCAAGAAGTTCACCGAACGGCTGAGAAGGGCTGCCAGAGCGCTGCGGGAATCAGGCAAGGAACAGCTGCCTGCCCCGCTCAAGGGCTTCGGCTCCCCGGCAGGGCTCAACGGTGGCGAATAGCCTCGACTGAGCGAGCGGCGAAAAGCGCGAGGGCCGGGAGATCCGGTGACCGGACCGTTCATCGGTCCACCTCGAGTGAGTTGACGTTGTAGTCATCGCGTAATCGGCGGCCAGTACCTGAGCCTCCTCCGGGGCTGTTTGTGGGGAATGGCGCTGCCTGGAGCGGTTCTGGCCGGCAATCCGGCACGCCCGACGCCCGGAGAGACCGGCGGTCTACAAACGACCGCCGTGCGCCTCCGGGCCGGCTCTGAGTTCCCTTTGGCGATCTGCTTCAGGGCGAGGACAACGTATAGGATTGGAACTCAACGGGACGGACATCGCCCAGGGATTCTTGCCCTGCACGGCTTGATCGACGTCGAAGCAGTAGCGCGCATCGATTCCAAGAACGGCGGCATCCGCCTCAGCTCCGACCGGACCACTAGTCGTGCCTTTAAATGGAAAAAGCGAGGGCCGGGGATATCCCCGGCCCTCGCAAGTACCTTGTGTCAGTTAATTACGGATAGACGAGTTCGGACGCGACGATCGCGAGGTTGAAATTCTGTCTCGTCTCGTTGGTGCCCGCTTTTGCCGGGAGGCCGGACGCGAGGTCGACCACTCCGTTGAGGCTAATGGGGATGAACCCGAAGAGGGTCAGCACGCAGCCATTTGCCCCAGGTGCAGCAAACGAGTTGTCGACGAATTCCCCTTCGTTCAAATGAACGATTTCGTGGGCTTCGTCGAAGCTGACGGTTCCTCGTTTGCCGGTGATTGGTTCGTTGGGTTTGGGGGGTTCGGTGGTACCGGTGATGAGGTTAAGCATGATTGGTTCCGCTTTCGACCCGACGTAGCAGCTACTTCCCAATACCGAGTTGATCAGGTGGGCTTTAATCGGCAGTTCCAACGGTTCGACGATCACCTGAGGAGTCCCGGCCAGTTCGGTATCGGCGTAGAGCTTCAGCTGGTTGACATTGAGAAAGTTGACCAGCCAGTCCAGACCGGTCAGGCCGATGACCCCGCCGGGAACAGGCATTGGTTCCGCGGTTAGTTCGCCTTCGAATCCGGTGCCGCCGCCATTGATCCCGCCACTGAGGGTGATCGTTTTGCTGATGGGCACATCCTTGTTGCCCATCTGGAGATGCCCGCCGGTGATGTCCGAACGGACACAGGTCGTGAGTTCCGCTTTGTCCGGACAGGCGGCGAATTCTTCGTAGCCCGGTGCCGGCGTCGTCGCCCCGGCAGCCGGCACAAAGAGTGCCATTGCCATGATCGCCGCCCCTGCCGCAAAGAGAAGCCGGGCAAGCGTCCTTGATTTAGTCATGTTTCTCCTCCCATAAACGCAATAGTTTCTGATCGCATTAGATAAGCAACTTGATCGATTCTTGCTGATCTAATCGCTTGCGTCAAGTCGGCAAGTGGCCTAAACGCCGCGAGGGCCGGGATATCCCGGCCCTCGCGGTAACAACCATCATGGTGTTTGCCTACGGATAGACGAGCGCTGATTCGACGAGCGAGAGATTGTATTTCTGTCGCGTTTCGTTGGTGCCCGCTTTCGCCGGCAGGGCGGATGCGGAGTTGACCAGGCCGTTGATGCTGATCGGGATGAACCCGAACAGGGTCAGCACGCAGCCGTTTGCCCCAGGTGCAGCAAACGAGTTGTCGACGAGTTCCCCGTTTTTCGTGTGGACGATTTCGAGTTTTTCGTCAAAGCTGACTTCTGGCGATTTGCCGGTGATTGGTTCGTTGGGTTTGGGAGGTTTGGTGGTACCGGTGATCAGGTTGAGAACGATTGGTTCCGTGAACGAGCCCACGTAGCAATTGTTACCTAGGGCTCCATTGATCAGATGGACCCTGATCGGCAGGACAATTGGGTCGTGGAACAGTTGCGGTTGCGCGGCCGCTTCGGTCACCGCGTACAGAGTGAGCGCTTCGCTGCCGAGGAATTCAAACAGCCAAGTAAGGCCGGTGAGACCGATGACTCCGCCAGGTACTTTCTGTTTGACGGGCGTCAATACGCCTTGGAAGTTTTCACCGCCGCTATTGACTCCCCCGCTGATGGTGATTTTATTTTCGATGGGCACGTTTTTGTTGCCCATCTTGAAATTGCCACCGGTTATTTCCGTGCTGACGCAGGTCGTAATTTCCGCTTTGTCCGGACAGCCGAAGAATTCTTCGTAGCCCGGTGCAGGCGTCGTCGCCCCGGCAGCTGGCACAAAGAGTGCCATTGCCATGATCGCTGCCCCTGCCGCAAAGAGAAGCCGGGCAAGCGTCCTTGACTTGGTCATATTGTTCCTCCCATAAACACAATAGTTTTTGATCTTATTATAAGATCAATTTGATCTATCTTTACCGATCACCTCATTGACGTCAAGTGCGTTCTCGAAGAGAACCTCGTGCAGACCAGTAAGGAGCGCATGCGCCAGGGGCCTGTCGCCGCTGAGGTTGAGTTCCCCGGAGGGAGCGTCGATCACTGCCGAGAGCCAGGCACACAGGGGCCCGGCGGCCGAGGTGTCCGGATGCATCCGAAGACGCGTGGAGCAGGCGGCGATCCGGCCATTGACGATCTCGATCGCGATGCCGGCGAGCCGCTGTTTTCCTTTACCGGAGATCACGACTGCCATTTGGCAGGCGCCCGTGAGGTCGTCTGGACAGCGCAGCAGAGGAACGGCTAAGAGGAAGGCGGCCTCGACGTCGATGCTCGTGGGTGGTGGGGATTCTCCTGGCTGGTGACGCTGCTCCCAGCGGACTGCCGCAATGAGTGGAGCGACGCCGCTGCGCACCCAGTTGGTGACTCCATAGGGAGTGCCTCTGCCGTTTGCCGGGCAGGCTTCGACCTGGCCGGAGAGGCGCATCGCCCCGAGGCGGCGCTCCAGGGCGGGGTAGCTGAGGGAGCCGATCACGCTGTCCAGCTCCGTGAGCGAAAGCGGGCGCGCCGCGAGGGCCCGGAGCATTGACGTGGACCAACCTTCCACCAGCGCTTTGATCGCCGCCTTCGCCGCGTTGCTGCCAAATGGCAGCGGGCCTTCGGGCGCTCGGCTCAGCCAGCGTTCGAGGACGGTGGCGACGAAAAGCAGGTCGCGGCCGGACGCGGTCAGCTCGTATTCGAGGACTCCCGGGAAGCGGTTGCGCCGATGCTTGACGATCGCTCCGACCTCGGCCAGCCGTTTCAGCTGAGCGCGCAGGGTCGTCTGGGCGGGAGAGCCGGCTTGGCGTCGCAACGTCGCCTGCTGCTTGGGCCCGTCGGCAAGAGAGCGGAGGATGAGGCAGTTGAGCGGACGGGAAAGCAGGGTGAGGGTTTGCGCACCGGAGCGCGCCCCATTCCCGCTCCCGTTGACCGTATTCGCAGTCAAACAAAGACATTATGACATTAATCAGTTTTATTTGGGAATACGCGTGGTCGCGTATTCTCAGGCGACCGGGACACCGAACAGAGTGCGGTGCAGCGCGTCGAGCAGGGCGCGGGCGAGGTAGCGGTCGCCGCCGGTCTTGACGCTCTTGGCGTCGGGCTCGATTACGGTGTCCAGCCAGTTGCCAGCTGGCGCGCTTGCCCAGGTATCGGCCTCCCCGTCGAGGCCGACGGTGCAGGAGGTGACGCGCCCCTCCTCTATTTGCGCTGTGACGCCGGCTGGGCCGGACCCCCCGCCGTCCTCCAGCTCCACCCCCAGCCGGCATGAGCCGGAGAGCTCGGCGGGAAGCTCGAGCAGCGGCAGGGTGAGGAGAAAGGCGGCCTCGACGTCGAGGGCGTCGATCGGCGCCATGCCCTCCATCGGAGCGCGCCGCTCCAGCCGCGCCGCCGCGGCGAGCGGGGCGATTCCGGCGCGCAGCCAGTCGGTGACCGCGTAAACGGTTTCACCGCCGTCATCAGGGTGAGCCTCGACCTGCCCGGCGCTTCGCATTGCCACCAGGTGGCGCTTCAGCGCCCGGCGGCTGAGGCCCTCGATCGCCTCATTCAGCTCGCCGAACGTGCGCGGCCCCCTGGCGAGGGCGTGCATCAGGGTCGAGGACCACACCTCGACCAGCGTGTCGATCGCCAGCTCCGCCTCTTCGCTGTCGAAGGGGATCGCTCCGCGTGGGGCGCCCTGCAGCCAGCGCTCGGCGACGAAGGCGACGAAGAGCATCTCCCGGCCTCCCGGGGTGATCTTGTATTCGTTGCCGGATTCCAGAAGCAGCGGGCGCTCCAGCATCTCGCGCAGGATCCCGCGTTTGATCGGGTTCGCGGCCAGCGGCAGGACGCGCGCCCCGGCGCGCACCCTGCCGCTGCTCGCGCTGAACTGTCCTCCCATCACACTGGACAGATTGTGCCACGTAGCGGTCTTTTTTGGGAATGCCTGGAGTTCTAGTGCCATGTGAGGGGTGCGCAGGCACGAACTCCTAAGCAAGAACCCGCCCGGACTCAAGCCTGCGGCCGTTGCTGTCGAGCTAGTAAGCGAACGTATGAGAGAGCAGCTCAACAGCAACCCACTTGCGCAGATCGCCGTGATCGGCGTGCTGCTTGTCGCCGTCGGCATCTTCGTGATGTCCTCGGGCGGTGGCAGCGAAGAAGAAGAATCGGCGGGCGCGACCGAAGCCACGGTGGGCGTCGCCGGCACGGCCGCGACCGGAACCGCCACGGGGGCGACGCCGGGGGAAGCTGTCGAAGGGGCGGTCGAAGCCGCGACCGAAGCAGCCGGCACCGAAGCCGCTGCGAGCGCGATCCCCGCAGCTGCCGACGCACCCCCGCTTCCCCGTCCTGTGCTCGACGCTTGGAAGGCGAACAAGACCGTCGTCCTGCTCTTCGTACGTGACGGCGGCATCGACGACAAGCTGGTCACGAACGCCACCGCCGGCCTGGGCGCCTTTGGCGACGTCTCGCTCTTCGTCCTCCCGGCCGCCAAGATCTCCCGCTATGCGGCGATCACCGAGGGGGTGGGGGTGGAGCGGGTGCCGGCGCTGGTCGTCGTCACCCCGAAGCACCTGAAGCAGACGGTGCAGACCGCCTCGGTCAACTATGGATTCCAGAGTCCGCAGAGCGTCGTCCAGGCCGTGATCGACGCTGGCTACAAGGGCAAGACCCTCGATTACCACCCCTAGGGGACTGACATGGACTCGCGGGAATTCCCGAGCCACCTGCGTCCCGTCCCCGACTCCGGCGACTCGACCGCGCCGGCCCTCGACCCTGGGGCGGGCGGCACTCCGGGGCTGACCCCACCTCACGTCCGCGGCCGCTCCAGCGGTTTCGTCACCGACGTCCTCGTCGACCTCGGCTATGTCTCCGACGACGTCGCCCGCCAGGCGATCGAGGCGTCGCGCGCCGCCGGCCGCCCGCCGGAGCGGCTGCTGGTCGAGCAGCGAGCGATCAACGCCGACCAGCTCTCGCGCGCGGTCGCCGAGCGCTACGGCCTCGATCACATCGACCTCTCCGCCTACCAGGTGGACATGGCGGCGGCGAACCTGATCTCTGTCAACACGGCGCGCCGCTACCGGGCTCTGCCGGTCGGCTTCGTCGACAAGGAGACGCTGCTGGTCGCGATGGCCGACCCGACCAACGTGCTCGCGGTCGACGACATCCAGATCGCCACCGCACTCGACTGTCGCGTCGCGGTCGCCGCCGAGGAGGACATCGAAGCCCTGATCGGCCGCCTCAACACGCTGCAGAGCGCGGTCAGCGAGGCGGTCACCGAAGGCGAGGCCGAGGCCGAGGACGAGGACAAGCTGGCCGAAGTCGCCGACATGGAAGTGAGCGCCGAGGATGCGCCGGTGATCAAGCTCGTCTACAGCATCCTCGGGCAGGCGGTGGGGGAGGGGGCCTCCGACGTCCACTTCGAGCCCGGCGAGGACGAGATGCGGGTCCGCTTCCGGATCGACGGGGTGCTGCGCGAGGCCGCGCATGTGCCGAAGCGGATGGTCAACGCGGTCGTCTCGCGGGTGAAGATCATGAGCGACCTCAACATCGCCGAGAAGCGGGTGCCGCAGGACGGCCGGGTCAGCGTCACGGTCGAGGACCGCCGCGTCGACCTGCGCGTCACCACCCTGCCGACCCAGCGCGGCGAGGGGTCGACTATCCGCATCCTCGACACGGAGAACGCGCAGCGTTCGCTCGACGACCTCGGCATGGACGGGATCGCGCGGGAGCGCTTCGAGCACGCCTTCCATCAGGCTTACGGCGCGGTGCTGGTCACCGGCCCTACCGGCTCGGGTAAGTCGACGACGCTCTACGCGGCCCTGCAGGACGTCAACGACGTCGAGAAGAAGATCATCACGATCGAGGACCCGGTCGAGTACAGGCTGAACGGCGTCAACCAGATCAACGTCAACCGCAAGGCGGGGCTCGACTTCGCCACCGGGCTGCGCTCGATCCTGCGCGCCGACCCCGACATCGTGATGGTCGGCGAGATCCGCGATGGCGAGACGGCGCGGATCGCGATCGAGGCGGCGCTGACCGGGCACTTGATGCTGACCACCCTGCACACCAACGATGCCCCCGGTGCGATCACCCGCCTGACCAAGATGGGGATCGAGGCCTTCCTGATCGCATCGGCGGTCGACTGCGTGGTCGCCCAGCGGCTGGCCCGCAAGCTCTGCACCCACTGCAAGCGGCGCACGATCGTGCCGGCGCAGGCGCTTGCCGAAGCGGATATGAGGGTCGGGGGAGAGGTCGAGGCCTACGAGCCGGCAGGCTGCTCGCGCTGCAACCAGAGCGGCTACCGCGGCAGGGTCGGGATCTACTCGGTGATGGCGCTGAGCGAGCATCTCAAGGAGATGGTGGTCGCCCAAGCGCCGGAGGCGGAAATCGCCACGGTGGCGCGCAACGAGGGCATGCTCACCCTGCGCGAGGACGGCCTGGTCAAAGTTCGTGCCGGCCAGACCAGCCTCGAGGAGGTCGTCCGTGTCTCGGCGTAGCCGCCTGCCTCTCGGCGCTGGTACTCGGTACCCGGTATTCAGGGATCGGTCCGAGGAGTCGATCTAAGCGCTATGGCCTTCGACTTTGCAGAGGTTCTCCGCCGCATGGTCGAGAGCCGTGCCTCCGATGTGCACATCACGCCGGGGGTGCCGCCGGCAATGCGCGACAAAGGCAAGATCGTGCCAATGGAGGGCTTCCAGGTGCTCACCGGCCAGGAGACCCGCGAGGTCGTCTACAGCATCCTCAACGACGACCAGCGCAAGCGCTTCGAGAACGCCAAACAGCTCGACTTCGCCTACGCGATCCCGAACGTCGCTCGCTTCCGCGTCAACTGCTTCTTCCAGCGCGGCTCCGTCAGCGCCGCCTTCCGCCTCGTGCCCCAGGACATCCCCGCCCTCGACTCGCTCGGGGTGCCCCAGGTGCTGCGCGAGCTCTGCGCCAAACCGCGCGGCTTCGTGCTGGTCACCGGCCCAACCGGCTCGGGCAAGTCGACGACTCTGGCGGCGATGGTCGACGTGATCAACTCCGAGAACCAGGATCACATCCTCACGATCGAGGACCCGATCGAGTTCCTGCACCAGCACAAGCGCTCGATCGTCAACCAGCGCGAGGTCGGCTCAGATACGCCCGACTTCGCACTCGGCCTGCGCGCCGCCCTGCGCGAGGACCCCGACGTGATCCTGGTCGGCGAG
>DATIPC010000007.1:0-12397 GCA_035472395.1 Solirubrobacterales bacterium
AGACGCCACCCTCGGTGGCGGGGCGCAGCTTGTGGGGGATCCAGTTGCCCTGGTAGCGGACGCGGTCGCTCCCCAGGTCTTCGGCCAGGAGCTCGGTCGTCCTGCGGACGTGGAAGCGGGGGTCGAATGAGCCGACCCCGATCCGCAGCTCGTCGCCGGCTGGAAAGGACCAGCCGTAACCCGCCGGGACATAACGGCGATCGATCCACACCTCGAGATCCTTGCTCTGGCCGCCCGGATGCACCTCGAGCCCGCGCGAGAGCGGTGCGTCGGGTGGTTGGTAGCCATCGCCGGAAGCGAGCATGCGGCGCCAGCCGAGCGCGTCGACGACGAGCGGCGCGGAGAGCACGCCGCGGTCGGTCTCGACCGCGATCGAGCCGTCGCCGTTGAGCGGAGCCGCCCGCCCGTTCACCTTCGCGGTCTCGAAGCGAGCGTCGCAGTCGCGCCAGAGCAGCTCACAGAGCTCGCGGTAGTCGAAGGTGGAGAAGGTCCAGGGAAGCGTGTACCGCTCGCTTCCGTGCGGGGTGTGGATGAGCAGCGAATCGAAACGCTGCCGCTCGGCCCCCATCAGCCCGGTGGTGCGCAGCCACTCGGTTGGGATGCCGCAGGCGGAGGTCTGGCGCTCGCCGATCTCGTAGCGATCGACCAGCAGCACGTCGGCGCCCGAGCCGGCCAGCTCGCGAGCGACCGCGAGGCCGGCAAAGCTGGCGCCGCAGATCAGCACGTCGTGGCTGCCGGAGAGGGGACCGCGTTCGTCCCCGCGTTTCGTGGCGCGGATCGGCACGACGTGGAGCGTACTTACTCGCCACCCCCGGACGCGGGAACGAATCCCGTGCATATCTGATTCTTCGGGATTCGTGGGAGCAGAGGAGGTGGCGTATTTATGGCATGATGCCCCGCTGTGTCCTTGACCGATACGACCTTGACTCCTGATGCTCCGACCGGTTCCCCGGTCGAGGGCTCCAACGGCTTGCTGGTCGAAATCGACGGCAAGATCGTGCCGAACTACGCGGCGACGATGGTCTCCTTCGACGAGGGCGATGTCGTCAAAGGCAAGGTCGTGCGGATCGACAAGGACGAGGTCCTGGTCGACATCGGCTACAAGTCGGAGGGGGTCATCCCGTCCACTGAGCTTTCGATCCGCAAGTCGGTGGATCCCGCCGACGAGGTCGAGCTGAGCGAGGAGATCGACGCCCTCGTCCTGACCAAAGAAGACGCCGAGGGCCGCCTGGTCCTCTCCAAGAAGCGGGCTCGCTTCGAGAAGGCATGGCGCCGCATCGAGGCAGCTGCCGAGTCGGGCGAGCCGGTAGAAGGCAGCGTGATCGAGGTCGTCAAGGGCGGCCTCATCCTCGACCTCGGGGTGCGCGGCTTCCTGCCCGCCTCGCTGGTCGACATCCGCCGCGTCCATAACCTCGACGAGTTCCTCGGTCAGACGCTCGAGTGCAAAGTGATTGAGCTGAACCGCAGCCGCAACAACGTGGTGCTCTCGCGGCGGGCGGTGCTGGAGGAAGAGCGCAAGGAGGTCCGCGAGCAGATCCTCGGCCGACTCGAGCCCGGCCAGGTGGTCGAGGGCAAGATCTCCAACATCGTCGACTTCGGCGCCTTCGTCGACCTCGACGGGATCGACGGCCTGATCCACATCTCCGAGCTTTCCTGGAGTCATGTCAATCACCCCTCCGAGGTCGTCTCGATCGGCGACACGGTGCGGATCAAAGTGCTCGACATCGACCGCGATCGCCAGCGCATCTCGCTCGGTCTCAAGCAGACCCAGGAGGATCCATGGCAGCGGGTGATCAGCACCCACCGCCCCGGCGACGTGCTCGAGGGGACGGTTACCAAGGTCGTCGCCTTCGGCGCCTTCGTCGAGATCCTCCCCGGTGTCGAGGGCCTGGTTCACATCTCCGAGCTCGCCGACCACCACGTGGAGAGCCCGAGCGAGGTGGTCGAGCCCAACTCGACACTCAACGTGAAGATCCTCGAGATCGACGAGGAGCGGCGGCGCCTCTCGCTCAGCATCAAGAGGGTCGAGGGGCAGAACATGCCGATGGGGGATCTCGGCGAGCAGATTGCTTCGGCCGAGGGTTCTGAGGAGACCGTCGACGAGGAGCCTCAGGCCGCGGGTCCTGTCGACGCAGGGGACCCACCTCCCCCTGCGGTAGCTGAAGCTTCCTCGGGGGAGGTCCCCCCTACGCCGCCACCCGCGGCAGGGGTGCCTGAGGAGAGTTCTCCTGAGCCCGCTGCCGAGGTTGAGGAGCCTGAGGCCGAGGTCGCCCCTGAGCCGGAAGCCGAGGTCGAGGAGCCTGAGGCCGAGGTCGCCCCTGAGCCGGAAGCTGAGGAGCCCGAGGCCGAAGAGGCGGCAGCGGAGGAGCCTGCTGCTGAGGCTGAGGCTCCAGAGGCCGAGGAGTCCGACTCCCCCGAGTCCTGAGCTGGGGCTTGTGGCCCGGCCGCTGACGATCGGGCTCACCGGCGGTATCGCGGCCGGCAAGTCCGAGGCTCTTGCTGCTTTCGAGCGTTTGGGGGCGGCGACGATCTCCAGCGATGCGGTGGTGCACGAGCTGCTCGAGACCGATCCGCTGCTGCCGCGCCTGATCGAGCGCTGGGGCAGGAAGGTCGCCCCTGGGGGTCGGGTGGACCGTGACCGGATCGGCTCCATCGTCTTCGCCGAACCCGAGCAGCTGAAGTGGCTCGAGAGCCAGATCCATCCGCTTGTCGGGGAGCGGATCGGCGCCTGGCTGAGGGCGCTGCCGCAGGAGTCTGAAGTCGCCGTGGTCGAGGTGCCGCTGCTCTTCGAGGCCGGTATGGACGGCGCCTTCGACACGACCGTCGCCGTGATCGCCTCGGACGTCGTTCGCCGCGAGCGAGCGCGGGCGCGCGGTCATGCCCTGGTCGACGAGCGCGAGGCTCGCCAGCTCGCCCAGGAGGAGAAGGCCGCTCGCGCCGAGCACGTGGTGGAGAACGACGGCAGCGTCGAGGATCTCGAGCGGGAGCTGTCCGCCCTTATCGAGAAGCTGCGTGGATGAAGCGCAAGGCGAGGCGGCGGCGGCGCCTGCTCGCCGGCGGGGCGGCGGTCGCGGTCGGCGTCGCCGCGGGTCTGGCGCTCGGTCTGTTTGGCAGGTTCGGCGACGTGATCCAGGAGTTGACGCTGCCGTTGCGCCACGAGGATGTCATCCGCCAGCAGGCGCAGGAAAAGGGCGTCGACGCGGCGCTGATCGCCGCGGTGATCTACTCCGAGTCCAAGTTCAGCGACAGCACCTCGAGCGCGGGCGCGCGTGGCCTGATGCAGATCACCCCGGAAACCGCCAAGGACATCGAGCGTCACAGTGGCGGTACCACCTTCAACCTCGGCGACCTCTCCGACCCTGAAATCAACATCCGCTACGGCACCTACCGCTTGCGTGAACTGCTCGACCGCTACGACGGCGACGTGGTCGCGGCCCTCGCCGCGTACAACGCCGGACCGACCAATGTCGACCGCTGGGGAGGCAGCGACCTGAGCGTGGAAGACATACCGTTTCCGGAAACCCGCGCTTACGTCGAAGACGTGCTCAACAGGCAGCGCGCCTACCGCGAGAAGTACGCGAAGGAGCTGGGTTACTAGCCGTGCCGCCGCCGCGTCCCCGCCTCGTTGCCCTCGCCCTCGCCGTCGGCCTCGTCCTGGCTGACTCCTCGATCGTCGTTCTGGCGCTGCCGCAGATCTACCGTGAACTGGATACGAGCATCGCCGGGGTCACCTGGGTCCTGGTGTCGTTCAACCTGGTGATGGCGCTCGCCGCTGTGCCCGCCGCGCACTTGGCACGGCGGCTCGGGCCCGGCCGCGCCGCGGCGATTGGGCTGGCCGTGTTCGCCGGCGCCGGGCTCGCCTGCGGTCTGGCGGCCGAGCTGAGCACCCTGGTAGCCGCCCGTTGCGTGCAGGCGCTCGGTGGCGCCTTGGCGGTGACCGCGGTGCTGGAGCTGTTGCCGGCCACGGTCGGCTCGGAGCGCCGGGCCGTCGCCGTCTGGGCAACCGCGGGGGCCACCGGCGCCGCCCTGGGCCCTGCCGTGGGAGGCCTGCTGACCGAGCTCGTCTCCTGGCAGTCGATCTTCCTGCTGCAGGCGCCGCTGGCGATCGCCGCGGGCGTGCCGATCCTCGCCGTCGCCAGGCACGAGGCGGCGACCGGGGTCGTCGCCACCGAGTTGCGCCGCACCGGCCGGCCTCACCTGCTCGCCAATCTGGCCCTGGCGATGGTCTCGGCGGCGATCGCCGCCGCCCTCTTCCTGCTGGTGCTGCTGCTGATCGAAGGCTGGCGCCTCAGTCCGATCGGCGCGGCGATCGTCGTCTCCGCGATGCCGCTGGCGGCGTTGCTCGGCGCCCGGCTCGGGCCGGCCGTGGGCAGCGCGCGCGCTCGTGCTGCCGCGGGGTCGATCCTCGTCGCCGGCGGCCTCGGCGGCCTCGCTCTGCTGCCCAGGGCGGAGGTGGCGCTGACCGTGCCGCCGCAGCTGCTGGTCGGCGTCGGACTGGCGCTGGTCCTCTCGGCGCTGACCGAGACGGCGCTTGCCGGCCGCGCGCCGCAGGCGATCCACGGCGGTTGGACGATCTCCGCCCGCCATGCCGGCGTCGCGATCGGGCTGCTGATCCTGACCCCGGTGTTCACTGCCAACATCGCTCAGCAGCGCGACGACGCGATTGACGCCGGTACCGCCGTCGTGCTCGATTCGCGGGTCGACCCGCTGCTGAAGTTGCAGCTCTCGCAGCGGCTTGAGGACCGGCTCGAAGGCGAGCGGGGGAAGGTGCCGACGATCGGCCCCGTCTTTGAACCCCTGCCCGAAGACCCGGGCGATCGCGCTGACGTCATCCGCCTGCGCGAAGAACTGCAGGACCAGCTCAACCGTGCCGCCACCCATGCCTTCAGCCCTTCCTTCGGGCTGGGCGCCCTGCTTGGCCTGCTGGCCCTGATCCCGATCGGCCTGGCGCGAAGGGTCGACCTGTGAGCCAGTCGCGAGGCGCCCTCCTCGTCTTCGGTGCGATCGCGGCCTCGCTCGTGCTGGTGGGCGTCTACCTTGCGGCGGGAGGCTCCTCCTACGCACCGGCCAAGGTTCAGGACCCCTGCAAGGAGCGGCCCTGGCGCAATCCGGAAGGCATCGAGCAGATAGCCGAACAGTTCTCGCTCTCGGCGCTCGACGGCGCCGCCTGTGAGCTGGGGGTGAGTCGCGAGACGCTGGCCCGGGCACTGGCCACGCCCCAATCGCGTGAGCGCTTCACGCGACGCTACGGGATCGACGATGCGGAATTGGCGCGGGCAATCCGGGCCGGCCTGGTGCGGGCGGTCGATGACGCCGAACGCGCGGGGGCTCTCAGCCCGTTTGTCGCCGCCCCGTTGCGAGCGACGCTGCGACAGATCCCGATCGACCAGGCGATCGAACTGATCCAGAACGCCCGCTCCCTGCTCGACAACCTGCAGACGTTCCTCGGCCCCGCCCAGGGCCTGCTCGAACAGTTCCTGCCCTAGATGGTTGATTCCACGACCACGCACGCCCGGATGACGTGCCTGGCACACTGCGCGTCTCTGCGTCCTCGGGCTTGCCTTTGCCAACCGGCAAAGGCTGCACCCTGCGTCCTTGATCCGCTTGGCCAGCCCCGTCCCCAGCCACACGTCGTCGTGGAATCAACCATCTAGCCGCCCCCGGACGCGAAGCGGAGGAGGGGGCGCTTGATCATTTCTTGAACTGGAAACGCTGGGATTTCACGTTCCAGCTGATCCCGGTGCAGAGTTCTTCCGGGGTCACCTCGAGGGCGCTGGCGAGCTTGACGATCGTGCCGAGCCGTGGCTCGCGGCCGCCGCGCTCTAAGAGCGAGATCTCGGTGCGGTGCAGGTCGCAACGAAAGCCCAGCTCCTCCTGGGAGATTTCGGCTTTCTGCCGGGCTTTGCGGAGACTGATGGAGAAGCGATCGCGTGGTTTCATGGACGGGATTCTCTGTGCATGCCGACAGAAGCTCTACAGACAACGTACCACTTTAGAAAACTCTGCGTTTATCCTGTTGTCTAGGCGCGGGTGGCGCGCCATACCCAGAGCATCGCCAGCGGCTGCAGCGGCAGCCGCGCCCAGAGTGCCCAGCGCGGGATGCGGTTCAGGTCGAGCCCCCGAACCTGCTCCGGGTTGACCGCCATGTGCACGTTTGCCGGGAAGACCGCGAGCAACAGTCCGAGCAGCCACCAGCGAGCGAAGCGGCGGGTTCGCACCGGAACGATCGCAGCGCCGCCGACGATCTCGGCCACTCCGCTGACGATCACGGCCTCGCGATGACGAGGCAGCAACGGAGGCATGGTCGCCTCGAAGCTGCGGGGGATGACGAAATGCATCGTGCCCATGAAGGCGAAGAAGCCGGTTAGGAGTCGCTGCGACCAAGTCATCGATCGCGCAGTCTTCCAGGTTTCGGGCAGACGCTAAGGTCACCCGGTGCCCGATTTCAAGCTCAACCCTGCCTACACGCCGGCCGCCGATCAGCCGGGGGCGATCGCCGGTCTGGCGGAGGGGTTGGCGGCGGGGGAACGGTTCCAGACGCTGCTCGGTGCGACCGGAACCGGCAAGACCTTCACCATGGCCGGCACGATCGCCGCGGTCCAGCGTCCCAGCCTGGTGATCGCTCACAACAAGACGCTGGCCGCACAGCTCTGCAACGAGTTCCGCGAGTTCTTCCCCGAGAACGTGGTCGAGTACTTCGTCTCCTACTACGACTACTACCAACCGGAGGCATACGTCCCGGCCCAGGACCTCTACATCGAGAAGGACTCCTCGATCAACGACGAGATCGATCGCCTCCGTCACGCCGCCACCGCGGCGCTGTTCGCGCGCCGCGACGTGATCATCGTCGCCTCGGTCTCCTGCATCTACGGGATCGGCTCGCCTCAGGTCTACAACGAAAAAATGCAGCTGTTCAAGGTCGGCGAGCGGATCGACCGCGACGAGGTGCTGCGCAAGCTGGTGAAAATGCAATACCAGCGCAACGACTCGGTCCTCGGCCGCGGCGCCTTCAGGGTGCGGGGCGAGGTGCTGGAGATCATGCCCTCCTACGCCGAGTCCGCCTACCGGATCTCGCTCTTCGGCGAGGAGATCGAGTCGATCCAGCACTTCGACCCGCTGACCGGCGAGATCCTCGACACGATCGACCACGTCTCGGTCTGGCCGGCATCGCACTACGTGACCCGCGACGAGACGCTGGAGCGCGCGGTCGAGGAGATCCGCCACGAACTGAACTCGCGCACCGCCGAGCTGGAGGGGGAGGGCAAGCAACTGGAGGCCCACCGGCTGCGGCAGCGGACGGCCTACGACATCGAGATGCTGAAGGAGCTCGGCTTCACCTCGGGGATCGAGAACTACTCGCGCATCCTCGACGGTCGGCCGCCGGGCAGCCCACCACACACCCTGATCGACTACTTCCCCGACGACTTCGTCGTCTTCGTCGACGAGTCCCATCAGACGATCCCGCAGATCGGCGGCATGTACGAGGGCGATCGCTCGCGCAAGTCGACCCTGATCGACTACGGCTTTCGGCTGCCCTCGGCGATCGACAACCGACCGCTCAAGTTCGATGAGTTCCTCGAGCGGGTCGATCAGCTGGTGATGGTCTCGGCGACGCCAGGTCCCTTCGAGCGGGCCGAAGCGACGCGGACGGTCGAGCAGATCGTCCGCCCGACGGGAATCATCGACCCCGAGATCGAGGTGCGCGAGACGAAGAACCAGATCGACGACCTGATGAACGAGATCAAAGTCCGCGCCGAGGCCGGCGACCGGGTGCTGGTCACGACGCTGACCAAGAAGATGGCCGAGGACCTGACCGGATACCTGCTCGAGTACGGGATCAAGGTCCGCTACCTGCACTCGGAGATCGACACGTTGGAACGGATCCAGATCGTCCGTGACCTGCGGCTGGGCGAGTACGACGTGCTGGTTGGAGTCAACCTGCTGCGTGAGGGCCTCGACCTGCCCGAGGTCTCGCTGGTCGCGATCCTCGATGCCGACAAGGAGGGCTTCCTGCGTGGCGAGACCAGCCTCGTGCAGACGATCGGTCGCGCCGCCCGCAACGTCAACGGCAGGGTGCTGATGTACGCCGACCGCGAGACCGACGCGATGCGCGCGGCGATGAGCGAGACCGATCGCCGCCGAGCGATCCAGCTCGCCTACAACGAGGAGCACGGGATCACCCCGGAGACCGTCCGCAAGGGGATCTCCGAGATGTCCGAGTTTCTGGCGATGGAGGACAGGGCGCCGCGCAAACGTCGCCGTGGCCGCCCCGAGTCGTTCGCCGACCCCGAGGAGCTGGAGCGCACGATCGTCTCGCTCGAGGAGGAAATGCTGGCGGCAGCCGACGACCTCCGCTTCGAGGAGGCGGGCCGGATCCGCGACGAGCTGAAGGAGCTGCGCCGCGATCTGGACGGAATGCGGGCTGGGGCTTAGGGCCTAGCTCAGCAGCTTTGCCGCCTTGGCGCTGTCGGTGAAGAATTCGCCGCGCACGGTCTTGCCGTCGCGGAACTGGAGCAGGTGCAGGAACGGCGCCTCGAAGCTGCCGTTGTCATTGCCCGCGCGTTGCGTGCCTTTGACCACGACGTAGTCGCCCGCGTCGATGAACTCCTTCGGCTCGACGCTGAACGAGGTCCAGTAGTTGGGGATCTGGGCGAAGTTCCCCATGATCGTGTCGCGGCCCTTTACTTCACCGCCGAGCGGGAGCTCGTCCGAAGTGACCCAGACGGCGTCCTCGGCAAAGTCCTCCTGCAGGGCGGCGAGGTCGCCACGACCGAAGGCCTCGTAGGCAGAGCGGGCGTTGTCGACATTCGACATGTCTCCTCCTTCGATGGAATATCCCCGCCCGGAGCAGACGGTACGCCCACCCGGCCCGGATCGCAAGCTCCCGGTTCCCTGGCGGCTGAAGCAACGGCCGGGCTAATCTGCCGGCATGGCTATCGACGTCGACGAGGCGAGCTTCGAGCAGGAGGTGATCGGGCGCTCCCGGCGGGTCCCCGTGGTGGTCGACTTCTGGGCGGAGTGGTGCGGTCCCTGCCGCACGCTGACGCCGGCACTGGAGGCGGCGGAGTCGGCGCGCGCGGGCAACGTGCTGCTGGCGAAGGTCGACGTCGATGCCAACCAGGCGCTTGCCGCCCGCTACCGGGTGCAGGGGATCCCGGCGGTGAAGGCGTTTCGCGACGGCCAGGTCGTGAACGAGTTCGTCGGCGCTGTGCCGAAAGCGAAGGTGGAGGAGCTGTTCGACTCGCTCGTCCCCTCGCGTGCCGATGAGCTATTGGCGAAAGGCGACGAGCTGTCGCTGCGCGAGGCAGCCGAGCTCGAGCCGCGCCGTGCCGACATCGCGGTCGCCCTGGCCCGCAGGCGGCTCGAGCGTGGGGCGGAGGACGAGGCGCTCGAGGCGGTCGAGGCTCACGAGGGCGACTTCGCCGCGGAGGGAATCGCCGCCCGCGTGAGGCTGGCGAAGGAGGGCTTTGGCGCAGAGGCCTTCGCGGCCCTCGACCGCGGCGACCGCGAGGCCGCTCTCGATGCCCTCTTGGAGCAGATCCGGGAGGCAAGCGACGGCAGCAGCGAGGACCTCCGCCGCACGATCGTAGGCATCCTCAACGAGCTCGATCCCGCCGATCCCACCGCTCGCGAGTATCGCAAGCGCCTCGCCGCCGCGCTCTATTAGCCACCCTCGCAACCTCACCTGATCCCAGCGGTCGTCGATCCCAGCGGTCGCACTTAGTGCCCCCAAAGCTCAGCGGTCGCAGTTGTTTCCGCTATGCGGGGTGAACTGCGACCGCAAGCCGAAAAGGAGTCCGCTCTCATCTTGGTTCCGGCTCACGCCGGCGGCGCTCGAGGAGAGCCCCGATCCGCTCGACGACTCCCTTCGGGTCTAGTTCCAAGCGTCGGGCGGTTATTCGCACCGCATCGATCCCAGCCAGCTTGAGGCTCTCCAAGCGCATCGGGTCGCGCTCGAAGGCCACTCGGGTTCCATGGGTTTCGTAGCCATCGATTTCGACTGCGAACCGCTCCTTCTCCCAGTAGGCATCAATCTCGTGGCCCGCAACGAACGTGTTGATTGCAGGCCTGGGAAGGCCGGCTTTCAAGGTGAGGTCGAGGAAGACTCGCTCGGGTCGGGAGCGGCTGAAGGCGGGATCGCGGTAGATGGAGAGTGCAGCCCGAAGGCGGTTTCGTCCAGCGTGCCGACCGCTCCGCGCGATCAGCGAGTCCAGGGCCGTCGTGTCGAGTAGGCCAAGTCGTTCCGATCGCTCTAATGCGTGCTCTGCCAGCTTGAGGCGGGGGCGAGCGGCGAGGTCCAGCAGCGTCCGGGGAACTGCCGTAAGCGGCACGCCCTCATGGACAGCAGCGTCGACGGCCTCGAGGATCGTCGAGTGATGGATGGACACCGCTACTTTTCTGTGTCCCCGCGCAGGAACCGTCACCTCGGGTCGGGCTGGGTATTGCGCGAGCAGGCCCCAGATCCAGGCGGCCGACTCGTGACTCACCATCGCTCCTCGCCCGCAGGCGAGCACCGCTGCAAGGCAGTGGCCGTGTCGCGAGAGACGGGGGTGCCCGACCGAATACACGCCACGGTGTATCCGGTGGAGTCGCCCGGCTGCCTCGGCCCGCCCGATCGAGGCTTTGGCATAGCCCAACCGTCGCATCTGATTGTGGGAAACGACTCCATGCTGCTTTGCCGCCAGCCGAGCCAGCTCCCGGTGTTGTCGCACTTCTTCTCGCATACCGGATACAAGTGCGACTGCACCTAAGTTCTCCCCCCGCGCCGCAATGCTGTCGTATTTCTTCCCGCATAGCGGGAACAACTGCGACAGCTGATGGGAGAGTGGGGTGGGAACGTCTGTTCGCCTGCGTAGAATCGGTGCGTAGTGGCTGCCTCTGAGCGAATCGTCATCTCGGGTGCGCGTGAGCACAACCTGAAGGACATCGACGTCGAGCTGCCTCGCGACGCGCTGATCGTGATCACCGGACTCTCCGGCTCGGGCAAGTCGAGCCTCGCCTTCGACACGATCTACGCCGAGGGGCAGCGGCGCTATGTCGAGTCGCTCTCTGCCTACGCGCGTCAGTTCCTCGGCTTGATGGAGAAGCCCGACGTCGACTCGATCGAGGGGCTCTCGCCGGCGATCTCGATCGACCAGAAGACGACCTCGCGCAACCCGCGCTCGACCGTCGGCACGGTGACCGAGATCTACGACTACCTGCGCCTGCTCTGGGCGCGGATCGGCGTTCCCCACTGCCCCCAGTGCGGGGCCGAGATCACCGGTCAGACCCAGGAGCAGATCGTCGACCGGCTGATGACGCTGGACGAGGGAACGAAATTCATGGTGATGGCGCCGGTCGTGCGCGGGCGCAAAGGCGAGTACGGGAAATTGCTCGAGCAGATGCGCCTGGAGGGCTACTCGCGGGTCAAGGTGAACGGCGAGCTGCTTCGCCTCGATGAGGAGATCGTCCTCGACAAGAAGTACAAACACGACGTCTCGGTCGTCGTCGACCGCTTGGTGATGAAGACCGACCTGCGCCGCCGCCTCTCCGAGTCGGTCGAGGCCGCCGCGGGGTTGGCCGCGGGATTGGTTGAAGTGGAGCTGGTTGACGGGAAGCCCGCCAGCGGCGGACGCGAAGCGGAGCACGCTGGTGGAATCATGTTGTTCAGCGAGCAGTTCGCCTGCCTCGAGTGCGGTACCTCGATCCCCGAGCTGGAGCCGCGGATCTTCTCCTTCAACTCCCCGCACGGCGCCTGCGAGCGCTGCCACGGGCTCGGCTTCCAGCGGGTGATCGACCCCGAGCTGGTCGTCCCCGACCCGACCCTCTCGCTCGGCGAGGGCGCTCTGCAGCCCTGGAACCGCGGCATCACCGCCTACTGGAGGCGGCTGATTGCCGCTGTCGCCGAGGAGAACGGGGTCGACCTCGACAAGCCGTGGTCGAAGCTGAAGAAATCCGAGAAGGAGATCTTCCTCTACGGCACCGGCGGCGATCGTCACCAGGTCACCTACACGAATCGCTTCGGTCGCCGCCGCTCCTACAAGGTCCGCTTCGAGGGGATCGTCAACAACCTGCAGCGGCGCTACGAGGAGACCGACTCGGAGACCAACCGGGAGCGGATCGAGGGCTACATGGCCGAGCAGCCCTGCCCGCAGTGCGAGGGCGCCCGGCTGCGGCCGGAGAGCCTCGCGGTGAAGATCGCCGGGCTCAGCATCGCCGACTACAGCGACCTCTCGGCGCGCCGCGCCAAAGAGTGGATCGAAGAGCTGGAGCTGACCGAGACCGAGCGGGCGATCGCCCGTCTGATCGTGCGCGAGGTGACCGAACGGCTGACCTTCCTCGACAACGTCGGCATCGGCTACCTCTCGATGTCGAGGACGGCCCGCACGCTCTCCGGCGGCGAGGCGCAGCGGATCCG
>DATIPC010000008.1:0-17836 GCA_035472395.1 Solirubrobacterales bacterium
ACTACAAGTTCGACCAGACCCCGGTCGATGGCCGTCCGGCGGACATCTCGCGGCTCGCTGAGCTGGGCCGCGATGGCCTGCTGCTCCTCTGTGGCGACTCGACCAACGCCGACCGGCCCGGCATCGCTCCGTCGGAGTCGAGCGTCGGGCCCGCCCTGCTCGAGACCTTCTCGGCCTGCAAGGGGCGCATCGTCGTCACCTCGTTCGCCTCCAACATCCACCGCGTCCAGCAGGTGATCGACGCGGCGGTCAAGCTCGACCGCCGGGTCGCCCTGGTCGGTCGTTCGATGCGCAAGAACTTCAACATCGCCTCCAGCCTCGGCATCGCCGAAGCGCCTTCCGGTCTCTTCATCCAGCCGCGGGAGATTGAGAACTTCCCCGACGAGAAGGTGATCGTGATCTCCACCGGCAGCCAGGGCGAGCCGCTCTCGGCGCTGCGGCGGATGGCGAACAACGACCACCGCGACGTCGAGCTGCACTCCGGCGACACGGTCGTCTTCTCTGCCACCCCGGTGCCCGGCAACGAGCGTGCCGTGAACGAAACGATCGACCACATCTATGAGATCGGCGCCTCGGTCGTGACCGCGAAGTCAGCGCCGATCCACGCTTCGGGCCACGGCTGGCAGGAGGAGCTGAAGTTGATGCTCAACCTGACCAAGCCGCGCTACGTGATGCCGATCCACGGCGATCATCAACGCTTGCGCCTGCACGCCGAACTCGCCTACTCGGTCGGCATCGATCCTGAGAACGTGTTTCAGGGCCGCAACGGGCTGCCCCTGGAGCTGGACGCGGGCGGCGCGCGCTTCGGCGAGGACATCCACGCCGGCGTCGTCTACGTCGACGGGGTCAACGTGGGCGAGCCCAACGACGTGGCGCTGCGCGATCGGCGCGAGATCTCCGCCGACGGCATCTTCATCGTCGTCGCGACTGTCTCCGCCGACGATGGCAGCGTCGTCGCCGACCCCGAGGTGATCGTGCGCGGGGTTGCGTTGCCGGACGAAGGCGAGTCGCTGGTCGAAGAGCTGAAGGACGTGATCGAGGACTCGCTGGAGGACGCTGCAGAGGCCGGCACGCGCGAGCTGCACCTCATTCAGGAAGACCTCCATGACACGATCGCCAAGCTGATCTACGAGAAGCTGCGCAGCCGGCCGATGATCCTCCCCGTAGTGGTCGAGGTCTAGACGGCTTGATCCCACGACCCTGTAGGTGGGCGAGAAGCCTGGCCGGTCTCCGGCCGAATTGACACTCCAAGAGCTTTGCTCTTGGAGTGAACGATGAGCGCGGCCCACGGCCGCGCAATCACCGGATTGCATAGGCCGCTTCGCGACATTCGCCCGAAGACCGGCCAGGCTTCGCTGTCTCGATACGTCCCCGGGTTCTCAAGCCCGAGAGGAAGCTTCAAGTCGAGGCGACACCTCGGAGGAAGAGATTTCGAAGCTCGGTGCGCTTCGAAGGGACAGCGCATCCGCTGTCCCCGCCAGCATTTAGGCCGCTAAAAAGGGCCCGCCGGTTGCGTTGGGGAGAACCGGCGGGCCCTTGTGTCTCGTCCGTGGGGGAAGCTAAATCGGGGGGCTAAAGCTGATCTAAAGCGGGGCTAATTCCCCGCTCAGACTTTCGCAGCGGCAGCCGAATGCGGAAGAGCGCGCCGCCGAGGTCCGAGACGTCGATCTCGGCACTGCCCCCGTGCGAGGTCGCCACCGAGCGGACGATCGCCAGACCGAGGCCACTGCCGCCCCCGACCGCGGTGTCGGCCGGGCCGCCGCCGTGAACGAAGCGTTCGAAGATCTGCTCGCGCATCTCGGCGGGCACGCCGGGACCGTCGTCGGCGACCTCGACCACCGCGTTGGCCCCTTCGGCTCGCAGGCTCAGCTCGATCGTCGAGCCGGGGGGCGTGTGGCGCGCCGCGTTGTCGAGCAGGTTGAGCACCATCCTGTGCAGCTCGTCAGGGTTGCCGTCGATCGGCAGCGGGCGATCGTTTTCGATGCGCAGCTCCCGTTCGCCGATCGTCGGCGCGACCTCCGCCGCCGCGTTGCCGGCCACTTCGGCCAGGTCACAGCGGGTGCGGGCTCCGATCCGCCCGGCGTCGGCACGGGCGAGCAGAAGCAGGTCGGAGACGAGGCGGCTCATGCGGCTGGAGGAGCGCAGCGCCGAGTCGATCATCGCCCGCTCGTCTTCTCGCGCTGGCTCCTCGAGCGAGGCCTGCAGCAACTCCAGGTTGGCGAGGATGCTGGTCAGGGGGGTGCGCAGCTCGTGCGATGCGTCGGCGACGAACTCCCGCTGCCGCTTCAAGGCGGCTTCGCGCTCGGATCGGGCCGCGTCGAGGGAGCGGATCATCTGCTCGAGCGTCCTGGCGAGCTCGCCGACCTCGTCCTCGGCCGGCGGCTCGGGCATGTGACGGGAGAGGTCGCCGGTATCGGCGATCTCGCGGGCGCTGGCGGTCAGCGAGGAGATCGGCTGCATCGCGCGGCGGGCGATCGCCATCCCGGCCAGGCTGGCGAGCAGGGTGCCGCCGAGCACGCCGGCGGCGACGAACAGCCAGAGCCGGTCGACTGTGGAATCGAGGTGCCCGAAGTTGCGCGCGTACTGCACGTATCCGGTCAGGCTGCCGCTGCCGCTGCCAATCCGGGTAGTGGCGACCCGCATGCCGTTGACGTTGCTGACCCCCTGGCGCGGCGGGCCCAGGTCGGCGGCGTTGGTGCTCTGGGTCAGCAGGGCGCCGCCAGCATCGAAGACACGCACGGTTGCATCGTTTGGCAGAGCGAAATCGTCGAGGCCCGGCCCCCGGATCAGGTAAGCGCCGGTGGGGGTGTTGACGATCCGCAATTCGGCGGCCAGGGTCTGAGCCGCGGCGTCGACCTCGCGGTTGAATTCGCTGCGAACCCGCTGCGTCGCGACCTGGCCGATGACGCCGCCGAAGATCAGCAGGATCACCAGGGTCAGCCCGGCCGAGGTTGCGGCAAGCCGCCAGCGCACTGGCCAGCTTCGAGGGTGCGCAGCCCGTCTGATGGGCTACTCCTTCAAGACGTAGCCGGCGCCGCGTTTGGTGTGCAGGAGCCGTGTCTCCTCGCCAGCCTCCAGCTTGCGGCGCAGATTGGAGATGAAGACGTCGATCGTGTTGGTTGCTGCCATCGGGTCATAGCCCCAAACCTCGTCGAGCAGTCTCTCGCGCGAGACGACGAGGCGCTCGTTCCGCATCAGGTACTCGAGCAGCTCGAACTCGCGGTTGGTCAGCTCGATCTCGCGCGCGCCGCGCTTCACCTCGCGCGTGTCCGGGTTGAGGGTGAGGTCGCCGACCTTCAGCGAGGCGGAGCCACGCGGCGGGCGGCGGCGCAGGAGCGCCCGGATCCGTGCGAGCAGCTCCTTGCGCTCGAACGGCTTGACCAGGTAGTCGTCGGCGCCGCTGTCGAGGCCGCCGACCCGATCCTCGGTCTCCGCCCGCGCGGTGAGCATCAGGATCGGCACGTCGCTGTCGGCGCGCAGCCGGCGGCAGACCTCGACCCCGTCCATTCGCGGCAGCCCGAGGTCGAGCACGACCAGGTCGGGAACGAAGCCAACCGCGACGTCCAGCGCCTCGACCCCGTCGCCCGAGGTGCGAACCTCATAGCCCTCGTTGCGCAGCGACCGTCGCAGCACGTCGGCGATCTCGACGTCGTCCTCGACGACGAGCACCCGTCCGCCGGCCGGATCCGTATCGGTTGCAAGCATTGCAGCGATGTTAGCCCTGTCGGAGCGGGGTCCGGCGCGCTTTTAGTGTGAATTTAGGCGCGGAGATTGCGCGGAAGGCGCGGGTTTCATGGCAGTTGGCATCTGCGGCGCTTGGCATGATCGAGCCCAGCCCGTGAGCTCGACCGCCGCCGCCCACCTTCACGCCCACAGCGAGTACTCGCTGCTCGACGGCGCCTGCAAGATCGACGCGATGGCGGCGCGGGCGGCGCAGCTGGGGCAGCCGGCGCTGGGGCTGACCGACCACGGCGTGATGAACGGCGCCGTCGATCTATACAAGGCGTGCAAGAAGCACGGGATCAAACCCATCGCGGGGCTCGAGGCCTACTTCGTCGACGACGTTAAGTCGATCAAAGAGAAGCCGAAATACGAGCGCAATCACCTCACCTTGCTGGCGGAAAGCGATGCCGGCTTTGCAAATCTGGTCAAGCTCACCTCGGCCGGCTTCTTAGAAGGCTTCTCGCGCGGCAAGGCCAACGTCGACATGGAGATGCTCTCCGCTCACGCCGAGGGAGTCATCGTCCTCACCGGCTGCCTGCAGTCGCGCTTTTGCCGCCGTCTGGTCGAAGAGCGCGCCGACGACGCCCGCGCCCACCTCGATGACCTGATCCAGACCTTCGGCCCCGAGCAGGTCTACTTCGAGGTGCAGAAAAACGGCATCGACGAGCAGGAGAAGGCAAACCAGGGGATCGTGCGGTTTGCCCGCGAGCTGAACCGGCCGCTGGTCGGGACCGCCGACGTCCATTACCTGCGCCGCGAGGACTTCGACAACCACGCGGCGCTGCTCTGCGTGCAGACCAAGTCGACCCTGGAAGCGCCGAAGCTGAGCTTCGACACCAACGAGTTCTTCCTCAAGAGCAACGAGGAGATGACGGAGTCCTTCGCCGAGTGGCCGGAGGCGGTGCCGACGACGCTCGAGATCGCCGAGCGCTGCTCGCTCGAGATCGAGCTGGGCAGCCTGCTGCTGCCGCGCTACCCGACCGAGGACGGCGAGGAGCCGGAGACGATGCTGCGCCGCCTCGCCAGCGAGGGGCTGCGCGCTCGCTACGGCGACCCGGCTCCGGCCGAGGCGGTGGAGCGAATGGAGTTCGAGCTGGGGGTGATCGAGGAGATGGGCTTCTCCTCCTACTTCCTGATCGTCTGGGACTTCGTCCGCTACGCCAAGGAGCAGGGCGTTGCGGTCGGCCCCGGCCGCGGATCGGCGGCCGGCTCGATCGTCTCCTACGCGTTGAAGATCACCGACCTCGACCCACTCGCCGAGGGGCTGATCTTCGAGCGCTTCCTCAACCCGGGTCGCAAATCGATGCCGGACATCGACATCGACTTCTCGGTGCGCGGGCGCGAGCGAATGATCCGCTACGTCGGCGACAAGTACGGCCGCGAGTCGGTCGCCCAGATCATCACCTTCGGCAAGATGGCACCGCGCGCGGCGACCCGAGACGCCGCCCGCGTGCTCGGCTTCGACTACGGCAGCGGCGACCGTCTCGCGAAGCAGATCCCGGAGCCGATCATGGGTCGCAGCCCTTCCTTCGAGGAATGCCTCAAGGCCGGCCAGGAGCTGAAACGGACCTACGACGCCGAGCCGGACGCAAAACGGATCATCGACGTCGCCCGGGGGCTGGAGGGGATCATCCGCAACAACTCGATCCACGCCGCCGCGGTGGTGATCGCCGACCGGCCGTTGCATGAGGTGGTGCCCCTGCAGCTGGCCGAGGACCGCAACGCCCCGGCGGGGGGCAACGGCAACGGGGGCGGCAAGGCGGAGCGCCAATACAAGATCGTCACCCAGTACTCGATGGGGCCGATCGAGGAGATCGGCCTGCTGAAGATGGACTTCCTCGGCCTCCGCAACCTCGACGTGATCGAGGATGCGATCGAGATCATCGAGCGCTCGCGCGGCGCGACGATCGAGATGGAGAAGATCCCGATCGACGACGCGAAGACCTACGCGATGCTCGCCAAGGGCGACTCGACCGGCGTCTTCCAGTTCGAGTCGGAGGGAATGCGCGACGCGCTGCGCAAGGTGAAGCCGACCGAGTTCGCCGACATCGTCGCCCTCGGAGCCCTCTACCGACCGGGCGCGATGGCCTACATCCCTGCCTACGCGAAGGGCAAGCAGGACCCTACGACGGTGCGCTACCCCGACCCGCGCCTGCGCGCGATCACTGAGGAGACCCACGGCTGCGTCATCTACCAGGAGCAGCTGATGGAGATCTCGCGCTCGATGGCTGGCTTCTCGGGCGCCGAGGCGGATGACCTGCGCAAGGCGATCGGCAAGAAGAAGCGCGACCTGATGGCGACGATGAAGGACAAGTTCATGCAGGGCCTGAGCGAATCGGACACCGCTCCAAACGTCGCCAAGGACCTCTGGAAGCTGAACGAAGCCGCCGCCGACTACTCGTTCAACAAGTCCCACGCCGCTTGCTACGGGCTGATCTCCTACCGCACCGCCTATCTCAAGGCGAACTATCCGGCCGAGTACATGGCGGCGGTGATCTCCTCGGTGATGAACACGAAGGACAAGGTGCCTTTCTTCGTCAACCGCTGCGCGGAGATGGGGATCGAAGTGCTGCCGCCCGACGTCAACTCCTCCGATCACGACTTCGTCGTCAGCGAGAAGGCGATCCGCTTCGGGCTCGATGCGGTCAAGAACGTCGGCCACAGCGCGGTCGAGGCGATCCTGCGCGCCCGCGAGGAGGGCGAGATCGCCTCGATCTGGGACTTCTGCGAGCGGGTCGATTCGCGCGCCGTCAACAAACGTGCGATCGAGTGCCTGGTCAAGTGCGGCGCCCTCGACTCCACCGGGGCGACGCGCAAGGGGATGCTCGAGACGCTGCCGGCAGCCCAGTCGGCCGGGCAGAAAGCGCAGGAGGACGCGCAGCTCGGGCAGGGCTCGATCTTCGACTTCGGCGACGGGGCGACGGATGGCGGGGGGGAGGGCGGCTCGAGCGCCCACCACCGACCCCCGATCTCAGCGGCCGAGTTCGAGCGCCGCGAGCTGCTCGCGATGGAGAAGGAGACGCTCGGCACCTACCTCTCCTCGCACCCGCTCTCCGAAGTGCGCGAGGCTCTGCGTGCCCGGGTCGACTGCAGCCTTGCCGATCTGGCGAACAAGCCGGACGGCTCCTGGGTGACGGTCGGCGGGATCGTCACCGAGAGCAAGAAGATCCGCACTAAGAGCGGCAACCAGATGATGTTCGCGACGCTCGACGACGTCGAGGGGCAGGTCGAGATGCTGGTCTTCAAGGCCGACCAGGCGGAGAGTGCGAACGCGATCGCGCCCGATGCAGTCGTCCTCGTCCGCGGCCGGATCGACCACAAGGACCGGGGCGAGACGAAGCTCGTCGTGCAGGAGGCGGAGCGGTTCGAGCCCGACAGCGAGGAGATGGCCCGCGCCAGCGCTGCGGCGGCGGCACCGACGGAGCCGCTGAGGCTGACGATCGATGCGGCGAGCCTGCGGCGCCCCGGCATGTTCGACCAGCTGAAGGAAGTCTTCGAGCACCACAAAGGCGAGGCGGACGTCCACCTCGCGATCCGCGGTGACAACGGCAAGCCGACCGAGGTGAGGCTGGGTGGCGGCTACCGGGTGCGTCCTTCCAGTGGCCTGCGTGCCGAGCTGGATCAGGTCCTAGGCGCCGACGCTCTGGCTGCCTAGACTTCTTCCTGTGCCAGCTACGCGCGAGAAGACGGGTGAGTGCCGTCAGTGTCGCTCCTTCTGCGACAAGATGGTCGAGCCACGCGGTTGCGTCGAGCTGGGCTGCCGCTTCCTCTACAGCTTTGTCGACGGTCTGACCGGCACCCAGTACGTTGGCTGCATGCAGGAGGTCTTCGGTGCCAAGGTCGAACTCGACGCGGTGCTGCAGCCAGGCGGTTTCGGCGGTGTCAAGATGACCGGCACGGCGCTGCCCCACTGCCCGTTCTCGGTCGAGCGCGCTTATCTCGGCTCAGGACCGGAGTACGGCTGCGTCAACCAGCGCTTCTTCGACTGCACCGACGGCGGCCCGGAGGGTCTGAGGGCATTCGACCTGCGCGATCTCGCCTCCGAGTCGCCAGGCGTATAAACGGCGACACGATTCCGTGTAGGATTGCGCTCATGAGCGATACTTCGGCAGTGGCAGAGGCAGAGCAGTTCGTGGCGGAAGAGGCCGGCGACGGCGCCGGGGCGGAGGGCCCCAAGTTCACGCTCGAGCTGAACCAGGACCAGCAGGACATCCGCGACTGGGTGCATGGCTTTGCCGAGGGCGTCGTCCGGCCCGCCGCATCGGAATGGGACGAGCGCGAGGAGACGCCTTGGCCGGTGATCCAGGAGGCCGCCAAGATCGGTCTCTACGGCTTCGAAGCGCTCGGCCAGTTCTTCGGCGACGACACCGGCCTGACGCTGCCGATCGCCAACGAGGAGCTGTTCTGGGGCGACGCCGGCATAGGCATGGCGATCATGGGCACCTCACTGGCGGTCGCCGCAATCTTCGGGCAGGGAACCCCGGAGCAGATGGGGGAGTGGATCCCGCAGTGCTTCGGCACCGCGGACGAGCCGAAGGTTGCCGCCTTCTGCGCGTCCGAGCCGGATGCGGGCTCCGACGTGGCGGCGATTCGCACCACCGCCAAGTACGACGAGGCGGCCGACGAGTGGGTGCTGAACGGCCAGAAGGCCTGGGCCACCAACGGCGGCATTGCCGACGTCCACGTGGTGATCGCCTCGGTCGACCGCGAGCTGCGCTCGCGCGGCCACGCCGCCTTCGTGATTCCGCCGGGCACGAAGGGCTGCGAGCAGGGCGCCAAGGTCAAGAAGCACGGCCTGCGCGCCTCCCATACCGCCGACGTCCACCTCGACGACTGCCGCGTTCCGGGCTCCTGTCTGCTGGGGGGCAAAGAGAAGCTCGACGAGCGTTTGGCGCGGGTCCGCGAGGGCAAGAGCTCCAAATCGCAGGCGGCGATGCAGACCTTCGAGGCGAGCCGGCCGACTGTCGGCGCCCAGGCGATCGGCATCGCCCGCGCCGCCTACTAGTACTCGCTCGAGTACGCCAAAGAGCGGCGACAGTTCGGCAAGGCGATCATCGAGAACCAATCGATCGCCTTCGCCCTCGCCGATATGAAGATGGAGATCGACGCCGCCCGGCTGCTGGTCTGGCGCGCCGCCTGGATGGGTCGCACCGGCCAGAAGTTCGACAACGCCGAGGGCTCGATGTCGAAGCTGAAGGCTGGCGAGGTCGCCGTCTGGGCCACCGAGCGGGCGATCCAGATCCTCGGCGGCAACGGCTACACCCGCGAGTTCCCGGTCGAGCGGATGCACCGCGACGCGAAGATCTACACGATCTTCGAGGGCACCTCCGAGATCCAGCGCCTAGTCATCTCACGCGCTATCTCGGGCGTTCACGTCAAATAGCTCCAAGCGCCTAAAGACAGGGAAGCCCGGTCATCCTCTGGGCGAATTGATGTCGCACGCGCTTCGCGCTTAGCGACGATGGCTGAGCGCCGCTGTCGCGGCGCAGAAGACAGATTGCATATGGCCGCTTCGCGACATTCGCCCAGAGGACGACCGGGCTTCCCACCCACACGAAGCTTTGGGACGCCTTGGTCCCGCCGTCCAGCTAGAGCTGAAGAGGGTGGCGGCGCCGGCTCGTCTTTCGGTGAGCTGACAGGGGCACCGGGCGCTTGGGGTGCCGCTCGCTACGCCCTTGGAGCAAGCTTGAGAACTGCGAGGGCTGACATGAGGGATAGCAACCCCCTGTGCGGGAATGTCGCGAAGCGGCAACATGCAATCTCATGACTGCGCGGCGTCAGCCGCGCTCCGACACAGTCGCTAAGCGCGAAGCGCGTGCGACCCAAATTCACGCACAGGGGGTTGCTATCCCTTACTTCTTACGGCGCTTGAGCCCAGCTTGTCGTAGACGCTTCGCGGCCTGAACTTCTTTGCGGTCCGGCCCTTTCTTGTTCGGCCCCGGCGTCTCCAAGGTCGCTGGGAGGCCCTCGAAGCGGGGCTCTGAGAGAAAGGCGGCGAGGCCGCTTTTGCCCATCTCGCCCTGGCCGATGTTGGCGTGGCGGTCGCGGCAGGAACCGAGGGGTGCGGCTGCGTCGTTGACGTGGAGGCACTGCAACCGCTCCAGGCCGACCTTGGCATCGGCTTCGTCGATGACCTCGCTCAGGTGCTTTTCGTCGGTGACGTCATAGCCCTGGACGAAGAGGTGGCAGGAGTCGAGGCAAAGGCCGAGTCGCTTGCCGCCGCCGGCCAGCTCGATCAGCTCCGCGGTCTGGTCGAAGTCGCGGCCCAGAAGGCCTTTGTGGCCGGCGGTCTGCTCGAGCAGCAGCGGGCAGCTCTCGCTGTCCTTCACCGCTGCCGCGATTACCTTTGCCGCCCGCTTGATCGAAGGCCCCAGCGGCTCGCCTTTCTGCGCACCGGGGTGGAGGACGACGCCGGCGGCGCCGATCCCGTCGCCGATTCGCAACGCGTGGGTCAGCGATGCCAGCGACTTCTTGCGCAGCTCGGCGTCTTTCGAGGCGCAGTTGATCAGGTAGACGGCATGGATCACCACCGCTTCGACCGGCGAATCGGCCATCGCCTCGCGGAAGGCGGCGAAGTCATCGGGGCCGTATTTGGTCGGCCGCCACATCCTCGGGCTCTGGTTGAAGACCTGGATCGATTCGCAACCGAGCTCGGTGCCGCGCTCGATCGCATTCGCCAGGCCGCCGGCGGTCGAAACGTGTGCCCCGATCAGCATCGAGGCGGCATCCTATGGCTCCTCAGGCCTCCAGCTGCACCGCCACCTCGTATTTCTCAACCCCGACCCGTTGGCCCATGCCGTCGGCGGGCGGGCTCATCGAGTTCAGGGTCGCATCGCCTTCGCTGTAGTCGTCCTCGGTCTCGAAGAGGCTGATCGCCATCGAGCGACCGTTCTCCTTGTCGGTTAGGAGCAGTAGGCCCTTCGAGGGAACACCCTCCGGCGGTCCTCCTTGGGACTCGGCCCGAGTTCGGATCTCGCTTGCGGTCCGCTCCAGCGACTCTGCATCGGAGCCTTCCCAACGTGCGACTCGTGCGTACATTTCTCCTCCTTTTGGCGGGATGCTCGATCTCTGCAAGACGAGCCTACCTCGCTCTCGGCAAGCCCAGGCAGAGTGTCGAGCCCTGGCCACTGTGGAAACATGCGCGCCCGACCAGATGACGACCGACTCCAAGATTCGATTGAGGTTCGCTCCCTCGCCGACCGGCGCTTTGCACATCGGCGGCGCGAGGACGGCGCTCTACAACTGGCTGGCGGCGCGTCACGGCGACGGTTCGCTGGTGCTGCGGATCGAGGACACCGACCGCGAGCGCTCCACCGAGGAGAACGTCGAGCAGATCCTCGACGCGCTGCGCTGGCTGGAGCTCGACTGGGATGAAGGGCCGATCTCGCAGGCCTCTCGGGCGGAGCGCCACGCGGCCACCCTGCAGCGGCTGCTCGAGAGCGGCGCCGCGTACCGCGACCCGGCGACGGCCAAGGACGTCGAGGCCTGGAAGGCCGAGCACGGCGCCGATCGTGGCTACCGTGGGCAGCCGGCTGACGAGCCTGGGGCCGCGGTGCGGCTGCGCGTGCCCGACGAGGGCGAGACCGTTGTCGACGATCTGATCCGAGGCCCGGTCAGCTTCCCCAACCGCAGCTACGACGACTTCGTGATCGCTCGCGGCGACGACTCGGTCCTCTACAACTTCGCCGTCGCCGTCGACGATGCGGAGATGGGGATCACCGATGTCGTTCGCGGCGACGATCACCTCTCGAACACCCCGAAGCAGCTGCTGGTTCTGGCGGCGCTCGACTTCGAGCCCCCCCGCTACGCGCACCTGCCTCTCCTGCACGGTCCCGACGGCCGCAAGCTCTCCAAGCGGCACGGCGCCGCATCGGTGCAGGAGCTGCGCGAGGCGGGCTACCTGCCGGCGGCGGTGCGCAACTACCTGGCCCTGCTCGGTTGGGGCACCGACGACGACGCCACCTTGATGCCCACCACCGAGCTGGTTGAGCGCTTTCGGGTCGAGGACGTCGGCAAGGCGGCGGCGATCTTCGACGAGAAGAAGCTGCGCTGGGTCAACGGCCGCTACATGCGCGAGATGCCGCTCGATGACTACGTGCGCGCGGTGGCGGGGCATCTGGGACGGGAGCCCGACGAGCGACTGCGCGCTGCTTGCGAGATCGTCCAGGAGAAAGCCCAGACCCTGGAGGAGGTCTGGCCGCTGATCCGCTTCCTCTTCGCCCCGCCGGTCGAGGATGAGAAGGCCTGGGGGAAGGTGATGAAGGACGAGGCGCTTCCCGCGCTCGAGGCGTCGCGCGAGGCGCTTGCCGCGTCGGGCAGCTTCGACTCCGCGGCCGTGGAGTTGGCCTTGGCGCCCCTGCCCGAGCGCCTCGGCATCAAACCGGGGCGCGTCTATCAGCCGATCCGCGTAGCGATCAGCGGCGGCACGGTCTCACCGGGGATCTTCGAATCGCTGTCGGCGCTGGGGCGCGGGGAATCCCTGGGCCGCATCGACGCGGCGATTGGGCGCCTCCGACCCTGACGGACAACAAGCTTCCTCAAAGTCCGCCGTAGTGGACAAGGGAGTTGTAATTACACCCCAATAATGGGGAGGTCAACGCTAAACCGTGCGTCCTCTGCTGCCGATGAGGGGAGCGGAGCGAGTCCGCTATGGCGTCGACCAAACAACAGAGCAACGGCAAGGTCAAGAAGGCCGACGCTAATCACGGCAGAAGCGGCGCTGCGCCCGCGCCGGGAGCTCGCCTTGCCGCCGCCTTCGAGGCGGTGGAGAAATTCCCCGTCCTGATCGAGTCTCGCGCCCGTGTCATGAGGGCAGCGACGGCTGAGACCGCCCGCGTTGGCGAGCTGGTCGAAGCGGTCGAGGCGGACGTCGCCCTGACGATCGCCGTCCTGCGCTTCGCCAACCGCTCCAGCATTGCCGGCAGTGTTGGGGGGGTGCCCGAGGCGATCGAAATCCTGAAGCCATCCGGCGTGCTGGCGATCGCCGGCACGGCGCCGGTCTTCGACTTCTTCGAGTCCAATGGGGGCTGGGAGCTGAGGCCGGAGCAATTCCGCATCCACGCGCTGGCGACTCAGCAGGCGGCAGCCAAGATCGGTCGTGAGGTCGGCTGGACCGATCGCGACGAGCTGATCGTGGCCTCCCTCCTTCACGACGTCGGGCGATTGGTGATCTCGAAGCTCCACCCCGGCCGCAAAACCTACTTCGATGCGATCTCCCGCACGCCGGAGCAGCGGATCCGAGAAGAGCGCGACCAGCTCGGTATCGACCACGCCCTGGTTGGCGGTGTGCTGGCGCGGCGCTGGAACGTCCCGCCGCAGATCGCCGTGGCGATCGAGCGCCACCACGCCGAGGACGCCGAGGGTCTGGCCGCAATCGTCGCGACCGCGGACATGGTCGCCCACTACTCCCAAGGGGAGGCGGTGACGCCGGAGCGACTGCGTGAGGCCGCGAGGCGGTGCGGCCTCGGAGCCGAGGCTTTGCGCGAGCTGCTCTACGAGCTTCTCTACCCGCGTGAGGCGGATGCCCGCGTAAGCGAGCCCTGCCCGCTCTCGAGTCGGGAGCTCGACGTTCTCCGCCACCTCTCCGAGGGAATGGTCTACAAGCAGATCGCCGGTGAGATGCAGCTCTCCGTCTCGACGATCCGCACCCATCTGCACAACGTCTACGGCAAGATCGGCGCTGTCGACCGGGCGCAAGCGGTGCTCACGGCCCGCGATCGCGGCTGGATCTAGCCCTCCGGCGGGCCCGTTACTCGATCAGGGACTCGCGAAGCGCTATCGCGACGGCGTGAGTTCTGTTGCGGGCACCGAGGCGGCCGAGGGCGTTCTTGGTGTGGGTCTTGATCGTTTCCTCACTGAGGCCCAGCTCGCGTGCTGCGACGACGGTCGAGCCGCCGTCGGCTATCAGTTGCAGGATCTCGCGCTGGCGCCGGGTCAGCTTGCCGCGGCTGCCCCTCGGCGGGACCGCTGGATCGACGAACTGCTCCTGCTCGAGTGCCGCCCAGGCGGCTTTGGCCATCAGCTCGGCACTGGCGGTGCGCGCGACATAGGCGCTGGCGCCGGCCTGCAGGGCAGTTGACGCCAGGTGGCGGTCCGGGCGCTCACCGTGGGCGACGATCCCCATGCCGGGCGCGGACTTGAGCAGCACCCGGATCGCCTCGTTCCCGTGCATCGTCTCGTCGCCGATTTCGCGCCGCAGATCGACGATCGCGACGTCGATGCTGCCGATATCCCGGATCAGGCCGACGGCCTCATCGCGGGTCTCGCTCTCGTGGATCTCGAAATCCCCGGCAAGTGCGCCGCGCACACCCAGTCGCACCAGCGGGTGGGGGTCGATCACAAGGCAATGTGGGCGCTCGCTCAGGACCAATCGATCCTAACCCAGCCGGTCCGGTTCGTGCGGTAGAAAGGAGCTAGTGATTTCCATCACCTCGAAGTCGCGCTACGCGGTCGTAGCGATGGCGGAGCTGGCTCGTTCCGGGGAGGGGCCGGTGCCAATCAAGGAGCTGGCCGAGCGCCGGGGAATCCCCGAGCAGTTCCTCGAGCAGCTCTTCTCGACGCTGCGCCGGGGGGGGCTGCTGACCAGCCACCGCGGCATGAAAGGCGGCTACACGCTCTCCCGACCCGCCGACGAGATATCCGTGCTGGAGGTCGTCCAGACCCTCGATGGCAAAGTCGGCCAGGAGGCCGACGAGGCCGGGGGCATCTGGGTGGAGGGGGTCACCGCCCTGCGCAAGGTCTTCGGCCAGACCACGATCGCCGAAGTAGCCCGCCGCGAGGCAGAGGAGGCTGGCTCCGGGATGTACTTCATCTAGATCGGGCCGCATCGGCAGTGGGACTCCGCTTGTCAAGCGGTCCGCAGTCCGGCTGAATCCGGTTGTTTCCGGTCGTACTGGCGCACGACTGGCGCACGAGATGAGACGCTGAAAACGTTTCGCCGCGCCTGACTCTACGGTCGGCGATCAAGCTCCTGCGGGAAAACGGCTGGACGCAATCCGCGGCGGCAACCACAGGTCAAGATGACCAAGCCAGGCTGTCGTCCGATCACGCCGCCCAACACACGCTAGCTGTCGCAGTTGTTCCCGCTATGCGGGAAGAAATACGACAGCACTGGGGCAACAAGGGCCACGACTACCAGCCAGGACTAACCAGCGCGATTCTCAAACAGGCAGGGCTACAATGAGGGGGATTCAGCAATGGAGTTGACCACTCGCATTCATATTGAGGAAGGCAGCTACTGGGCAGACGTTCCAGAGCTGCCGGGCTGCCTTGCCTCCGGCGACACCCTGGACAAGCTGTTCGAGTCCCTGTAAGAGGGTGTCGCGCTTTACCTCGCTAACGAGGATGAGCAAGGCGGACCGCTGCATGTCGCCACGGCGACGCTGACGGATCGCCCGCCCACAGCTGCGTAAACGGCAAGGGTCCAACGGATTTCGAGGCATCATCTCGTGACCCGAGACGGGCAAACGGTCGAGTCGCCGGTCTACGTTTGCGATCTGGACGGCACGTTGCTGCGCTCTGACGGGACACTCAGCGACTTCGCCAGACGTGGGCTCAATCAGCTTCTCAGGGAAGGCATCCTCCTGACGGTGGCCAGCTCGCGAGCTACGCCAGCCATTCGGGCGCTTCTCGCGGGCGTTGAGCTGAGGTTGCCAGTGATCGAGTTCAACGGGGCCTTCGTCTCGGAGCTGCAGAGCGGTCACCATCTCGCTAGCAACGTCCTTTCGCCACTCGTTGCGGGTGCCGTAGTAGAGGAAATTCTCGCGACCGGGGTTGACCCGGTGATTTCGACTTGGGATGGCTCTCGTGATCGCGTCCACTTTGGGCAGCGCATGAATGACAGCACGAGTTGGTACGTCGAAGAGAAGCAGGCTTACGATGACCCTCGGCTCGCGCCATGCGACGACCTTCTTGCTGTAGCCCGGCGGGAGGAAGTCGCTTCGGTTGTTGGGTTCGTGCGTGACGAGGAAGCGGTGGAGCTCGCCGAGCGCGTTCGCGGGATCACCGACGGCGGAGCGGTTGTCTATTGCGCACAGAACTACTACTGCCCCGGTTGGACCGAGGTGCAGGTTCAGAGCCTGGCGGCAGAGAAGGGTGCTGCCGTCTCAGTGTTGCTCGGGGCCTGCGGCGCTGCTGACGCCGAAGTAGTCGCCTGTGGCGATCATCTCAACGATCTCGGCCTATTCGCGGTTGCTGCGCGCAGCATTGCTCCCGCCAATGCGCATCCGGCGGTACTTGAGGTCGCAACTGAGATCGTGGGTTCCAACGACGAGGACGGGATCGTGCGGTACCTGCTGAACCAACACGCTCTGCCGTAGGAACCCTAGAGTCCTCGCAATGCTTGAGCGGAGGTACTTCGTCTGATGCCGATCGGGGCCGAGGCTTCGGCGGTCGTCGGGAACACGCCGCTCGTCTCGCTGCGGCGGCTTGGCGAGGGGCTGGCGGGGGAGGTCTGCGCCAAGCTCGAGTACTTCAACCCGGGCGGCTCGGTCAAGGACCGGATCGGGGTGGCAATGATCGACGCCGCCGAGGAGGAGGGTCTGATCGAGCGGGGCCGCTCGGTGATCGTCGAGCCGACCAGCGGCAACACCGGGATCGCGCTGGCGATGGTCTGCGCGGCGCGCGGCTATGAGCTGATCCTGACCCTGCCGGAGGGGATGAGCCGGGAGCGGGCCAAGCTGCTGCGCGCCTATGGCGCCGAGGTGCGCGAGACGCCTTCGCTGGGTGGGATGACGGAGGCGGTCGAGTTGGCCGAGGAGATCCGCGAGCAGCGCAGGGGGTTCATGCCGCAGCAGTTCTCCAACCCGGCCAATCCGGATGCGCATCGCCGCACCACCGCGGAGGAGATCTGGCGCGATACGGATGGCGAAGTCGGCGCCTTCGTCGCCGGCGTTGGCACCGGCGGCACGATCACCGGCGTCGGTCGCCTGCTGCGCGAACGCAGCCCGGAGACGCTGATCGTCGCGGTAGAGCCGGCCACTTCGCCCGTCCTCTCCGGCGGCGTCCCGGGCCCTCACAAGATCCAGGGGATCGGCGCGGGCTTCGTCCCCGCGGTGCTCGACCGCTCGGTGATCGACGAGACGATCGCCGTCTCGGACGAGGACGCACTGGAGACGGCGCGCCTCACGGCGCAGCGCGAGGGGGTGTTGGCGGGCATTTCCGCCGGAGCCAACATCAAGGCCGCGCTCGAGGTGGCGGCGCGGCCCCAGCTGGCGGGGAAGAGGGTGGTGACCGTGGTTAGCGACTCGGGCGAGCGTTACATGTCCCTACCCTTCTTCGCACCATGAAGGTTCTACGACGGATCCTCCAAGAGATCAAAGCTGACGTCGCGGCGGCGCGGGATCGCGATCCCGCGGCGAAGGGCGTGTCGTCCTTCGAGATCCTCACCGGCTGGGCCGGCGTTCAGGCGCTGCTGGCGCACCGGTTCGCGCACGCGCTTCGCGATGCCGGGGTGCCGCTGGCGCCCGGCGCGATCGCCTACGTGAGCCGTGCGGTTACCGGGGTGGAGATTCACCCCGCGGCGAAGATCGGATCCGAGTTCTTCATCGACCACGGCTCCGGCGTGGTGATCGGCGAGACGACTGAAATCGGCAGGCGGGTCACTCTCTACCAAGGGGTGACGCTCGGCGGCACCGGCTTCCAGCGCGGCAAGCGCCATCCAACTCTGGGCGACAACGTCACCGTCGGCTCGGGTGCCAAGCTGCTTGGGCCGATCGCTGTCGGCGACGGAGCCAAGATCGGGGCGAACACGGTCGTGGTCGAGGACGTGCCACCCAGCTCGACCGTGGTCGGCAACCCCGGCCACCTGGTCAAGGTGGAAGGCAGGCGCCACGAGGGACCGGATGCGGATTGGATCCACCTGCCCGATCCGATCGCCGAGGCGATCAAGGCCCTCTCGGAGCGGATTGCCGGGCTCGAGCAGCGGATCGCCGAGCTCGACGGCGGCGAGGCGTCGCCGGAGGGCGAACAGGAGCTGCGCCCCCGCACCGGCCGCTCCTCCGCCGGCGGCTGAGGCGCCCGGCGCCGTCGCAGCGCCTGGCTATGCTCGGCGGGTGACCCTGCAGAGCGAGTTCGAGTTCCCGCCGGAGGGCGCCGGCGGCCCGACCGGCGCGCC
>DATIPC010000009.1:0-4397 GCA_035472395.1 Solirubrobacterales bacterium
CTGCTCCGCGGTGCGCAGCTTGCGGATGATCTGCTCGGGGGTATGCCTTTGCCTCTTCACCTGCTTCGGTCCTCCTTTGCCCATTGTCGCGGGCGGGAAGGACTCTCAGATGGGGCGGACCGATTTCAGGGGGTCGGGCCAACTCCGCGCCCGCGAAACATGCGGCCCCAGGCCAAGCTCACGCTGGTCTCAAAGAGAATCGACGTCCCTGCTCTGGCGGGCGCGCTCAAACCCATGCCATGACTCGCGGCCAAATGCTTGGCTCAGGCCCTTGCATCGACATGGGATAATCGGGGCGCCCTCCAGTCACGCGCCCAAACCGGCCCCATGAACCCTGACTTGCCCCCTCATCGGCATGGCTCATGAAAGGTAGTCCTATCCAGGCGCACGGCACCTCAATCGCACGGCCCGAGACCAAGTACGCGCGAAGCGGCGAGATCCACATCGCCTATCAGGCCTTTGGCGAGGGCGACTTCGACCTCGTGCTCGTGCCCGGATTCACCACCCACGTCGAGCTTCTCTGGGAGTACGAGCCATCCGCACGGTTCCTGGAACGCTTGGCCTCCTTCGCCCGTGTCATCAACTTCGACCGTCGTGGCTCGGGCCTATCAGATCCGGTGGCCGACGCCCCGACTCTCGAGCAGCGCATGGACGACGTCCGCGCCGTCATGGACGCCGCGGGCTCGCAACGGGCGGCGCTCGTGGGGGTGTCCGAGGGCGTTCCGATGAGCATCCTGTTCGCTGCGACCTACCCGCAGCGCGTCCAGGCCCTGGTCTGCATCGGAGGGATGGCGCGCTCCACCTACGCCGAGGACTACCCGTTGGGGACGCCGGCGGAGATCCTGGCTGAGTCGGGATTGGAATTGATCCTGCCCCATTGGGGCGATGGATCCATGGTCGAGGTCGCAGCGCCCAGCCAGGCCGACAACACGGAGGCGCGCGCGTTCTATGGCCGCCTTGAACGTTCGACTGCAAGCCCGGGAATGATGGTGGCGCTATCGGAAATGTTCCTCGACCTCGACGTCCGTGAGGTGGTGCCAAGCGTCCACGTCCCAGCGCTCGTACTGCACCGCGTCCACGACCGGCTCGTCAACGTGCGCCACGGACGCTGGCTGGCCGAGCACTTGCCGAACGCGCGGCTGGTCGAGATCGAGGGCGACGACCATAACCCCTGGTACCGGAACCCTGAGAAATGGCTCGATGAGGTGCAGGAGTTCCTCACCGGGACTCGCGCCGTGCCCGCGGCCGACCGCGTCCTCGCCACGGTGCTCTTCACCGACATCGTCGATTCCACGCACATGGCCGCGGAGCTCGGCGATCAGCGCTGGCGCGAGGCGCTGGAGCGACACCAACGCGCGGTGCGCGACGCTCTGGGCCGTTTCAGCGGTCGCGAGGTGAAGTCCACCGGGGACGGCTTTCTGGCGACGTTTGACGGCCCAGCCCGCGCGATCCAGTGCGCCCACGCGATCGTCCAATCGTCTGAGACGTCGGGGATCCGCATCCGGGCCGGCCTCCACACCGGTGAGTGCGAGGTGATGGGGGACGACATCGGCGGCATCGCCGTCCACATCGCGGCCCGCGTCAGCGCCCACGCGGGACCCCGCGAGTTGCTTGTGTCCCGCACCGTAAAGGACCTGGTGGCCGGATCCGGGATCGAGTTCACCGACCGCGGCGCTCACGCGCTCAAGGGCGTTCCCGACACCTGGCAGTTGTACGCAGTGGCCTCCTAACCATGCGCTCTGCGCAGCAAGGCCCTGATCCCGTACTTTCGCTTCACGCGAAAGGAGAAGAGTGAAGTGTCACGGTGTCGCCGCGCTCGCTTCATAGGAAGCGGAAGCGGGGCCACGACGGTGTTGGAGCCCGCAACGCCGACCCATTCGACCGACGGGCCGCGCCCTTCGGGGCTGGGACGAGCGTTAACGCGCAGCGTCATCCCGGTGCCCCTTGGGACCGGAGGCTTGAGCAGCAACCCAGCCGCCAGTGGAGAGTCGGATAAAACAACGTCCTCAGAACTGGAGGACCGTGCTCCCTCCGTGACTTCGGGCGGGTTACCCGTCGTGCTGACGTTCTCCTTGACCCACTCAGCGGTACGCTGGGAGGACTCGCCCGAGCGGTCTTGTCTTGGCAGAACCTCACAGTCATGCCGCCATCGCCGCTGCGAAAGGCTGCGTAGCTGACGAAGCCGGGCACCCCACTGATGAGGCTTTTCACGTCCTTCTCTCTTTGCCAAGAAGATCGAACAGCTCCGAAGCACCCAACCCAGAATAAGTCCGAACGACCACGTACATAGTGCCTTCCCTTCATATAGCTGTCTCCGCCCAGCCTGCGCCGGAAGCTGTCTATAGAGCCGAATCTGGCCCGATAGAGCAATTCAGGCCCAAGGAGTTCGGCTGAGTTCGATGGAGTCGGGGACCAATTTCGGGACTAGTTACGACGAGCTATGGGAGTTTGATCAAGGGGCCTTCCGGAGCTAGTCTCAACAGAACTTCGAAGGAGGACAAGGCCATGAGTGACGACACCGAGACCGCGGTACTCGCGGGAGGTTGCTTCTGGATCATGCAGCAGCTGCTGCGCGACCGCGACGGAGTCATCTCCACCCGCGTGGGATGGGCCGGCGGCGAGAACGACAACCCGACGGAGGAGAACAATTCCGGCCACGCCGAGGCGGTCGAGGTCGTCTTCGATCCCGAGCGGATCTCCTATCGGAGCCTCCTCGAGTTTTTCTTCCAGATTCACCGACCTGACCTTGGCGATCGTCTCGTCGGCGCCAGCTATCGCTCGGAGATCTTCTATACGACCGACGAGCAGCGCAAGGTGGCCGAGAAGACGCTCCCCGACGTCGACGCCTCGGGCCACTGGCCCGGCGAAGTCGTGACCAAGATCAGCGAGGCCGGTCCTTTCTGGGAGGCCGAGGCCGAGGATCAGGACTACTTCCAACGCTATCCCGAGGGCTGCATGCCCCCCTTCCCGAGGCCCAGCGGGGAAGCTGACAACCGCGAGACCGCGACCTAGCTCAGCGGCCGCCGTGCTCTCATGGGCGGAAGGACTCGAACCTTCGACCGACGGATATGAGTCGCGCCGGAACCTGTCCATAGAGCCGAATCTGGCCTGATAGAGCCAATCACGTCCAGGGAGTTCGGCTGAGTTCGGTGGAGTCGGGGACCAATTTCGGGACCAAGTCTCAAAGAAGCTAACCGCTCGCTGCCACGGCCGGGTTAATCGCCCTTGTTGAGCCCGCCCTCAAGCGCTGAAACAATCTCCTGGTCGGGCCAATCGAAATGGTGGGCGTAAACAATCAGCATGAACGCCATCATCGGGACGGCAAAACCGACCGGAGCGCGAGGCTCTGCTTGTTGCTCATCAAGGCCGAGGACAATGCCCGCATCGGTCAGCTCCATATGTCTCTCCATCCCCTCCTGGGTCGGATGGACGAGCGCGCTACTGCGCCGGTAAACAGCTGTATAGAGACCACGAAAAGTCCGAACGTCATCATTACGAAAGCCTCGTGACTGCTCGGACCAATAGCGATCAACGAGAGCGGCGAGGTCAACCACCGATCGAGGACGAGGCGGTTTGCCAATCTCGTTAATCCGTTCAGCCGACAGAACTTCGAGTCCGTACTTGCTCGCGTCATTGTGGATCTTCAAGCGACGGAAATCGTCCCAGCGCCGCCACTCGACGAGGTTCGTCTCCGGGTCTATGGCGATCCAACAGAAGACGACCGCATGCTCCAGCATCACACGAAGGGAGACCTGCGCATCCGCCAGCCGACCTTGTTCAGCCAGGGCCGCCGTCGTGTCCATGATCGCGACCCCGCGCGCAAGCAACCCCGCGGCCGCGGCCGGCCAACGGAACGAGGCGAAATCGTCGTTGGCCCCCACTTCGACAACAAATGGGAACCGTTCTTCAGCCATTGCCTTCGTCTCGTCGGCCGCCCTGCGCAGGGCGGCTATCCCCTCCGCCTGACTCAGCATCGCCCCACCCTTAACGAGAACCAGTTGGCGGAGGAATTCCTAGCTGCTTACAGATCGCGCGGGCAAGCGGATACGCGATCTCGCGGTGACGAGGGATCGAGGTCGAGCGCTCAGCGTCCATTCCCCAGTAGCTGTGTCGGCCGCCCTCGCGTAGCTGGCGCGCACCGTGCTTCTTCAGGTGTCGCTCCAGATCTCGTCGCTTCACGCCGCAACGATATTGAGCGACTCGCTGCCAACCGACTTGCCCTGAGGCTCGTGCTCTGCGGCACGCAGCTCGAGCATTCCCGCCAACGCGTCTAGCGCCATTTCGCGGGCCTCCTCCTTGGTTCGGCCCTGGCTGAGTACACCAGGGACCTCGGGGATCGAAGAGACGATCCAGCCGTCGTCTCCCTCCTCGTAGAGGATCGTGAGGTGCAGGGAGTC
>DATIPC010000010.1:0-34903 GCA_035472395.1 Solirubrobacterales bacterium
CAAGCCTGCCCGCTGGTCCGAGAGCAGCGTTACCGTGAACCTTCATCCGGGTCCTCCTTGAGGCGTAGGGCGTAGACACCCCAAGCCTCTGCGAGGGCCCGGATGGCCTTTCAGGCGTTCACAACGTGTGTGGGCGGGTCAGCTAGGGGCTCGTAGTCGTCGTCAAGGCTGGATAAGGCTGCCCTGACCCATGCGCAAGCCTCAAGGATCGGCACGACGAGATTCTCGTCATCCGGCGCTGGCTCCCCTTCCCAGAGCCGGGCCGAAGCTCCGTTTAGACGGTCGGCGAGCGGGGCGATGGCCCGAACAAGGTCAACGAAGCGCCGGGGAATCTCGTAGACATCGAAGGCGGGGTCAGGTGCACCCAACGACCCGAGGACTCGGCGTTGACGCTTCGACGGTCTCTCCTTCCAACGCTCCCGAACAGGTGCGGCCCAGTCTTGATTCAGAATCCGAAGCTTCTCGGTAGCTGCATCGGTGAATCCCTCCCAAGCGATTTCTGCGGCAGAGTGCTCCTCTTCGCTTTTCACCTGCTTCGCTGCTCGCGCACTCGCCGCGAGCGCTGCGTCGAGTGAACTGCGGACGTGGGTCAGACCGAGGCGACGATCGGTGCACAGAGCCCAAGCACGCAGCAAGTCTCGATGCATCGCGCTATCCATGTCATCAAGAAATCCGATCAGCAGGGCAACATGCTCCTCGATGTCCTCAGTGCTGTTGCGTTCGTCGAGGCGCAGTTCATTTGCAGTCCACTCTTTCCGGAACCGATCGCTCGCTCGCACTCCTTTTTTTTCGCGAATCAACATGTCCCCGCCGTGGTCCTCGAGGGTCAACGGGCGATCGTCCTTGCAGAGGATGATTTGCTCCCATTCGGAAGCGGGCAACGCGCGCAGTTCGATCGAGTGCTCCTCGCAGACGAGACCGCGCAGGATCCCAACAAGTGAGGCAAGCAGCTTGGAGTCGAGCGGCTTGCCCCGGTATGACTCGGAACGTTCAGCAACGCAAAAGCAGATCGACGCAAGCATCTCAGCGGAGAGCGCCTCTCTAACCTCGGTCATGTCGCCGTATGGCCGACGTCCGTCCTCACGCGGCTCGGAGACTCGATAACGCCGCTCGAGACGTAGGCCGGACTTCAGCCCTTCCCAGTGAACGAACGGAACCAGGGTCGTCATCGCGAGGCCGTAGTCCACACATCGGCTAGCAATCAGAGGATCGCCGACAAGGTCCGTCAAGCCCCTCATGGACAAGCCGACCCGACGAGGCGGGAAGACACGGTCTTGTGCCTTCGCCTCCTCGTGCATCGTTCGTAACTGCTCGGCGATAAGCCTGGTCTTCTGAGCGATCTCGTGATCGAGGAAAGGTGTCTTCTCGGCAAATGCTTCGTCCGCCCCCGGATCCGGTCCCTCGGGCTCCGCAGCACGAGTAACGGAGGCAAGGCCATCATCGATTGCCTCTACAACCGACGGGGCTGCTTCGGGTCCGTAGAGACGCAGGTACTGATCCGTCTGAAATCTGAGAGTTGCCTCGGGAAGGGCGCGCCCAAGGAGTGCCTTCAGGCCGCGAATCAGGTCGAACTCCACCGTCGTGGACGCTGCAGCAAAAATAGTTTCCGGATCGAGCACTTCTGCTTGGTCGACCAAGACAGATCCCACCGATCCCGACGATCCGGTTGCGTCGGACAGAACCTGGCGCGCAACCTGCGGCGAGAATCGCCAGAGCTCCGGTGGGATTCCGCCCTCGTCTGTCGGCGGCTCTAGGTCAACCGGCGGAAACGAGACGGGCACAACGTAGACACAGTCGTTACACGGGTCTGGAAAGAAGCGGACCTTGTGAGGGATATCAGGACCCGGCTGGAGCACTCCAGGGAAGTCTGGAAAGTGGAGGGTGATCGGCTGCAAAGTCTCACCTTCAATATCTGGAGCGTCAACCGTGAGCGTGCCGTGATCCCGCAGCAGCGCTTTCAGAGCCCACCATGAACGCTCCAGGCGGCCGGGCAGCCGCAGCTCAAAGAGATGGTGGTCTACCTCTGGTGGCAAGCCCCTGGCAACAACAAGCTCGGCCAGCTGCCAGACGTGCTCGCGGTACGAGTCGACGTCCACGCTCCGGTAGCAATCGGCGCCCGGATGAGCCGCGCCAGCATCTCCGACGCAGGCGATCGCCTCTATGACGGTAGGACCATAGCCTTCGATCCTGGTGCGGTGCCGTTTGAGACTGCCGCCGGTACGGACCGCGTCATCGATGATCACGACCCGGCTATTCGCGAGCCGCTCCGGGTCCATATATGCGAGCGCCGACGCGTAGATAACGGGCACGACGAGTGGTTCCCCAAGTTCCTCTCGGGCGAACCGCATAACCGCCTCAAGGACACGGGCTCCCTTGGTTTCGACCGGGATGAGGTAATCCGGCTGTCGCCGCTCCAGCTCCTCGATCACCCAGCGGGCGAATCCGGGCAGCAGATTTCGCTCGAACGCCGTCCAACCGCGTCCACGGAGGACCCGATTTAGAGATGGGTTAGCCAAGCCTGCGCCCACGAGACCTTGACCGTACCTATTTTCAAAAGAACCGGAGTGTGAGCCTCGTCGCAGACCTGCAAACAGCGGCTGTTTCTCGGACTACAGGGCCAAGCCTCCGCCAGAATCGACCGGCCGTGCTCGGCTCGTCCCCACTACCAGTCTCCGCCGATCGGCAGGCCGCAAATGGATTTGAAGGGACGGCCGGCGGTAGCGTGAGGAGCGGGATCGCGGTGGCGATGCGACCCACGGGAGCAGCCAAAGTCAGCCAGGTGGCCGGCGGAGCCCTTTGAGGTCAGCTCGCCTCCGGATCGCGATCGACCACGTACAGGTGTCGCAACGGCAGGAGCCGCTTCCACTCTGAGCCCAGTTGCTCGTAGTGCTCCAGCACCAGGTCGACGAACTCGCTGCCGTTGATCAGCCGCAGGTCCTGACGAGACCTACCGATATGGACCGCGTCCTTCGAGAAGGTGCCGAGGGTTATGAACAGCCCCAGCTCCGACCCGCCCGGGGCCAGGGAGCCGGTGAGCTTCTGCACCTCCGGGGAACCGATGCTGCCGACGATCCGTTTGCACTGCACCTTGATGATCGGCGGCTCGAGCCCGAAGGGATCGCGATGAGCAACGACATCGATGCCACCGTCACCACTCACCTGCGTGACTTGGGTCCGGTACCCCATCGCTTCCATCAGATGGGCTACGAAGTGCTCGAAGCGTGGCCCGTCAAGTTCCCGCAGCAGGGTCTCGATAACGAAGTCGCGCGTGTATTCCTCGATCCGTTCGGCGTTCGGCTCGTCCTCCGCTTGGGCAGCGGCCTGGTCGGCCGAGATCGCCGCCGTGGATCCGCCCGAAGAGTCAAGGGCGCCAGTTCCACCTTCGACGAAGTCGATGAACTCGAGGTCGTGGTTCTTGACCCGGAAAAGAGTGACCGCCGAGCCGACCTCGTAGCGCGCGCTCTTCGAGAACTCAGCCCGCGGTACGCCCGTCTTCAACCAATCGACCTTCCGCCGATTGCGGTGCATCGGTGCCGAGGGGTCGTAGTAGTAGTCGCTTTCGATCCGCCCGAAATTGAGGGTGCTGTCGGGCTTGTACGGATAGACGACGAGGTCCCCGACCTGCATCTCGAACCGGAAACGGAGCAGCACCCCTGCCCAGACGGGGATCGCACCGGGCTTCGCATCCGGCCGGATCTCAGCTATCCGCTCCTTCAGCGCTTCCTTGTCGGACCCGATGCTCGTTAGATCGCCGATGTCATCCCAGCCGATCCCAACGAAGCCATTGCCAATCAGATCCAGCTCAGGATGATCGTTGTGTACCCCCCACATGGTCATGTGTGAAGCCTATAGCGCGTACTCAGTGAGTACCAAAGAACGACCACTCGTTAGATTTGCCCTCTGGCGAAGCTCAACCGACATCCTCAACTCGAGGCAGCCGAGCGTTGGGCGGTCAGCAATCGAGTTCTGCTCGTCCGTACGTTCGAGTACTTCCAAAGCGACGGCCAGTGGCCGAGCATCGAGCAGTCCAGGCCAACGTGGTGTCGGGTTCCGCGCTCACTCCGTTTCAGGATAGGCGCTACCGCCGACGCCGCCGGTCTCGGCGTTCTTCGATCCCTTCTCTAAGCCGAGCAGCCCGCGAAGCAGAGTGACTAAGCCGGTGCAGGTCGTAACCACTTGTGGCGATGCAGGAAGGCCATTCCGGCCTCTCAACGATGTGTCTGCATCTGCTCCGAACCTCTGCATTCCGTGCGAGTTCGTGGATGGTGGGATAATCATCGCCGTGGCGCGGCGGGGGCTCTTGCTATTTGCAGTGTGCGTGTGCGCGCTGGCGCTCGGACCGGTGAACGCGATCGCGACCCCGCTACCGCCGCAGGCAACCGCGGCTGGACACCGCGCAGGGCACCACCCGCAGGTGCTTCGTGGCGGGATCTCGTGGTTCCCGGATTACCTTGACCCCCAGCTCTCGTACAGCCAGGAAGGCTGGATGGCGCTGTACAACAGCTATATCCCGCTCCTGACGTACCGCCATGCCGCCGGCAAGGCGGGGAGCGAGGTGATTCCGGGCCTCGCGAGGAGCATGCCCAGAATCAGCGACCGCGGGACGACCTACACCCTGTTCCTGCGCAGGGGGCTTGAGTACTCGGACGGCAGGCGGGTCAAAGCCTCCGACTTCGAGTTCGCGATCGAACGCCTGTTCAAACTGCACTCCGGCGGAGCCTTTTTCTACGCAGGAATCACCGGAGCGCTCAAGTTCTTGGGCACCAGGCACGGCGGCATCGCGGGGATCGAGACCAACGACAGAACCGGCAAGGTCGTGATCCACCTAGACGAACCGCGTGGCGCCTTCACCTCCCTGCTGGCTCTTCCCTTCGCAGCGCCGGTGCCACGGGGGACGCCGGCCAGAAACCTTACGGCTGATCCTCCGCCCGCGACGGGTCCCTACGTGATCTCCGACTCGGATCGAGCCCGCGGCTGGACCGAGTCACGCAATCCCGCCTGGTCCCGCAATGGGAGGTTGATGCCGAAGTTGCCCGATGGGCACGTCGATCGCATCACCATGAGCGTGATCCGCAATTCATCAGCCCGCATCAAGGGGGTCGAAGAGGGCAAGCTGGACCTCGCCCTTGGCGCGTTCCGGCGCAGCCGATACGCGGAACTCGAGCGCAAATACGGCGGGACTCGATTCCGCGCTGAGCCGGTCCTCGCCACCGCGTACTTCTGGATGAACACCCGCAAGGCCCCGTTCAACGATCTCAAGGTCCGCCAAGCGGTCAACTATGCCCTCGACCGCTCTGTGCTCCGGCGGATATTTGGCAATGGAATGTCGCCGACTGAGCAGATCCTGCCACCGGGCATGCCGGGCTATCAGAAATTCGCACCGTACCCACACGACATCGCGAAGGCTCGGCAGCTGATCGCCGAAGCCCACCCGCGGGACCGCGACATCACGGTTTGGACCGACGACGAAAGGCCGGAACGAGACGCCAGCGCCTACTACTGCGACGTGCTCGAGGAACTTGGATTCGCGGCACATCTCAAAGTCGTCAAGTACGCGAACTACTTTTCCGCGATCGGCAACACCTCGACGCCGGACCTCGACACCGGATGGAGCGGCTGGTTTGCGGACTACCCACATCCAGACGACTTCTTCGGATCGCTGCTGGCCGGCTGGGACATCTGGCCTACCGAAAATGAAAACCTTGCCCAGATCGAAATCCCTGCTCTCGACCAGGGGATTTTCGCTCTGGGTGCCCGATCCGGACCAATTCCCGAAGGGCTGTATGCCACTCTTGACCGCGTCTACACGGCCCTAGCCCCGTGGGCGCCAATCGGCAATCCGACGACGCCGATTTTCGTCTCCCGGTCCCTGCCGTTAAAGATGGTGATCTGGAACCCAAGCTTCGCGGTCGATCTCACCAGCTTGCCTTAGGTTAGGAGCGCGGGCTGCACCAGATCAGCTGTCGGATCGGGTTCGCGGGAGCGGCGCCCGAAGATTCAGGTCGCGATTAGCATTCCGGAGGGATGCCTGGTACCCAAATGCGGTACCCACGATGCCGGAAGGGAGGTTGGGGTCCGGGGCGGCAGCGCGGCAATCCCGCAGTACAATGGGGTGCAGCTGCGATGCGCCCGACGGGAGTCGAACCCGCGACCTTCGGCTTGAAAGGACGGATGCCGTCCGCGCGGGGAGCGGGATCGGAGCGGCCGTGCAACCGAAATGAGACCATCGACCGAGGCGGAGCGAGTAGATGGTGCTTTAAGAAACGACTCTACATATGGGGACCACGGGGACCCGAGTTGCGCTCTGGATATGTGATCGTCTTCGACTCTGCCTTGCTTGGATCGAGCGGGCAAGCGCCCACACTGGCAGCGTCGTAATCATGAAGCAACTGAGATAGGACGGCTGGGTCGGTCGGGGCTCCGAGAAGCAACGCGGCCACCATCTTTGCCTTCGTTGGGCGACTGTACCCAGCGGCATATAGAAGCTCGCAGAGTTCTTCAACTCGCTCATGGAGGGGCTTCGGGACCCGTTGACCTAGCGGCTTGGGGTCCGCCTCGTGGAGGCGCATCTGAGACTTGTAACGGGGGGACATTGGCATCCGAGAAAAAAGCTAGCTTTTAACTAGCTCAATGAAACCACTAAGCAAGCTTCTGGCTCATATCTTGGCAGCAGGCGGCCCATCAGTGCAACCCGCGCGGGTGCGCTGGCCGATGCATCTCGCGCTACGGGAGATTTCCTCGGAAGCCGGGCGCCAGGGAGACCTCCTCCACTTTGATCTTTCGCTCGAATTCCGGCCCTCGCCGGAGGCCGGTGTCGCTGCCATCGGCGCCGATGCAGCGCTTGATGAACTGCTGGACCTCGGAATCCTTCAAGCCCAAGGGCGCGGTCGCACAGCCACCCTCGCCCTTGATCCGCAAACAGCGGTTACGTTGCGCCGAGAGCTGATGGCGATGGCACCAGCAAAGGTCCGCCTGCTTCAGCGGGTCGGGGAACGCTGGGCAGCCTTGACCTCTACCGCCCTAAAGAATCGCTCCACCCCAGCGCGGTCATCAGAGTCAACAGTTTCGTCGACTACTCCGAACCGAGCAGGTTTGTCGCTGCCGGGCACCGTCTGACGGGCCTCCAACCGCAGCCGGCCGCGATCACTGCCACCTTTGAGCAAGGTAGACGTAACCTCGTAGCGTCGACGCGCGGCAGTAGGGACGCTGGGGGGCCAGGTTCCAACCCATCGACCCACGAGGCCAGCGCCCTCGGCATGAGCCCAGTCAATACAGCGGATCCTCTGTAGATGCGAAATGAACTCCGACGCTGATTGCCAGCGATCTCCGGGGTCTGGTTTGACTGCTTTGCGAATAATCGTGCGAAGACGATCCGGTATGTGAGGGGCAAATATAAAGGCTGACTCTGGAAGCGCTCGCTGGCCTTTGGTAAGTCTGCGATCAACCGCCCGAGGATCAATGCCCGCGTAGTCGAAGGGCCCATTCAACATCTCGAATAGCGTCATTCCCGTTCCGTAGATGTCTCCAGTAACGCCCATCCTCCCATCGACTGGGCCTGCCTCAGGCGGCATATACAAAGGTGATCCTTCGATCCCTGCCACCATCCCGTCCTGATCCATCCGTGCCGCCGAACCCCAATCCCCTAAACGGGGCTTCTGCCGAGCAGCGTCCAAAAAGATATTCCCCGGCTTGACATCACGATGAATAATGGCGAGTTCTACGTTGCTGTGGACAAACGAGAGGGCGTCCAACGCTCCTACGGCTATGGCCACGGCTTGGTGAATCGAAAACCGATAGTCCTCGTCGAGAGACTTAGCGATGCAACCACCCTCGTAGTAGACAGTCACGAACGTAATCGCGTTCTCGCGGTCGGGGTCGTACTGAGCCTCCAAGACCTCGGCCACGTGATCGTGTTTTATCTCGTACAACAGACGAGGCTCCTGGTGGGCAGCGGCGTCCTCAAGTCCTAGCGTAGAGTAGGTCTTCTGAACACACTTCTGATCGAAGACCAGATGCTCGGCTTCGTGAACTTCGCCCGCCGCGCCGCCTCTAATCGAGCGCAAAATGGCATAGCTCGGCTTGTTGATCCGCTCCCCCCGGAGGCTCACTGGTCACCCGCCAGCGCTGCGACGGCAGCCAGATTGCGGCCCGCGCTCCAATACTTTCCGACCTGATCGCAAATCTTTGGGACGTGTGATTTCAAGGCGCCCGAGCGAGGCAGGCCTAGGCGGGCGCGAGCTGAGGCAGGTTTCAAGACTTCCACGGGGATCTGTGCCTCGACGCAGGCAATCCGAACAACAGTCTCCAGCGCCACGCGCGGCGCGATTCGCGTATATGAATCCTTGTAGGTCTGCTCGGGGCGCAGAATGCGGACCTCTTGGGGTTGCACCTCCGTAAGTACCCGCTGAAACTCGCTCCGCATAGCGCCTAGACGTGCATTTTCCTCAAGGATGCCAGCGGTAGTCAGTTTTTCCGGTACCCCGGTGAGAATCTTGGCTCCATCAGCGACAGCGAGCAAAACCGCGTCGCTGGAGCAGACGACTCCTAAAACCCGCCCCACATTTACCCCTTCCCTCCCAAGATTGATTCGCGGACTCGTCCGCTTCTGGCCAGAGCTTACAAAACGTTAGTGTCCTGTCAAGGAACAGCTTGGTACGGCGGCCGAGCGCCGGGGTAGCGGGTGGCCGGTAGGTAGCCCCGCGCCGCGGAGGTGGGTCCCGTCAAGCTACGGCGAATTAGACGTGTCAGCCGCGGCATAGGTCGTGCGGCAGAAGGCTTGAAAGGAGGGTCGGAGGCTCGGGAAGCGGAATCGCAGCGCGCATGTGACCGTGATGCGACCCGGGATTGGCCCGTAGGGACGCGGGCTATAAATTGTCTGCGATGGCTTGACCGGCTCCGGAATCGTGATCACAACCTCCCTCGCGATCGAGAACTCGCTGGGCGCCGCATGGGCCGCTGCATAGCCGGGGAAGTCCCCGTGTCGGGGCAACAACAAGCCAGCCACCCACTATCTGTTGGCGTCAGGGTGGCGGTTTAATGGGGTCCAGCTTCAAGTACAGCTAGCGCCGTAACGTCCTGAATGCCGGCGTCGTTGCTTTCTATAGTTGAGCGCCCCCGATGGACTCGGCAGCGGATAGGGCTCGAACAGGAGCCGGAAGCAAGCTTTTCGTGTGCAAGGTCCCTGAACACAAACTCCCGAGTGCCTCGACCCGTCCATTCGGGCCAGGAAGGCGCTGCTTCCCGAGAGATACGAATCCAAAGTTCAGCCATGCCCGGCGGCAATACGACGTACTGCTCCATTCCGGGTTCGATTTCTGCGCAGCTTCGCGGCGTCCCTTGGAGCCCGCCTTTCCCATCCGTCTTCTGTTCCCGGATCAGCAGATACGGGCCTACCGACGTAAAGACCAGATGAAAGTCCCCTCCGCCTAGATCGATTCTTTCCGAAGCACCATCCAATTCATGGTCGGCTGCGATCGAGCGCGCGGCCACTGCTGCGTTTTCAAGCAGGATCGCTGCACCCCGTTCCCAAGAACCGATCGCCAAGCTCCAAGGTTTTCCGAGACAGGATCCTTCGACGATATAGGCCGACTTGCTCGCGTTGGGGCGCGCCCAAGCTGCACACCCACTCGCGGGAGCCTTTTCTTCCCAAGCGCGTCGAATCTGTGCCTTGAGCGGCTCCGGGGCTCCATCCCCGGGGATGATGGAGCCTTGGCAGGGATCACCCGTCGACTTCCCGCCCCCGGCCAGAGCTTCTGGATCCTTTCGTCCGGAAATGGAGGTGACTTCGCGTTCCTTGTGGGGCGCGCGGTTGTTAGTGGGCTTGAGATCCGCTCCCTTGATCACCCTTCCCACCACCACGCCACCTTGTGTCAGAAACGAAAAGGCTAGTCCAACAACCAGCACAACGGCTGCCTTGTTTCGCTCCCCCACAGGAATTATTTTGGACATCTTGGTGACCCACTTGTCAATGCCCCATTGACCGTTCCAGGTCCGCTTTGCGCCCAGAAACCAGCGAACCGGTCGGCAGCTCTCGATCACGTCGGCTCCACATCTTGGTCCCCCGAACTCGATCAGGCGACGGGTCATCTCGACCACACCCGTCAGTAGAACCAGAAGAGCCACAGTTATGCCAGCTTGCCAATAGCGCCCCGGGCTCAAAAGGAAATACGCCCCGGCCGCAGTAGCGATTACCGAGAATGAGATATTGACAATCGTCAGCAGGCAAAGCCGCCTTTGCTTCTCCTTCGTCCATCCCCCTGCCGAACTTCCCTTGAACCAAAGGTATTTCAACCGAACATGGACACCCCAGCGAAGGTCGAAGAGCAGGCCGCTAGCGAGGAGCATCAGTCCTGCCAGAGCTTCGATCTCCATTAGCGAGCGTCCGAGGAACCACAGGGTGACGCTGCCAAAGGCTGCTGCTGCGAAGGCGATCGACAGGGCTACAAAGACTGCGCGATCCGGTCCTTGACCGGGCGGCTGGGGCTGCATGAGGTTGTTGCCTTTGCCCTCCACGTCGCTCCTCGTTTCAAGGCGTGGCGGGGGAAAGGAAAGCCTACATCTCGGTTCCTAAGCTCGGGGGAACCGATCTTGAGAGTACCCACCCGCACCCGCGCGCCGTTTGGCCCATTGCTTCAGGATTACATAAGAATGCAGGAAAGACAAGCCGCGTTCCGAAACCGCACCACTCACGATCCCATTTGACGCGGCGACTACCGAAGTAACGCACACTATGAATTCACATAAGCGGTTACCGTGCGTGAGAAGCTAAGCGGAGACGTGGCGGGCGACTACTTGCCTCCAGCGCCATCGCTCGAGAGTGCTACGCACCACTCTGGAGCGGCTGGGATGCGCGGAAGCTGGCCCCTACTGGCCGCTCACCACCTGTCGGTCATAATTTCAACATGAGCGATCGGGGACTTCTCCTTGACCAAGTTCTCGACCAGTACCGCGCGTCCGGCGACTTCAACGGTTTTTACATCGGCCCGAGCAACAGTGACCTATTCGCCCCTGCCATCGCCCTGACGCAGGCTGGCCTCGTGCAAGTCGTGTCTGAAAAGGACTATCCGAACCCACACATCAGACCTTGGCCGTCTAAACGCTCATTGGAGGAGCAGGTCAGGTCGATCAACGAGCTGACGAACTCGGACTACGGGCTTTGCCTCTACCCCACGCCGACGGCTCTTGAGAAGCACCCGGTGCCCGACGCCTATCCGGAGGAGCCCTATCGCCAAGCGATGGCGAATGGTCGCGGCACCTTGGAGCAAGCATTTTTTCGCTTCGACGTGTTGGAGCAGTATCGGAACGACCCACGGTTTGAGTTCAGCTTCAGCGACTCCGGATGCGATGTGGTCGTCAGCGATCAGATCTACCGCGACGACAACGAGTTGGAGCACGACAAGATCATCATGGATCACATCGGCTTCGCCTACGACCTGAGTGGCTACAACGTGGAGGACGTGTCGAGTCCAATCATCAGGCGGGTATGCGCCTTCTACGGGGACCTCGCAAAGCTCACGTCCGTCCATCAGAGGAGATGGCAGACTTACGAGGTCTCGGCGGACGGTCTAAGCCCACACCCTGTCTGGTGGATGCAGCAGATGGGCCATTTCGGCGACGGGCTCGGCCCCTTCGAGCGCTTCATGGCCGAGTTGAAGGCGATCAACGAGTTGTCGGAGCGAGCTTTGGGCGAGCCGCTGTTCGCTAATACCAAAAGGCCCCGTGAGTTCGGCTGGATTCTCAGACCCTCCCAACAGGAGTGGGACGCCTTCATCCAATTGCTGGACAAGATGCTGTCCGAGAACCTGCGATCGAGCGTGCTGACTGCGGCTGGCGCTCCAAAGCAAAACAGCGAGGGGCAACCCCTGGGCAGCCTCGGCCGTCTTGCCGCCCTCATGGAAGGCAAAGGGATCAGAAAAACGCTGGTCGGAGAAGTCCTGGCGCCTCTTAGAGAGGTACGCAAAGCCCGATCCAAGCCTGCTCATGCATTGCGCGAAAACATCGACGACCGCTCCTTCGTGCACCGACAAGTTGACCTCATCGAGCGCGTGTCTCAATCGCTCACGCAGCTCCGATGGTGGTGGCAGTCTCATCCGGCCAATCGGGAGTGGGAGCCTCCGGACTACCTGACTGACGACGCAACCATGTATCGGATGTAGCCCGACCTTCAGGCACGATGGAAGCGGCATCCGCCCGTGGAGCGGGATTCCGCTCTAAAGAGCGTTTAGATTCGAACCGGCGACCTGTTGGCATGAAAGGGGCGCTGGACTGAGGATGCTAGAGCCGTTTCCGACGGCTAGTGTGACCAAATGGGACGTGATCGTTGCGTTTGAACGACCGACCATCAAATCCCGCGTCATTCTCACCCTTGGCTCTCTGTTGGTAATCGACGATTAGAGTCGCGACCGTCAGGCTCGAAACTCATCGGTCATCCGCCGCGCGGCCTCGGGTCCAAGATCGATGTCCCGGTGCTCGTCAACTAGAGCAGCCCCGCGGTCGTGGTCAGCGGCACCATTTGCGTGCCTGACAGCGTCATTCAAGAACTGCTGGAGTGCGGCAACCGAGTCCTCCGAAACGTTCTCGACCCGAAAGGTTTCCGGCCCATAGCTGATCTGACCCCATCCACCAGTGCGTGACTCGCCCTCCATCCAATCAAGCGTGCGGATCAGCCCATCCATCCAGATATCGTCGACTTCACCGACAATCGCGACGGTCAGGGTGCCGACCGCATCTACTTCAGCACTAGACCACTCGATCCGACGCGTCGTCATAAACGAATCCTAGCTATGGGCAAGCAATCTTCCAAGGGGTGTCGCTGGGACTACTCGGTGCCCCCACAGATCAAGCAATAGATGGGGGCCTGCCAGTCGAGATCAACCTTGACGGGGTCAGCTGGGTGGCATGAAACCTCGACGCGGCGAGTCTCGGCACCAAAGTTCTCATCGAGGGGAGGTGGTTTTTCGCCCCCCACCGAGCCAGTTACCTCGATCCTGAGCAACCCGGAGTCCGTCGCGAGCCCGCCCAGCATCTCATCGAGTTGCGGTCCAACCATCTCGTGCAGCGCGGTCGCCGTGAAGAAGTCGGCCTGGGCCGTCGTGAACCAAGAATCCGGGGAAGCCTGCTTCCCGCAATAGGGACACGAATAACCATTGGTAGGCGCCAGCGACCCCTCATCCTCATCCACCGATACATGCCACCTAAACTCCCGCTCACATGCCGGGCACTCCCGCAACACGAAGCCATCCTCGTCCAGCGGGATTCCAACAGAGATTCCTCGCTCGGTACCTTCGCCTCGGCCTTCCTGCACGTATCGAGGCTACCGCCTACCCCCGATGCCAAAGGACCTTCTTGGCATGAACGAATCTGCGAGTGATCCCACCCGACCGACGGCGTTCGTTTCATATGCGCAGAGTGGTGACTGGCAGAAGACGGTGCTTCAGTTCACTGCCGCCCTGCGCAGAGTTGGAGGGGTGGATGCCGAGCTCGATCTATTCCACAGCTCTGATCATCGACAATGGACGACCTTCGGTCCCAATCTGATCGATAAGAGCGACTTCACCCTCGTCGCCGTGGACGCCGCGTACAAACGCCGCTGGGAAGGCGATGAGGTAGAGGGAGTTGGGGCCGGCGCGGCCCGCGAGGCAGCGGCTATAAGGCTATCTTCGAGCGCAGCCAGTCCGAGGCTCTCCAGCGAGTCAAGGTCATCCTGCTCCCAGGAAGTCAAGAGAACGACATCCCGGGTGACCTCTTCGGATTCAGCGAGCGCTTTGCGATCTCAGCCTTTGACCCGAACGGCCTGGAGAAGCTGTTGCGCTCGCTCTGGGGGAAGCCTGCCTACCCGAAGCCGGCACTAGGTCCAATCCCCGTGCTCCCCCCTCTCGCGATCGCGGAGCTTCAAGATCAGGACAGCGCGCACGCAAACCAGCCCCGGAGCCCGGGGGGCGGCGCCAATGCGAGCAAGATTGACGAGCGTGATCGCGACACGCTGACTAAGCGTCTCGACGAGGTCGATGAGGCGCTGAAGGGGAAGAAAACGCAGGCAACTCAGCCCGGCGAAGAGAGCCCCGCGACGGAGGATCTAGAACGAGAGGTCGCCACCTTGAGGACTTCGCTTGAGGCGTTGACCGACGCGCAGGCGCCAGTAATGAGCACCGACCAAAGCGACGTTGCTATTTCCGCCGCACTGCGTCCGCTCCTCGCTGGTCTCGACGACAGCGACGAAAGCGTTCGGTTCGAGGCGATATCGGCTCTTGGTGATCGATTGGAGCCGAGCCTCCTGCCGCGGATCGAAGGCTTGCTCGATGATCGGGATCCCTTCATCCGCCGCTACGCCGTCGAGTACTACGGCCGCCTCTCTAAATGATTTGTTGCTCCTTGGTGCGCTACGAGGACAGCCACTGGCTCTGCAATCTCCGCGGCTCCGAGGGGTCGTCGTCGAACTGGCAGAGAAGATTGTTTGACGACAGGATGCCAGCCTAGTTGTCAGACGTCTCAGCCGTGAGCGCGACGATTCTCTTGGCGCGATCGAGGACATGGTCGAAAGTCATGATCGTAAGGTTGTAATAGCTGGCATTTAGCACTCGGTAGGCCTCGCGCTGCTCAGCGTTCCACTCGACGGATCTCCCATAGATCAAGACGCAGCGCGGCTTGATCGCCTTCACCCCACCGATCCGCTCCAGAAACTTGACGCTGTTGGCCTCGCGCTCGACCTCGAGTATGTAGCGCGACGCTTGAGTTATCGCCTTAATCAGCTCCATATGCGGGATGTAGTTGCCGTGATCTTTCGTGTCGGCCCAGAAGCGGAGTTGCCCCTCCGGTCGCTTGATCTCAACCAAGTCGAGGAAACCATCGTAGGCCTCCATCAGATAATCAGCGATGTGCTTAACGTCGATCGGACGCTCCTCAAGCAGCCGGACGAACTCGGTCCCTAACACCCAATCGTTCTCCTCAAACCATCGTTGCCATGGCGCCTCCGTGAGGTTCTTGGTGAGCATCTCTTCGAGCTCGTCGACCGCCTTACAGCGGCGGCGATAATCAACACTCCGCATCAGATCGCCCGGAAGAAGATCGTTCTGGTTGATGAAGTCGACAAGTCCGCGCTTGTCGGGGTCAGCTAGCAACGTCTTGAACTCCCCAACCTCATCCGCACCAAGCTCGTCGAGCCTCCGAAGCGCAGCAATGATGTCTGAGACGGGCGCCGGATCCTCCGTGTCTCCACCTCCGACGCCAACGACCTTACGCAAGGCCTTCATCCGGCCTGCATTGCCTGCCGCCCATTCAGCTACGCGTTTCGGCGTCAGCTTTAAATCAAGGAAGGCACGGACCTCAGACGACGACATTTCAGCGACTGCCTCGATCTGGCTCATCCGAGTGAGGCCCGCGCTAATGGAGTCGCCAAAATAGGCGGCGGAAGCATCGGCCGTAGCAAGTTTGAGGTAGCGCGGCAGGTTTACGACGACCACATAGAACTCGCTGTCGTCAGACGCTTCCCGATTGAAATCGTCGCGGTCGGTCAGCAGCAGGGCGGGAACTTTGCCCTCTGGGCACTCCTTGCAGACCCTTCGAGCGAGGCATTGCCCAAAGTGAAACTGGGCTTGTGAATGACCAACGACCTCTAGCCAGTCAAAGTCGAAGAAGACATCGATCCCGAGCAAATTGGTGGGAGCACCGCGACGACGCTTCAGGGGCTTGTCCCACTCGAAGTCCCGATCCATCCGCGCAGCGTAGATAGAGAGGCCGACGTTGAGTAGTCGGACTGCGTGAGATGGAAATAGGCTTGGACTTCGCATGGAGGCTCACGAAGGCAAACCAGTCGCGCCTGCAATGGAACCCGACCCTAAGTCGGAGCTGATTCCTGACCACTCGCTGGTCGCCGGCGAACGGGACCTGTTCAACCATGGCGACTACGTAGAGCGGCTCGTCCAGATCATTGACCATGTCGATGTCGGCCGTACCTCGGCGAACATCGCGTTATACGGATCCTGGGGCTCGGGCAAGAGCGGAATCGCCAACGCCCTGGAAGAGCGGCTAAAGAACCGCGACGACATCGTCTATTCGGAATTCGAAGCCTTCAAGTTCGGCCGCGACCCGCTACTGCGCAACTTCGTCAGTCAGCTTTCGAAGCTCCTGCTCGTCACCGATCCCACTCGCGTTAGGGCCTATCGCAGAAGGCTCTACGAGAGCACGAGCCGGCCTTTTGTCGATCTCGACCGAGTGATCAGTTCACACCCCGTCTGGTGCTCCATCGGCGCTATTGCCTTCTGTCTTTTTTCGGCGTTTGCCCTGGGCCTTTGGCTCGCGCCGGGCAGCGACTACCAAGAGGAGGCCGGGAATTACTTCAAGCTAGTCGGCTTCCTCATCTTCGGAATCTTTCTCACCTACTTCACCTTGTCGCGATCCACCAGCCCCGCTACGGGCGAGGAGGAGTTCGAGGAAATCTTCCGTGACATGCTCAATCAGCTCAATATCGACGGCACCAAGAAACGCCGTCTGGTGGTCTTCGTCGATGAGCTTGATCGCTGCGCACCGAGCGAGGTCGCGGCGACTCTGGAGGCGATCCGTACCTTCTTGGGCGTCGAGGGGTGCATTTTTATCGTCGCAGCCGACCAACAGGTCCTTGAGCACGCGCTGACCGAGAAGCTGCGCCAGTCGACCCCGCCCGATCCGGCCAATCCCTATTACAGCGCAGGGAGTGCCTACCTCGACAAGATCTTTCAGTATCAACTCGCTTTCCCACCATTGCGGCCGAGGCGCCTGACCGGCTATGCACTGGAACTGACTGAGGGCAGAGGCGGGGTCTGGGCCGATCCGGCAATAGACAGGGAGGACGTCATCTCGATTCTTCTCCCGACCCATATCCACAGCCCCCGGCGAGTGAAGGTTCTCCTGAACTCCTTCGCCCTGAGCTACGGGGTCGCCGAAGCCCGGGCGAGCCGGGACCAAATCTCAGATCTTCCAGACCGCGCTGCGGAGCTGGCAAAGCTCGTCTGCATCGAGCTGGAATTTCCGCTCTTCGCCCGCGATCTCTTCATTGATGAGCGCCTGGTGGACGCAGTGCTGCTGGCGGCGAGGCTCAGACAGGGCGATGGCGCGGCGACGGTGGAACTCGCAAAGATCCCGCCCGAGATTCGTGGCCTGGGTTTCCAGTACGCCGAAGGTAAGTTGCCGGTGGCCCAGCTTCTCTCGGAAGACCCCGCTGAAGGACCCGAGCGCGGGATTGTCCCGCCGCCCCAAGCCGATGGATCGGAGGCCGTGCCGAACGCCGGAGAGGATCAGGACGTACCGGAGAAGGAGGACATGGAGGCCGGTCGATCCGAGGAGGACGAGCGCGTTAAAGAGCAGCACGCGGTCCAACTCGTCCGGTACCTCGAAAAGACCGAAACGGTTGCAGGACCTCGCTCGGACTTAATCCATCTGGAGAGCGCTGGTGCCGTCTGGGGTCTTGATGCGCAGACGGCGCAGACCCTGGATCAAGATGCGAGAGACAACCGACGCAAAGCCGTGTCCCTTCGGATCGCAGAACTCCCCTTGGAGGATCGGCCGAAGGCTCTGCTGATGCTCGGCAGACTGGTTCGAGAGTCGGTCGGCCGCGACGCCGACAATGCGATGGGCTCGCTCCTTTCAGGTGCCGCCGCCGCGGGGGTGCCCCTTGAGGCGATCGCACACGAGCTGGTGAGAGATGTAGAGGCCTACGACGAGCGCCGTGGGCTAAAAGGGGAGAGTCTCGCCGGCGCGTTTGCCATCGCCATCGCCGCCGATAACGGGAAGCTGGTCGACCGGATCCTCGCTCGACCCGAGACTCTTTCTGATGTCGAACTCGCCTTTAAGACGCTCGAAAACGCCTCCCGGCTCCTCCCCGCCCATTTCGACTCGATAGTAGAAGTGATGCCGTTGGCCGTTGGGGCTGACGCCGCTCGAGCCAAAGCGGCGCTCGACCTCCTCTCGATCGAGCAAACCAGAGAGCTACTGCTTACCTCGGCACCACTGATAGGCGAGCGCATCGTCGCCGAGCTAGAAGGTTCAGAGGTTCCTTTCGAAGGAAGCGAGGAGAGCGAACAGGACCGACAACTCCGACTTGCAAATGAAGCGGGCGTAGCCCTCGGGCGCCTAGCGGACCTGTACCTGCCTTCAGATCAACCTTCCGCCGAGCTGGCACTCCTTCCGATCTTCGAGCTTCACTTCAATGGCAGGGTCCTCCTCGAATGGCTTCCCCGGATCAGCCCCCTACAAACGACTGAGGCCACCCAGAAGGTCCTCGATCTCGTCGATCAGTGGGTCGTTGCCGACACGGTTACGGTGCTCCGCGCTATCGATCCGAAGATCGCAAAGGACAGCGGTTCTGCGTTGAATGCGCTTGATCAACTGACCGCACATCTTTGGAACGAGCGGTCCCAATCTTGGACCGAGTTGCCTTCGGAGGTACGAACGGAGATCACTCGGCTTCTAGCAGGCGGCCTCGCCCCTTCGGGCGACAAGACGATCGAGCGAGTCAAACTCGACATCGATCGGATCGTGACCTCAGACGAAGACCTCGATCGATTCGAGTCCGACGAGAGGCTGGCTGTCGACCTCGCAGAGCTTGGCCTCCTGCCCCGCTCCTTCGTTGCCGATAGCTCCATCAAGACCGCCAGTCGAACCTTTGCACTTCCCGCTCCCGAACCGAGACCGGAGAGAGTGAAGTCCGGCCTCAGGGAATCACTCGAATGGTTAGCGACGGACGCGACCTTCGACGCGTTGAGCGCCTCTCTTGGGGAGATCCGCGACGGGACCTGGCTTGAGCCGGGCGAGCAGCTCGCAGTCGAGCTCATCCTGCTAGCGGCGTTAGACGAGTACGAGGAAGTGGAGGCCCCGACACTCGCCAGCATGGCCGCCCTCCTTTCCGAGGACTTCGGCTACTCGACGGCGGCGAAGATCTGGATCGAAAAGTTTGCCGCGTCGCCGGAGGATGTCTATCAGCTGGCCAAAGCTTCGATCCACAGTCCCTCCGACGAGTTGCAGGAGGGGATTGAAAGCTACGCAGCCAGATTAGGGCGGAAACAGCTAGCTGCGCTCAATGGGCTGGCGATAGCCGAGGCGTTCGAAACGACGCCATCTCCTCTCTTCTTCGAGGTCGCCGGCCTCGAACGCGCCGATCAGGAAACAATCGCCGACGCCATCGTGGAGCTCGGCGAACGGGCCGAAAACCGCGAGCAGCGAACCCTTGTCCTCGACATTTGGCGGCAGATGAAGCCTACTAAGCGCACGACGAGGGAAAAGCTGATCCGGAACGTCCTCTTGCGGTTCGCGGAGGCGAACGGCAGCGGTCACGACCTCGTGCGCCAGCGCCTGGAGCTGGCCAAAAAGCCCCCCTCAGGCGTCAAGGAGGAGCTACTAGAACGTCTGACCGCCTCGGCACGCGACTCCAGGAGAGTCAAACAGCTCGAAAAAAAGATGAATGAGCTCGGCCTGAGCCGAGGATCGAAGGGCCTCCTTAGACGTCTGCTCGGCCGCGACTAGGACGCCGACCTCGAACCGCTTCCAGAAGGGCCGCGGTCTTTGGAGGAGCGGGCTGGTCGATAGTCGCGCAGACGGCCCCAAAACTGCTGCCTACGGCGTGCGTATAGCGCGCAAGCATCGTCTCGACCCGATGTCCGACGATCTCGGCTAGGTCGGCGTCGTTTACGCCGGAGGCGCGGAGGTGGGTGACGTAGCTGTGGCGGCACTCGTGGGGACGGACGTCTAGGCCGGAGGCTTCCTGGGTCGGCTTCCAGACATCGCGATAGAAAGTGCGCTCGCGGCAGAGTCGGCCGGTTGGCGTCGGGAACAGAAGCTCGCAGTCGGGGCCGTTAATCTGGATCTGGGCTTCGAGCATCCAGGCGAGAGTCGCGGGAACGGGCACGACGCGGCCAGCGTCCCGCTCGCCGTGATCCGTCTTCGTCCCCTCGAGCATCACTCCCTCATGAGCGGTGCGCCTGACCTGAAGCGTCTCGCCGTCGAAGTCCTCGCGCCGCAGCGGCAGCACCTCCCCCAGCCTCATGCCGGTGTCCGTGAAGACACGGATCATCGCCTCGTACCGGCCGGCTGCCTTGGCGAAGCGGTGCATCTCCTCGAAGCTGAAGACGCGAATCGGACGGGGCTTCTTCTTTGCCCTCGGGTCGTTGGCGCGGATGCGGATGCCCTTGAACGGATTCAGGTCGCAGACTTCATCGGTGATCGCGTCCTCGGCCATCGCAGAGAGGGCGCGGAGGATGCCGACAGCGCCGGTGGTGGCTCGACCTTCGTTCGTCAGCATGTGGTCGACCAGGGCGAGGGTGTGGCGGCGGCGCAGCTCGTGCATCGGCCAGTCCTTCAGGGCGATGCCCTCGATCTCGACCTCGGTTACGCGGGAGACCCGGTGCTCGTAGGTCTCGTTGGTTCGCTCGGATCTCGGGTGCCGCTCGATCCAGGTAGCGAAGTACTCGCCGAGGGTGTCGGGAGTGGTCGCGATCTCATAGGCCTCGTCGATTGCACGCTGGGCTTCGCTCTTCCTGACAAACGTTCCTTTGCCGCGGTTCCAACTCGGTTTGGCGACTCGGCGCTTTCCCGTCCCTGGCGGTGTATCTAGCAACCCAGACCACCTCCCCCGACGGATTGCGGCGCTTGGTCGGTGACTCGCGCCTCATGCCGCCTCGTCTCGGTGACGGGCTAGGAAATCCTCGACATCGGCGGGGTCGATGCGGCGGGAGGCACCGAGCTTGTAGCTGGGCAACTCACCGCGCCTGATCCAGTTACGGATCGTGCGGTCGGAGACCGCCAGGAAGCTGGCGAGAGTGCGCTCGGTGAAGAAGGCAACGGGAGCAAATTTCCTCTCCATGCCACCTATGTCCAAAGACGGCGGCATTTGCATCGGGTGACCTACCCGGGCAGATTCACCGCCCCCGATGAGACCGAAGGTCAGACGCCTGCCGGCCCTCCCTACAGGCGGCCGTCGCACGGCGAAGCCGTGCCACAATCGGCCGCCCGGAGGGGCGGCGAGCGCCTCATTTGCCCCGGGCCGCCCCTCGCTGAGATCGCCGAGCATGAAGCTGCAGCTCAGGCACGAACCAGGATGGTCTCTCCTATGTGAGCCAACGGTGTCAAGGATCTCCCCCTCCAAGATCAAGTGGGGGAGGGAGAAAGACAGGGCTCACCGGCACTTCTGAGTGTCCGCCAGATCACGCGGACCAGCAGGCGCTTGAGGCAACGCAGCGCTTCAGCAGTGCTCTTGCCCTCCTCTCGCTTCTTGGCCAGGTAGGCGCGAGCGCCAGGGTGAACGCGAGCTTGGGTCAGGGCGATCCTGTAGAAGGCCGCGTTCAGTTGGCGGTTACCGTGGCGGTCGAAGCGGTGGCGCTCGGTTCGGCCCGAGGAGGCCGGGATCGGCGCGCAGCCGGCGAAATGCGCGAGCTGGGCGTCGGACGCGAAGCGATTGGCGCCCGCGATCTCGCCGATCAGCTTGCCGGCGGTGAGCGAGGCGACGCCGGGGACCTCGAACAAGGCGGGGCAGTAGCGCTTGGCGCGCTTCCCGATCTCAGAGGCGAGCTGGCGCTCGCGGCGGGTCAGGTCGCCGATCCGCGCCAGCAGATCGCGGGCGATCCGCACCTGCACCGTCTGCTCGCGCCGGGCAAGGCGCTGGGAGAGGCTGCGGCGCACGCTGGCTTGGTCGAGGCTTCGGGCCGCCGGCTCGAGCCCGGCTTCGAGGTCGTGCAGGTGCCAACGAAGGCGCGAGGCAAGGCCGGTTCGCTCGCTGACCAGGGCGTCACGGTGGTCGACCAGCAGCTTCAGCTCCCGGGCAGCTTCGTCGTGGCTTGCGAGGTGAAGCTCTGCTTCCTCGCGCAGCGCTGCGCGAGCGATCGCCAGAGCGTCGATCGCATCAGACTTGCCGCGAGTCCGCGCTCCTTTGCGCGCGCCGGCCATCAGCCTCGGTCCGACCCGCAGGACGGGCTCCCCACTGGCCACCAGGAAGCGCTCCAGGCGGCCGTTGACGTGGCGACAGTCCTCCAGGGCGAAGCGGATCTCAGCGCCGAGGCCGTGGGCCCAGGCGAGCAGCTCCTGCTGGCCGGCCTCGTTGGCCGGGACGGTGATCTCGGTGAGCTGGCGGCCGAGCTCGGAGGCGGCCACCGCGGTGTTGGTTGCCTTGTGGGGGTCGATGCCGATCGTGATCAATGACGCTCCTTGGGGAGTGGCTTGCGGTCACGGATCGACGGCGGACAGAACTGGGTGGGGCTCTTGCACGCTCCTATCAGGTCACGCCATCGGTCCTCGAACGCGACGGGCGACAGGACCCATCGGTCAGCCCAGTCGGCGACATCAAATGTCGAGTCAGCCCGTCGCGCCGAGGACGCTAAGTCAGTCATTGGACGCTCGAACAGGGGCCACGGGAACCCAGTTCATAGTGTGTCGTGCTGTTCGGTTCGTACCTTCCTGGATGGCTTTAAGGGATCTGAATCGCTTCCTTGATGCCTGCTGTTGGAGTCTTGGCCTCTGAGCTTCTGGCTCATGACTCGCATCTTTGGCTTCTAGGCTCCTGGGCTTTGGTGCCTTGTTCCTTTTCGTCTGGCTTGGTTCGGAAGCTTCCGACCCGCATTGACCCGGGGGTCCATTCCAGGCCGGTGAGCAGATCGCAAGGGGAGACCTCCAAAGCGCCGGCGATCTTCATCAGCGTGTCGATGCGGATAATCCGCAGACCGCGCTCAAGCTGGCTGACCTCGGTGCGGTGCACAGAGGCAGCGATGCTGAGTTCTTCCTGTGAGATCCCGGCGTCCTTGCGAATGCGCCGCAGGTTGTCGGCAAACCAACTCGCGATCGGTGCTTGGGAGTCCATCAGTCCGATTCCAGGGCGGCGAAATAGAGCGCGGCCCTCGTCGGCGTGAGGGAGCCCCCTGAGTCGCGCAGAAGGCCGGCTGCCGTCAGGTCCCGGACCGCCCTGGTAACAGCGTCCTTCTCGGCGAGGTCCTTGGGATCGAGGGCGGTGGTCAGCTCCTCCGCACTGAGGAGGGTCGGGTGCTGGTCAAGCAGGAATGCCAGCACGGCACGCTGCGTGCGGCGGTCTTCGGAAGCGGGATCTTCGGCGCAGTTGCGCGTAGGGTCTTCGGTAGCCATGAGGAGGCTCGTTCTCCTTGTGGTCAGGCCCTCGGCCGGTGTTCGCGCACCGTCCGGGGGCCGCTTTTCATCTCCGCCCGGACGCTAGCAGGACTAGAAACATACTTCTAGTCTCATTCGGTCGCAGTCGTCTGGGAACGTGCCTGGCGATGCGAGAATCCCAGCGACCCCAGGCGGCTCTCGGCAAGGCGGTCCACGATCTTCGGGAAGGTCGCGACCTGACGCAGGAGACGCTCGCAGAGAAAGCGGGGCTGACCGGGCGCACTATGTCCGCCATCGAGACGGGCAGGGCGAATCCGACCTGGGCGACGGTGCGGGACATCGCCGCCGCCCTCGGCGTCTCGATCAGCGAGATCGCGAAACTCGCCGAGAAGCACGAAGCGCGCGAACGACGCTCGCGCAAATGAGACCAAGATGCGACCACGACGCTCCGGAACGCCACGGAATCACCCGGCGCTCTCCGGAACGCTGACTAACTCCAACACCGAGGATCTGGCTCCACACTGGGCATTCCCCGGCATCGCGAGGAAAGCAGAGGAATGCGCCCGACGGGAGTCGAACCCGCGACCTTCGGCTTGAAAGACCGACGCTCTTTGGGCCCCCGAAAGGACCCGTTGACCACTGAGCTACGGGCGCTCAACGGGGAACTGTACCCGCGCAGCGGTTATTGAGCGTTTCCGCCTGCGAGGCTGTTGGCGATGAACCTAGGCATCGAGGGACGCGTGGCGCTGGTGATGGCTGCCAGCCGTGGCATCGGGCGGGCGATCGCGGTCGCTCTCGCGCGTGAGGGCGCGCGAGTCGCGGTCTGCAGCCGCTCGGCCGATCGGCTGCAGGAGGTGGTCGATGAGATCGGCGAGGCCGCCTCGCCCTTCGTCGCCGACACCGATGACCTCGACCGCCTCGCGGCGCTCCCCGCCGAGGTCGAGGCCGCCCTCGGCCCGATCGAGATCCTCGTCCTCAACACCGGCGGCCCGCCGTTCGGCGGTGCCCTCGAGCACGATCTCGACACTTGGGAGGCAGCCCATCGCTCGTTGGTGCTGGCGCCGCGGGTCCTGACCGGGGCCACCCTCCCTGGCATGCGCGAGCGCAACTGGGGACGAATCGTCAACGTCGGATCCAACACGACGCGGGAGCCGAACCCGGCCCTCAACCTCTCCAACGTGCACCGGATGGCGGCCGTCGGGTTCCTCAAGACCCTGGCCGGCGAGGTCGGTTCCGATGGGATCACGGTCAACACCGTCGCCACCGGCCGCTTCGCCACCGACCGACTTGCGGACGCCGGCGGCTCGCTGGGCGGTGCCGAAGAGGCGGCCCGGTCCGAAGTCCCCACCGGCCGCCTCGGCCAACCCGAGGAGTACGGCGACCTCGTCGCCTTCCTCTGCTCCGAGCGCGCCGCCTACCTCACCGGCACCGTCATTCCACTTGACGGCGGATTACTCAAGTCCGCCTTCTGACGTCGTAGGACCAAGCAAGAGCGTGCCGGCGGCGAAGCGGCAGTGCTTTGCACGACGCGCAGCCGACGGTGCGCTATTGCGCCGAGTCCTGGGGACTCAGCTCGCGCATCGCCGGGTAGATGATCACATCCCGCAGCGTCTTCGCTTCGGTCATGATCATCAGCAGGCGGTCGATCCCGAGGCCGCAGCCGCTCGCCGGCGGCAGGCCGTACTCGATCGCCTGCACGTACTCTTCGTCGTGCGGGTGCGGGTCCTCCTCCGCCCCCTTCTCCTGTCGCTCGCGCTGTTCGATGAAGCGCTGGCGCTGGTCGACCGGGTCGTTGACGTCGGTCCCGCCGCCGACGATCTCCATCCCCGCCACGATCCCGTCGAAGGCCTCGCAGACCTTGGGATCATCGGGGTGGACCTTGACCAGCGGCCAAATGTCGATCGGCAGCACGGTGATGAAGGTCGGCTGAATCAGCTTCGGCTCGACCAGCTTGCCCTGCAGGGTGTCGACGAGGCCGGCCCAGTCGTCGGTCTCCTCGGCGTCCTCACCGGCCAGCTCCGCCAGCTCGTCGCGGCTCGCCTTGTAGATGTCGACGCCGGTCTCCTTCAGCAGCTCGTCGCGCAGCACGACCCGCGGCCAGGGCGCCGCGAAGTCGATCTCGACCCCGTCGCGCATCACCTTCGTCGTCCCCAGAACCGTCTCGACCACGCTCGAGACCAGCCCCTCGACGAAGTTCATGACGCCGTTGTAGTCGGCGCCGCCGACGAACAGCTCCAGCATCGTGAACTCGGGGTTGTGCTGGGGCGACATCCCCTCGTTGCGAAAGAACTTGCCGAACTCGTAGACGTCCTCGAAGCCGCCGACGATCGCCCGCTTCAAGTAGAGCTCGGTCGCGGTGCGAAGGAAGAGGTCGCGGTCGAGCGCGTTGTGGTGGGTGACGAACGGCCGCGCCGCAGCGCCGCCGGTCAGGCGCTGCAGGACCGGCGTTTCCAACTCGACCCAGCCGCGCTCGTTCATGTAGTTGCGGATCTCCCAGGTCAGCTTCCCCCGCTGCTTGAAGATCTCCCGCGAGGTCTCGTTCGCCATCAGGTCGAGCTCGCGCTGGCGGTAGCGAATGTCCGGGTCTGAGATGCCGTGGAAGAGGTCGGGGGGATCGACCAGCGCCTTGGCCAGCAGCGTGCACTCGCGAACGCCGATCGCCAGCTGCCCCCGTTTGGTCACGTAGACGACGCCCTCGACGCCAACCAGATCGCCGATGTCGAGCTCTTCGATCCGCTCGAACGCATCCTCCTCGAGCGCGTCCCGGCGGGCGACCGCCTGAATCGAGCCGGTGATGTCGCGGACGTCGAGGAAGACGACCTTGCCGTGACCGCGCTTGCCGGTGACACGTCCCATCACCCGGTAGCTGAAGTCCTCGTGCTCGCCCTCGCCGAGCGCCGCCGGGTCATGCGCGGCGACGATCTCCTCGATGTGGGTCCGCCCTTCGAACGAGTGCGGATAGGGGTTGATGCCTTCGGCGCGCAGCCGCTCGACCTTGGCGCGGCGCTGGGCCTCGCTGGCGGCGCCGGAGCGGTCGCCGGTCGTGTCGAGCTCAGTCTCGCCCGCCTGCGGCGGAGCCTCGCTCGGGTCAGTCATTTGCGTGGTCGCGCCTCACGGAGCGAAGCCGACCGTCACCCGCTCGTCACCTTCATAGTCGCGAAGAGTAGTGGCGTCGCGCAGCATCTCCTGCATCGCTGGCCCGTGGTGGGTGTCGTGCTCCATCGCGAGCTGCCAACCCGACGGCGTTTCCGCGATCAGGCCGCGGATCACGCCGAGGCCATCCTCGCCGCAGTCGCCGGTGACGGCGATTTTCGGCTCGCGCTGGATCTCCGGCGAGCGCTCGAAGATGGTCGAGTCGGTGACGTAGGGAAGGTTGGCGATCACCAGGTCGACGCCCTCGAGATCCTCGGGCAGGCCGAGGCCGACGGTGACGTCAAGGTCAAGGCCAAGGCGCTCGGCGTTCTCGCGGGCAGCTTCGACTGCCTCGGGCGAGAGGTCCGACGCGGTGACCCGCAGGTCGGGACGCTCGTGCATTAGCGCCAGCGCGATCGCGCCGGAACCGGTGCCGACCTCGTGGACGCGGGCGCCCTCGGGGAGCTTGGCGCCGACCTCGACCAGCAGCTCGGTCTCGCGCCGCGGCCACAGCACGCGTTCGTCGACGTAGATCTCGAGCCCGCGGAAAGGAGCGCGCCCGAGGATGTAGGCCATCGGCTCGCGGTCGACCCGGCGCCGCACCAGCGCCTCGATCGCCTCCGCCACCTCCGGCTCCAGCTCCCCGGCGCTCTCGACGTTGAGCTGCTCGGGCTTGACGCCGAGCGCATCGGCGACCAGGACTTCGGCGTCCGAGCGCGCCTCATCGACCCCAGCCGCAGAAATCCGCTCCGCCGCGTCGTCGAGCACGGCGCTGACCGTGCGCGCCGCAGGGTCCTCCCTATAGGTGTCAACAGTCGCCATTACCGCCGTGCCTCCCTAAATAGACCGCTCCAAAGTTCTTGCGCAAGATAACACTGATCTGGGGAAGATTCGAGGAACCCGCACCGAGCGGTGTTTTGTACCGCATTTCAGGTCGCGGGTTGTAAAGCATCGTTCGCCGCCGGCCGCCCGATGCCTCCGTGCCGGCGGATCACGACAGCGATCCAGACAGCTCCGATCACCATCATTGCCAGGCTCTCCCACTGCGCGTTGGTGAGCCCGATCGAGTCCTCGGTGTTTCGACGGAGGAACTCGACCAGGAAACGCTCGGTCCCGGCGTAGACAAGGTAGAGCGCGAACAGAACCCCCGCCCGGACCCGGTCGCGCAGCTGCCAGAGGATCCAGGCGCCCAGCCCCATCGCCAGCGTCTCGTAGATCGGCGTCGGGTGGACAGTGCGGTCGGTCGGCACCGTCCCGTTCGGGTAGGACATCGCCCAGGGCCCGTCCCAGGGCTTGCCGTAGTCGCCGTCACCGGACAGCTGACAGCCGCAGCGCCCGAGCGCGTATCCGAGCGCCAATGCCGGCGCCGCCACGTCGAGCAGGGTGAGGCCGAGGAAGCCGCGCCACCAGGCCCAGGCGATGACCGCCAGGGCGCCGCCGATCGCGCCGCCGTACCAGACCAGTCCGGCCCCGGAGAAGAGGTTGCCGAGCAGGTCGTTCTTGACGTCGTCGTAGTTCTGGACCAGGAAGTAGACGCGGGAGCCGACGACGCCGCCGAGCAGCGCCGCGAACCCCATCTCGTAGGCCCAGTCGGGCGGCTTACCGAGCTCACCGAACCGCTTCCAGACCAGGGCTCCGGCGGCGAGGAAGGCGAGTGCGAAGCAGAGCCCGAAAGTCTGCAGGGTGACCGGGCCGATGTCGATGTGCGGGTACATACCGAGGGCCGAGGCTAGCCGGCGAGCAGCGCCTCCAGCAGCGCCTTCTGCGCGTGCAACCGGTTCTCCGCCTGGTCCCAGACAGCGGAGGCGTCGCCATACAGGAGCTCGGAGGTGATCTCCTCGCCGGGGTGGGCGGGCAGGCAGTGGAGGACGATCGCCCGCTCCTTGGCGGCGGCGAGCAGGTCGGCGTCGAGCCGGAACGGCGCCAGGTCGGAGCGGCGCAGCGCCGCCTCTTCCTCGTCGCCCATGCTGACCCAGACGTCGGTATAGAGGGCGTCGGCGGAGTCAGCGGCGGCGCGCGGATCGCCCGTCAGCTTCGCCCCGTGCCCCTCCTCCAGCTGGTACCCGGACGGAGCAGCGACCACGACTTCGACCCCGGCGAGCTCGCCGAGCACCGCCAGCGAGCGGGCGACGTTGTTGCCGTCGCCGACGTAGGCGAGGCGCAGACCCTCGAGCGCGCCGAAGCGCTCGCGCAGGGTCAGCAGGTCGGCCAGCGCCTGGCAGGGATGGTGCAACGGGGTCAGCGCGTTGACGACGGGGACGCCGGCGGTGTTGGCCAGCTCCAGCACCGCCTCGTGGGAGCCGGAGCGGATCACGATCGCGTCGACGTAGCGGGACAGGACCCGGGCCGTGTCGGCGACCGACTCACCGCGGGAGAACTGCATTTCGTCGCCGCGGAGGACGATCGGCGTCGCCCCCAGCTCGGCGACGCCGACCTCGAAGGAGATCCGCGTCCGGGTCGAGGGCCGCTGGAAGACCAGGGCGATGCTGCGGCCGGCCAGCGAGTCCGACCCGACCTCGCCCCGGCCCGCTTTCAGCTCCGCCGCGCGGTCGAGCAGCTTGCCGAGCTCGAACGCCCCGAACTCCTCGCCGGTTATGAAGTTGCGCGCCAAGCCGCGGATACTACGTCGCCATGGAGTTCACAGTGATCGCCTGGAACCTCTTCCACGGGCGCGATTTCCCCCCTGACCCGGCCCTGCGCACGTGGCGCTCGCGCCTGCTGCGGTTCGACGAGCACAACCAGACCCACGTCCAGGTCAACCGCGACCTGACCACCGAGTTCGCGACGCTGCTCGCCGGCACCGCCTGGGACGTGGCGCTGCTGCAGGAGTGCCCGCCGCGCTTCGCTGAGCCGCTGGCGGCCGCTTGCGGCGCCGAGTGGCAGCGGGCGCTGACCTCGCGCAACGAGCTCGGGCCGCTGCGAGCGCTGTTGGCGCGCCAGAACCCGGACCTGATGGCCTCCGGCGAGGGCGGCTCCAACCTGACCCTGGTGCGGGTGCCCGGCAAGCTCGGCGGGATCGCCGAGCAGCGGGAGCTGGAAATCCACGAGGGCCCGCCGGAGCGGCGCTCGATGGCCTTCACCCGCACGGCATCCGGCCTCTGCCTCGTCAACCTGCACGCGACCAACGACAAGCCGCCGCTGGCCCAGGAGGACGTGCTCAGTGCGGCCCGGGCGGCGACCGAGTGGGCGGGCTCCTCACCGCTCGTCTTCGGCGGCGACCTCAACCTGCGCCCGGCCGAGGACCCGGAGGTCTTCGAGCTGCTGGAGCGTGACTTCGGCCTGACTGGGACGACCGGACCGACGGCGATCGACCACCTCTTGACCCGCGGCGTCGAGGTGATCGCGGCGCCGCGTGTCTGGCCGCCGGAGCGTCGCGAGCTGCCGCTCGAAGGGCGTGCGCTGCGTCTCTCCGACCACGCTCCGGTCGAGGCGAGGTTTGCGGTTTCCGAGCCGCCGGTACTCCAGAGCTGAGATAGTCGAGCCGCAGACCGCGGTCAAACGTCCACCCGATGGAGGCAGCCGAAGAATGGCCGAGAAAAAAGCAGCGGGCAAAACGAGCAAAAAAGCGAAAGCAAAACCGAAAAAAACTTCGGCATCGAAAGCGAAGAAAGCAACCAAAGCGAAAGCTTCGAAATCCGCATCTCCCAAAGTCAAAGCTAAAGCCAAAGGCAAAGCGAAAAACGCCAACGCCAAAGCTAAAAAATCGACGGCGAAAAAAGCCGCCCCGAAAAAAGCGAGCGCCCGCGCCGGCCAGGCGAGCAGCGGCCTCGACAAGAGCGTCGCCCAGTTCCGCGAGAGCCTCGAGCAGAGCGTGACGATCAGCCGCGACCGGATCCAGGAGGTCGTCGACGACGCGGTCAAGCGCGGCCGGATGACCCGCGGCGACGCCGAGAAGCTGCTCGGCGACCTCGTCAAACGCGGCCGCAAACACTCCGACTCCCTCCTCGGCGAACTCGAGCGGCTGGTCAAACAGGCCCGCAAAGAGGTCGGCGGGCGCACCGCGCCGGTCCAGAAAAAGGCCACCCAGGCGGCACGGCGGGCGCGGAAAAAACTCGGCTAGGTGGGTGAGCTGCTCGAGGTCGAGGTCGAATCGCTCGCCTTCGGCGGGCGCGGCGTCGCTCGGGCCGACGGCCTCGTCGTCTTCGTCTCGGGCGCTCTGCCCGGCGACCGCGTCCGCGCCGAAGTCACGAAGGGCAAGAAGCGCTTCGCCGAGGCGCGGACGGTGGAGTTGTTGCGGCCGGGCGCTGACCGCGTCCCGGACCGCTGCACCCACGGCGGCGAGCCCTGCCCCGGGGCTCCCTGGCAGGGCCTCCCCTACGAGCAGCAGCTGACCTACAAGCAGGAGCAGGTGGCGGAGGCGCTGCGGCGGATCGGCGACCTCGAGGGCTTCGAGCTGGAGGAGATCGTGCCGGCGGCCGAGCAGTGGCGCTACCGCAACAAGCTCGAGTACTCGTTCGGGCCAGGTGAGGGCGGCGCCGACCCGGTACTCGGCTTCCACGCCCGCGGCCGCTGGGACGTGATCGTCGACGTCGACGACTGCAAGCTCGCCTCCGAAACCGGCAACGCCGCCCGCAACGGGGTGCGCGAATGGGCCCGGCAGGAATCGGTCTCCGCCTACGACAAGCGCGCTCACGAGGGACTGCTGCGCAACCTCGTCGTCCGCGAGGGGCGGCGCACCGGCCAGATCCAGACCCGGCTCGTCACCTCGGCGGCACCGGTGCCGCGCCCGCCCACCGACCTCCACACGACGATCGAGGGCGACTCCGGCGGCACCGATGGGCCGACCGGGGTGCTGGGCGAGGAGCTGCTGCGCGAGGAGCTCTGCGGCCTGCGGCTGGCGATGTCCCACGGCGCCTTCTTCCAGACCAACACCGAGATGGCAGAGCGCCTCTACGCCGTCGCCGCTGAGCTCGCCGGCCTCAGCGGTAGCGAGCGCCTCTTCGACCTCTACTGCGGGATCGGCACGATCGGGCTGACGATGGCGGCAAAGGCAGGTGAGGTCTGGGGACTGGAGATCGTCCCCGAGGCGATCGTCGACGCCGAACGCAACGCCCGCCGCAACAAGATCGAGAACGTGACCTTCGTCGCCGGCAACGCCCGCACCGGGGTGCGGCCGCTGGTCGAGCAGGCGGGCAAGCCCGACGTCGTCGTCATCGACCCGCCGCGGGCCGGGCTCTCGCAGAAGATCGTCCGCCGCGTGCTCGAGTGCGAAGCGAAGAAGATCGTCTACGTCTCCTGCAACCCGACGACGCTGGCTCCCAACGCGGCCCAGCTGGTCGAGGCCGGCTATACCCTGCAGCGGGTGAGGCCCGTCGACATGTTCCCCCAGACCCCGCACATCGAGTGCGTGGCCGTCTTTGACAAAGCCGCCCCCGGACGCGGAAGTGGGTCGCCGTCCATATCTGATTCTTCGGCGACCCACGAAAGCAGAGGAGGCGGCGCTTGATGTCGGGCCGCGCTTTCGGAGTCGCAGCCGGACTGGACCCCGAGGTGGCAGCGCCGCTGGCCGCACGCTGCCAGAAGCTCGGCTACGACTCGATCTGGTCGAACGACCACCCGGGGGCGAAGGGACTGGAGACCCTGGCGGTGTTCGGCGAGGCCGCGCCCAAAGTCGAGCTCGGCGTCGGCGTGATCGCGATCGACCGCACCCCGCCCGAGCAGATCGCCGCCGACCTCGCCGCGACCGGGCTCGACCCGGCCCGCCTCTGGCTCGGCGTCGGCGCTGGCTTCTCGAAGAAGCCGCTGACGGCGATGCGCGATGCGCTCCCCGTCCTGCGCGAGGCGCTGCCGGATGTCCGCCTCGTCCTCGCCGCGATGGGCCCGAAGATGTGTGCCCTGGCCGGGGCCTCCTACGACGGCGCCTTCTTCAACTGGATGACCCCGGAGTTCGCCGCCGGCGCCCGCACCAAGGTCGAGGAGGGCGCCACCGACATCGGCCGCGAAACGCCGCCGGTGCTCGGCTACGTCCGCACCGCCGTCGGCCCCGACGCGGCCGAACGCCTGGCCAAGGAGGAGTCCTTCTACCGCGATCTCCACAAGGGCTACCGCGACCACTTCGACCGCCTCGCCGAGCCCGAGGGCACCGTCGGCGTCGCCGCCGGAGACGCGAAGGAGACCCAGGTCAAGCTCGCCGCCTACACCGCCCTCGACACGATCGTCGTCCGCGGCCTCGCCTCAGCCAAGGTCGACCCAATGACCGCCGTCGCCGAAGCCGCCGCCCCTCAGTAACCAATCGCCGTTGGCGATTTAGTACCCCTTATAGGGGGTAAAAGATCGCCAACGCGCGCGGCGGCACGTTAGTACGGCGGTAGGTCCTCGTACCACTCGCCGAGCATCTTGAAGGCGCGCCAGAAGCGCTGCTTGGCTCCCTCTTCGTCGAGTGAGTCGTCGATATCGGGGACATAGAGGGCGTCGATCGTCGGCGTGAAGGCCTGGATCTCTCCCTCGCGCTGCTCGATCGGGCGCGAGAGCGGGACCTGGAGGCCGTTGAGGATCCGCAATGCCGGCTCACCCATGACGACGACGATCTTCGGCTGCACGATCGCCAGCTCCTCGACCAGGCGGGCGACGCACTCCTGCGGCGCCAGGTCGGGCTCTGCCGTCGGGCACTTGACGCAGAGAGTGCCGTAGACGACGAGCGGGTCGATCCCCAGTCGCTTGAAGCTTTTCATCAGCGCGTTGCCGGCCCGGCCGTAGAAGGCGACGCCCTCCTCGATCTCCGGCGCCATCGGCGCCTGCTTGAGCATGAAGACGTCGGCCTGGGGGTGGCCCGAGCCGAGCACCGGCATCAGCTTGCCGCGCGGGCAGTGGGAGCAATCCTGGATCTCGCGGCTGAGCTGGTTCAGCTCCCTGATCGCCCGCTCCAGATACTTCTCGCGGATCTCGTCGTCGAGGCTTCTCATCGGCACCGACATCTTTGACGGGCCGGGCGTGCCTCCTTTGCCCCGCCCCACCTGCATCAGGACTTGCTCGCCGAGCGACGCCTGCGGGGCTTGCCGCCACGCACGGGTTTGGCATCGGGGACGCGCCGTTTCGGCGCCTTCGGCCGGCCCGTCGTCTGCAGCAGCTTCAGCGTCTGCACGTAGATCAAGTTCTTGTGCTTGCGGGTGATGTCGGCGTCCCGCATCGCCTCGAGGAACTCCGCCGGCCCGTCGAAGTCGTGGATCCGCTGCCGTACGCTGCCGAGACCCTGAGCGACGTGGCTGTCGGAGCCGGCGCCCGGCACGATCCGGTACTTGGTCGCGAAGCGCTCGGCCTCCTCGTTGAACGAGGTCACCGCCACCCGCGGGTTGAAGACCTCGAGGATGTCGATCTCCTCGACGATGTCGATCAGGTGCTCGTAGTCGGGCACCGAGTGGAAGCGGTCGAAGGGGTGTGGCACGTAGACGAGCCCGCCCTGCTGCCGGATCGCGGCGATCGTCTCCGCCATCGTCATCCCCTTCGGGATCTTCTCCTCGAGGAAGAGACCGATCACCTCGCCCTGCTCGGCCGTCTTCACCTCCTCCGCGACGATCACCTTGATCTCGCCACTCTGCTCCGCGATCTTGCGCGCCTCGAGCGCCCCCGAGACCTCATTGTGGTCGGTGATCGCGATCGCGCCGAGGCCGCGGTCGCGGGCGGTCCGCAGCAGCACCTCGACCGGCGTCGCGCAGTCCCCCGAATGGTCGGTGTGCATGTGGAGGTCGACGTCGATCAGCGGCCGCTCGGCGATCCGCGCCCGCAGCGCGGGGTCGCCGCCGTCGTCATGGCGGCGCGCCAGCAGTCGCCGGTAGAGCGTCTCCAGCTCCGCCGCCACCGCCGCCCAGTCGCGCCCCTCGCCGGCCGGCTCGAGCAGCTCGTAGCCGGCGGGGAAGTAGCTCTCCAGCAACTGCGCCGTCTCCGCTCTGGTCACCGTGCGGGCGTCGATCCGGCCGAAGAAGATCTCGACCAGCGGCCGCGCCACCTGGGTCGAGAGCACCCGCTCTTTCGGCGCGTGGAAGGTGGCGACGTTGAGCGAGTAGGAGTGGCGCAGCGCCGCCGAGGCGACGCTCGGCGCGAACGGCTCGTGCACGTGGACGATGTCGAACTCGCGCCCTTTCAGGATCCGCTTGACCGGGTCGCCGGTCGTGATCCGGATCACCTCGTGCCCGCGCCGGGCCAGCTCGACCGAGACCCGGCTGACGAACTCCTCCGCCTCACCGCCCGCCGCGGTTCGCGCGCGGGGGCAGACTTGGGCGATGGTGAGCGCGTCGGCCACGTTCGAGTGCAAAGAATAGGAGCCCGCCGAAGCGGGCTCCTAGAAGCGGACTTACGTACTGCCTAGGCCTGGGCGGTGCTCGGTGCGTCGGCGGAAGCCGGCGCCGGCGCCTTGCCGCGGCGGTTGGCAGCGATGAACTCCTCGGTCTGCTCGCGAGCTTCGTCGTCGGGGCGCTGCGAGTGCGGGGACTTCATCAGGTAACTGGAGGGACCGTCGAGCTGGCCGGAGATGCCGTTGTTGAGCGCCAGCTTGATCAGCCGCACGGCGTCGATCACGACGCCGGCCGAGTTCGGCGAGTCCCAGACCTCGAGCTTCAGCTCCGCGGTCAGCGGCACGTCGCCGAAGGCTTTGCCCTCGAGCCGGATGTGCGCCCACTTGCGGTCGGTCAGCCACGGCACGTAGTCGGAGGGGCCAACGTGGACGTTCTCGGGCTCGAGCTCGTGGCCCATGATCGAGGTGACC
>DATIPC010000011.1:0-46277 GCA_035472395.1 Solirubrobacterales bacterium
GCGGGTAGTCGTGGACCTGGGCGCCGGGCATGAAACGGGAGCCGAAGGCGCAGTCCCAGCCGTCTTCGAGCAGGCGGTGGTAGCACCCGCGGGTTGGAGGCGCCGATCGCTTCGACGACCTTGCCGGTCGAGTCCTCGCTGTCGTCGTCGACGACGACGACCTCGTAATCGATCTCCTCCCGCTCCAGGGCCGCGACGACCCCTTCGACCGTGGTCCCGACCGAGCCCTCCTCGTTCTGGGCCGGCATCACGACCGAGAGCTTCATGCCGGCGTCGCCGCCCAACGCTCGGCGTTCTGCTCGTACATCTCGCGCAGGATGTCCTCGACCCCGTAGCGCAGCTTCCAGCCCGGGTAGTCGGCCTCGAACGGGGCCAGGTCGGAGATCCACCAGCGGTGGTCCCCGATCCGCGGCTCCTCCCCCATCTCCCAGCTCAGCTCGCGACCGGCGACCCGCTCGCAGATCTCGATCGCCTCCAGCATCGAGCAGTTGCTGAACCGCCCGCCGCCGATGTTGTAGACGGCGGCGGCGCGCGGGGCGCGGTGGAAGGCGTGGAAGGCGGCGATCAGGTCGGCGCTGTGGATGTTGTCCCGCACCTGCTTGCCCGCGTAGCCGAAGACTGTGTAGGGCGTGCCGGTCGCCGTGCACTTCATCAGGTAGGCGAGGAACCCGTGGAGCTTGGCGCCGGCGTGCTGGGGACCGGTAAGACAACCGCCGCGGAAGCAGACCGTGGGCATCTCGAAATAGCGACCGTACTCCTGCACGAGCAGGTCGGCCGCCGCCTTGGAGACGCCGAACAGCGAGTGGGTGGAGGAGTCGATCGACATCGAGGTGTCGATGCCCTTGTAGTAGTGGTGGGACTCGGGCAGCTCGAGCCGCAGCTCCAGGTCTTCGAGTGGCAGCCGGTTGGGCGTGTCGCCGTAGACCTTGTTGGTCGAGCAGAAGACGAAGGTCGCCTCGGGGGCGTGGGCACGGGCAGCCTCGAGCAGGTTGAGGGTGCCGTTGGCGTTGACGCCGAAGTCGGTCTGCGGCTCGCTCGCCGCCCAGTCGTGGGAAGGCTGAGCGGCGGTGTGGATGACCAGCTCGATCTTGCCCGCTTGCTCGCGGAAGACCCGCTCGACCGCGGCGGTGTCGCGGATATCGGAGTTCTCGACCCGGAACTCGGGGTGGGTGGCGACGAGCCGCTCGGTCACGTGCGAGGTCGAGGCCTCGGGACCGAAGAAACGGGCACGCATGTCGTTCTCGATGCCGATCACGTCGAAGCCCTCGGCGATGAAGTGCTCGACCGCCTCAGAGCCAATCAGACCTCCCGAGCCGGTGATGATCGCTACCGCCATTCAGCCTTGCTCCTTTCCCCCAACCGGGGCCTCGATGTTCAACGCTGCCGCGATCCGCTCCGGATCGGCGGCGATCCAATCATGGATGTCGCCGAGGACGCGCTCAGCGCTGCGCCGCGGGCGCCACTCGTCCAAGCCGAACAGCTTCCTGCAATCGGAGATGTAGATGGGGACGTCGCCGGCGCGGGTCTCCAGCACCGGCTCGATCGGAACCTCGTTGCCGCTCAGCTCGCGGCAGATCTCGGTCGTCTCCAGCAACGAGAGGCTGCACTCGCGACCGCCACCGGCATTGACGACGCGCCCGTCCCACTCCTCCGGGGCGAGCAGCTGGCGCTCGACCAGGTCGACCAGGTCCTCGACGTGGAGCAAGTCGCGGACCTGCTTTCCCCCGCCACCGAAGCCGATGTATTTGAGCGGGTTGCGGAACTGGTGGGCGAGCATCCAGTGGGTGAATACCCCCTGATCGACCTTTCCCATCTGCCAGGGCCCGGCGATCACCCCGCAGCGGTCGACAACGGCCGGCAGGCCAAAGCCGGCGCGGTACTCCTCGATCAAGAGCTCGGCGGCAAGCTTGGTCGAGCCGTAGAGCGTGCGAGCACCGGCGATCGGGAACTCCTCCGAGATGCCGGCCGCGGAAGCACCGGCGACCTCCTGCTCCTCGGCGAGCTCGAACCGGGTCGGCGCCTCCTCCAGCTTCAGGCTCAGCTGCGGCTCGACCGGGTAGACACGGCTGGTCGAGAGGAAGACCATGAAGGCGCCATCGCGGCGGGCCAGCTCGAGGCAGTTGTAGGCGCCAGTCAGGTTGGTGTGGACCAGGTAGGAGGTGTCCCCGCCGACCCCACTCATCACCGAGGGCTCGGCCGAGCACTCGATCAGCGCCGAGAGCTCGGGCAGCCGCTTCAGGTCGTCGGGCTCGCGCACGTCGCCTTTGACGAACTCCACCCCGGCCGCCTCCAGCCGCGGCAGGTTCAGTTCGGAGCCACGCCGGTAGAGGTTGTCGAGCACGAGGATCTCCCACTCGGGGTGGCGAACGGCGAGCGAGACCGCCAGGTTGGAGCCGACGAAGCCGGCCCCTCCGGTGATCAGCAGGCGGTTCATCGGCGCTCCCCGGTCAGGGTGCGATCGCTGGCGGGTGTCTCCTCGGTCATGTCCTCGATGTTGGCCAGCGAGACGGCGCGGGTCTGGGAGAAAAGCACGAAAAGCGTGACGAAGTTGCCGAGGGCGACCAGGGAGACGATCAGCGAGCCGAGGGCGGTGAAGCTGGCCCAGCCGGGAACCGCCGAGTCGGTGAAGATCCTGATGCCGAGCACCGTGAGCGCCGCCAGGACGCCGAAGACGAGGAAGAAGACGAAGACGCCGAGCGCCCGGATCGCGATCCGGTCGGTGAACGGCATCAGCATCCGCAGGCCGTGCATGCCAAGCCGGCCGAAGGTCATTTTGGAGCGGCCCTCGTAGCGCTCGCCGCGCTCGCAGGGCACGTAGGCGACGGGCAGGTCGAGGGCGAGGATCGCCGAGGAGTAGGAGAGGTCGAAGGTCGGGTGGCGCAGCGCCGGCCTCGCCACTGAGCCGGGCATCGCGGCGAAGTTGCCCGAGCGCACCGTGGTTCCGGTCAGGGCGCGGAAGAGGAGGCGGAAGAGCCGGTACATCACCTTGAAGCCGATCGACTCCTTGCGCTTCGTCCGCAGCGCCAGCGCCACCTTCTGTTCCGGGCGCCCCTCGCCGGCGAGGGGCGCAAGCAACCGCGGCAAGTCGCCAGGACGGTCCTCGCCGTCGGCGTCGAGGGTGACGATCAGGTCGTCGTCGGCGATCGCGGGCAGGGTCTTGCGCAGGGCATAGACGATCGCCCGCTGGTGACCGAGGTTGAAGGGGGGTTGCAGGACCGTGACGTCGTCGAGCTCGCGCAGGCGGTCGATTTCGGGGTCCTGGCCCGCGGTGTCGTCGACGACGACGAAACGAGCCGGCCCGGGCGCCGCGGCCCGCAGCGACTCCAGCAGCCGCTCGCGAAGGATGAGGAACGACTGCACGTCCCGGTAGACCGGGGTGACCAGCCAGGTGCTCATGAGCCGGCGACGCCTTCGCGCCTCAACAGCTCGTAGTCATTGTCGAAGGCGGCGATCGGCTCAAATCCCCGGTGCAGGTAGCGGACCAGCGGCCCTGGCGGGATGCCTTCCCCCCAACCCTGGGCGAGCGGCACGTTCCTCAGCAGGCAGAGCCCTTCGATCGAGCGGGTGTCGGCGATCACGCGGCGCTGGGCGTCGTCGTCGAACAGGGTCGGCCAGCCGGTCGCGTTGTAGCCGCTGGGCGGTTCCTGGTCGGTCCAGAAGTAGAAGCTGTTCATCCCGGGCAGCATTACGAAGGAACCGCAGTTGGCGTCGATCGACGCGGTGATCCGCCGGACGAGATCCACTTCCGGCTCCCCCGCCCGGACCGAGCCCGCCCCGGGCAGGTCGAGTGGGATGGCGGCGTCGTAGACGGCGCGGTTTTCGCGCAGCTGCACGCGCAGGGTCTTGTTGGCGACGAATCCGGTCAGCAACACCGCGACGAGGACGCCAAAGGCAAGCGCCGCGCGCCGCTCCGGCCCCTGGCCGAGGCCGGCGGAGAGACCACGGACGCCGTTGGCGACGCAGAGCGCGCCCACAGGAATCAGCAGGAAGGAGGCCCAGAAGAGCTGGCTGCCGGCGACCGGGTAGGCGTGAAGGGCCTGCAGCACCGCCAGCGGCGGCAGCAGCAGGCGGGCGAAGGAGGTGGCTGGGCTGGCCCCCGGGGCCGGGATCAGCGCCACCCAGGCAAAGCCGAGCAGGCAGAGCGGATAGGCGGCCACGCTGGTGGAGTCGAAGGGCAGCGATTCGCCCATCAGCGCCAGTGCCATCTCGATCCCGACCACGATGCTGAGCACCGACGTCACCGGGCCCATCGCCGGAGCGGCCCGCCGCCGTCCCCTGGCGACGTACCAGTAGGCGAGGGCACCGCCGAGCCCCGCCGCGTCGAACCAGAAGATGCGGCTCGACTGGATCAGCGGGATCGAGAAGGCATCGACCTGGCGCAGGGGCTGCGTGATCATCCCGTCGAGCAAGCCGTTGAAGCTGGTCCCGGAACCGACGACGCCGAGCAGGATGGTCAGCACGGCTGCGGCGAAGCCGCCGCCGAGCCACCACAGCTCCTCGTTGGACCGCGGCCCCGAGTCCCGCGAGCGGAGCACGATCACCACCGCCAGGGCGGCGACCGAGACGTGGACCGCGTAGGCGCGCCCCCAGGACTCGCCGAATTTCGAGGCCAGCAGCAGGATCGGGGTGGCGACGAAGGCAGCCTCGATCGCCAACCGCAGCCAGCGACGGCTCGACAGCGCCGGGTAGCTGACCGCGCAGGCGAGGACGACGGCGGCCAGCGCGAAGGCGCCGACGTTGATCTTGACCAGGATCAGCGCGGCGACGGCGATTCCCAGCAGGCCGATAGCGCCGACCGAGACCCGCTCGCGGACGCCGCAGGAGATCGCCACGATCGCGGCCAGCAGCAAGCAGATGATCCCGCCCGGGTGCATCGGCTCGTTGACGGCGACGCTGAGCGCCGCGAAGACCAGCATCTGCACGACGACCCCGAGCACGATGCTGCGCGTCATCCGCCAGCTGGCGAGCCCGAGCGTGAGGCTGGTCAGGATCCAGGCGATCATCGTCGCCATGCGGCCGCTGTCGAGGTCGATCGGGATGCCGAACAGCGAGAACAAACCCCCCCACGCCTCGTAGTAGAAGGGGCCGTACTGGGTGAAGACGTCGTCGTAGAGGTGGCCGTGATTGACGAAGGACCTGAGCGCGATCAGCATGTAGCCCTCGTCGTCGTAGGCCGCGAACCCGGTGAACATCCGCGGGTGGGCGATCAGGACCGTGAGTACGGTGACGAAGCCGAAGGCGATCAGTCCGAGCGCGATCCGCAGCCAGGTGGGCTGCCCGCGAGGTGTCTCGACCCGGCGCGCCCCGGCGCTCTCATCCACCCCCGCCGTCATCGTCTCCATCGGCCGCGGAGCCTACCTGCGGGCCCAGCTCACGACGCCGCCCCCGCGCCCGGGGCGCGCTTCAGCAGCCGGTAGTCGCCGACGCTCAGGAGTGGGTGGAATTCGCGCTGCATGAAGTGGACCAGCGGCCCGACGGGAATGATCCCCCCGCTCCAGGCCTGGGCGATCGGTTCGTTGACCAGCAGGCAGAGCCCCCGGACCGGGTCGATTTCCTCGATCACCCGTCGCTGGTGCGCGTCGTCGAAGAGCGTCATCCAGCCGGTCGCGTTGTAGCCGCTGGGCGGTTCCTGGTCCGTCCAGATGTAGAAGCTATTCATCCCCGGCAGCATCACGAACGAGCGGCAGTTGGCATCGATCGCCTCGGTCACCCGGCGGTACAGCTTCATTTCGTCGGGCTCGAGGCGCACGTCCCGCGCCCCGGGCAGGTCGAGCGGCACCCGGGAGTCATAGGCGGCCCTGGCTTCGTCGAGGGGTTCGCGCAGAGTCGTGTTCACGACGTAGCCGAACAGGAGCACGGCCGCGATGGCGCCGACCGCGGCGAGCCCCCGCCGCTCGCGCTCGCCGGCGACGTTCCGCGCCAGGCCGCGGACGCCGTTGGCGACGCAGATCGCCCCGACCGGCACCAGCAGGAAGGCCGACCAGAGGATCTGGCTGCCGGCCACCGGAAACGCGTGCAGCGCCTGCAGGACGGCCAGCGGCGGCAGCAGAAGGAGGGCAAAGGCGGTCGCCGGTCGCGACTCTCCCGGGGGCGGGATCAGCGCCACCCAGGCGAAGGAGAGCAGGCTGAGCTGGTATCCGCTCAAGTCCGCCGCTTCGAAGGGGATGGTCTTGCCGATCGGCGAGAGGGCCATCTCGACGCCGATCAGAATGCTCAGCAACGAGACCGCCCCCGACCAGACCGGCCCCGACTCGCGGGCACGGGACACATACCAGTAGGCGACGGCGCCGCCGAGCGCGATCGCGTCGAAGACGTGGACCCGATCCGCCAGCACGAAGGGCAGCGAGAAGGCGTCCGCCTGCCGCAGCGGCTGGCCGACCAGGCCTTCGACCAGACCGCTTGGGCTGGTCCCCGCCGCGAGAATCGCAAGGCAGCTCGTAACGCCCACGGCGAGCAGACCGCCGAGCAGCCACCAGAGCTCTTCCGGGGGGCGTCGCCGGCTCTCCCGGGCGCGCAGCGCGATCACCACGGCGAGCGCCGCGACCGCGACGTGGACCGCGTAGTGACGAGCCCAGGCTTCGCCCAGCTTGCTGGTCATCAGGGCGAATGGGATGAGCACGAATCCAAGCTCGACCAGAGGGCGCAGCAGGCGCTGGCGGGCGAGCGGCGCGTAGCTGACGACGCAGACGAGGACGACGGCGGCGAGCGCGAAGGCGCCGACGTTCGCCTTGACCAGGATCAGGGCGGCGAGCGCCGCCCCCAGCAGCGCCATCGCGCCCACCGAGGCCTTCGCCCGCACCCCGCAGGAGATCGCCACGATCGCGGCCAGCAGCAGGCAGACGAGGCCGCCCGGGTGCATCGGCTCGTTGACGAGCGTCCCGAGCGCGGCGAAGACGAGCATCTGGGTCGCGAGCCCGAGCAGGTAGCTGCCGGTAATCCGCGCGGTGGCCAGCCCAATCGTCAGGCTGGAGACGATCCAAACGGCCAGGGTCACGCTCCTGCCGCCGTCGTGGGTGACCGGTATCCCGAAGGCCGAGAACAGCCCTCCCCACGCCTCGAAGTAGAAAGGGCCGTACTGGGTGAAGACGTCGTCGTAGAGGTGGCCGTGCTGGAGGAAGGAGTGCAGCGCGGTGAGCATGTAGCCCTCGTCGTCGTAGGGGGCGAAGGCGAAGAACATCTGCGGGTGGCCGGCCAGATAGGTGACGACGGTGACCGCCGCGAAGGCGAGGGCGCCGGCGACCAGCTTGGCGGTTGGGCTGATTCGCGGCACCGTCATCGGCATACCGTCGCCGGCTCGGGGGCTTCCACCTGCAGGCGCCAGGGCCGGGCGCTCGCGTCGCGCGGAATGCGCAGCAGCGTCGTCGAGCCCGCCGGGACCCCTTCGCTGACGAGCGGGTATTCGCCGACGGCGAAGCGCCGCAGGCGAATCGTGGCCGGTTCGCCGAGAGCGAGCTCGATCTTCGTCAGGCCGGGGCGAAGGGGGACCGTGGGGGCGTCAGGGCCGCCCGCCGGAACCCGTTCGCAACCATCGCCGCCGCCGATTCCCGTCTCGGTTTCGATCGTCACCGGCAGGGCGTTGACGAGGACGACGTCGGCCTGCGCCCGGCCGGCTTCAGCGGCCTTCGTCAGCTCGGCCGGCGAGTAGGCGGGGGAGCCGTATTCACGCACCGCGGTCAGGTAGTTGCCGGCTTCTATTTCGTTGAGGAAGGAGGTGCCGGCGATTTCCGGGGTGAGCGCGAACGACGGATCGACGGTCCGTTCGGCGATCTCGATCGCGGCCAGGTCGGATCGCGTCAGCACGGTCTGCGCCCGCAGGAAGTCCCGCCCTTCCCGCAGGGGGACGAGGTTGAACCCGACGACGACCGCGGTCAGCGCGGCGCCGGCCACGAGGGCGGGCCTGGCGATGCGGACACCCCGCAGGAGGTCGGCGGCGATCAGCAGGGCGAAGGCGGAGCCCGCGTAGAGGTATCTGCTCGAGTACGCCTCCCGGCCCGGGAAGTAGTTGAAGGCGGCGAGGAGCCAGAACGCCGCCGCCGAGGCGGCGACCGGCCACAGGCGCGGTGAGAAGCCGCGGCCGCGGCGCCAGCCGACGACGATCAGAACGGCGAAGATCGCCAGCAGGGCGAAGCCCAGCTTGGAGCGCCCGACCGCTTCGTCGGCGATCGTGCTCAGCGCCAGCACCGAGTTGACCGAAGCGGCGAGGCCCTGGACGACGAAGCGCGGTGAGACGAGGACGTTGTGGAGAGAGAGATGACCTTCGGCGTCGTGTCCCCACCCCCCGTACCAGGCGAGGTAGAACAGCAGGGGCACGACGGCGACGTAGGCGCGGCGCCAGCCGCGCTGGGCGCGGCGCTGGAGGACGTCCACCGCCGCGCCCAGCGCGAACGCCACACCGAGGCTGGAAAAGCCGATCGCGAGCGCGAGCGCGACGCAGGCGAGAACGTCCCCCCGCCTATCCTCGCGTTCGAGGGCGAGCAGCATCGCCACCCCGAACAGGACCGAGCCGACGAAGCCGATCTCGAAGGGCCAGAGCAGGACCTGCCAGGCGGGGCCGAGGAAGAGCAGCACCACGGTGGCCATCAGGGCCGGCCAGGCGCCGATTCGGCGGCGGACGTAGACGAAGACGAGCGCCGCGGTGGCGAGGAGGAAGAGGGTGAGCGCGGCGAATTCGGGCTTCGCCGAGCCCATGCCGAAGAGCTGCAGGAGCAGCTGCTCGATCCCCACCGGGATCACGACGATGTGCTCGTTGTGGGGCTGCATGAACGCATCGACGCTGAACCCGCGCCTGTGCATGAGGAACTCCCAGCTGTCCTGGAAGGGAGCCAGCCCGGAGGCGTAGGTGAGCAGCACCGCCGCCGCCGCGAGCAGCGCCAGCCCCAGTAGGACGAGCGCCGCGTTCTGCTTCAGCCAGTTCCTGGTTCCGGCGACCCGATCCGCCGTCACGGACGGGATCTACCGCCGGTCAGGGCGACGAAAGCGTGCCAGGCGGGCTTGGCCTTGAAGCGCAGGCCTTCGCGGAAGAAGCCGACCGAGTCGCAGAAGTTGCAGGTGCCGCGCAGGTCCTTCCAGGAGAACCAATCGACCTGCTTCAGGTTGAGTCGCCGCTGGTTTTCGGTCAGGTAGCCGTAGGCGCCGCGCAGCTGGCGCACCTGTCCCTGGATGCCCTGCTCGAAGGCGACCTGGTTGAAGTCATTCTGGGAGCCCCATCCCATCTCGGTTATGTAGAGCCCCGGGCGATCGTGGTTCTCCACGCTCACTTCGTGGAATTCCTCGACCAGTTCTTCCAGCGTTTCGGCGTCGACCGCGTAAGGGTGCAGCGCCACCCCGTCGAAGCGGCTCTTGAGGCCGGGCACCGCGTAGAGGCGTTCGAGGAACTCCGCCGCCGGCATGCCGCGGCTCCCCCCCGCCGTAGGTTCCCCGAAGAGACCGGCGAGGACCAGCTTGGCGCCTGGATTCGCCCGTCTGAGCGCTTTGCTCGAGAGCGTCACCAGCTGCGCGTACGCCGTTGGCGAAACCGGGTAGGTGAAGTAGAAGAAGTTGGCCTCGTTCCAGATCTGCCATTCGCGGATCGGCAGTGGCTTGGCAATCGCCGGTTCGTAGTTGACGCCCACGTGCGAGTGCTGCGTCCAGAATTCGCCACCCGGCCCGTAGCGCTTCACGGCCGCTTCCAGGAAAGCGGACCAGGCCGCCCTCTGCGTTGCGTTCCTGATCGGCAGCGTCGTGCTCTTCCTCGCCAGCCAGCGCGGCGTGCTGTTGATCACCGGCAAGACCCGAAGCCCGGCGCGGGCCGCCACTTCGACGACTTCGTCGAAGTAGGTCCAGTCATAGCCGCCTTTCGCCGTCGGCTGGATCGCCGGCCAGATCAGGGTGAAGCGCACGCTTTCGATCCCCCCCGCCTTCATGTAGCGGGCGTCTTCGGGTGTCAGCTGCCCCTGCGGGGCGACGCCGTAGAAGCCCGCCGGCACGCGAGCGCCCTCACCACTGCTGGTCGCAACCGGCACTGCCACCCCGAGGAGGGCGGCAAGGAGAAGGATGGCTGTCAGCTTTCGGCGCTTCATCGTCTCTTGGAGGTCCTCCGCTCAGTAGCCGCCGGCCAGCTTACGGTGGTCCCAGGTCGCGACCCGCAGCGGCCTGAAGTGGAGCGCCACCCGCTTCGGGGCCTGGGCTTCGAGCGCGGCCTTCGCGTCGCCCTCCACCGAGGAGATCCCCTCCGCGTAACGCACGGTCAGCTCCTCAGCGAACCCGATCACGGTCTCGAAGTCGCGGTGGATCTCCGCCTCGGCCTCGATCGCCGCCCCGCGCAGCTCGCCGTACTCGTGGCCGGTCTCGACCAGCACGGTCGCCCGCGGGTCGCGTTCCAGGTTGCGCACCTTCTGCGATTTGGCGTAGGTCCAGATCCAGATCTCGCCCTCGCGGGGCACGAACCAAAGGGGCATCGAGTGCGGCCAGCCGTGCGGGCCGTTCGAGGAGACGATGGCGACCCGCTCGCCCTCCAGCAGCTCCAGCAGCTCCTCCTCGCTCAGCTTGATCTGGTCGCGGCGACTCATCGTCGAGCGGGAAGACTGCCCGATCGGCGATCGTGGCGCGTTACGGAGTCGTTCCCGCCGCGACCGCCCGGCGGCGCGGGCTGGAACGAGCGGCGATAGGCGGTCGGCGTGGTGGCGGTGGCGCGGCGGAAGTGCTCGCGCAGCGAGGCGGCGGTGCCGAAGCCGGCTTGCCAGGCGACCTCGTCGATCGGCAGGTCGGACTCCTCGAGCAGGCGCCGCGCCTCGAGCACCCGCTGGGCGAGCAGCCAGCGCAGCGGCGTGGTCCCGGTCTCCTCGCGGAAGCGGCGGGCGAAGGTGCGGGGGCTGACGCTGGCATGGCGGGCCATCGCGGCGACGTCGAGTGGATCCGCGAGTCGCTCCAGCGCCCAGCGCCGGGTCGTCTCCAGCGTGCCGGGCTCACCCAGAGGAGGGCGCTTGATGAACTGCGCCTGGCCGCCCTCGCGGTGGGGCGCGGCGACCATGCGGCGCGCAACCGTCTCGCCCGCCACCGCGCCGAAATCCTTGCGGACGACGTGCAGGCTGAGGTCGATGCCGGCGCTGAGGCCAGCCGAGGTCATCACCTCGCCCTCGTCGACGTAGAGCGCCGCCGGATCGACCTCGACCGCCGGGAAGCGGCTGGAGAGCTGCTCGGCGTGAGCCCAGTGCGTCGTCGCCCGGCGCCCGTCAAGCAGGCCCGCGTGGGCCAGCGCGAAAGCCCCGGTGCAGACCGAGAGGACACGGGCGCCCCTGGCCGAAGCGTGCTGCAGCGCCTCCGTCACCGGAGCGGGCGGGGGATCCAGGACGGCGAAGTAGCCCGGGACGACGACCGTGTCCGCTCCCTCCAGCGCGCCGAGGTCGTGCTGGGGCCTGAGGCCGAAGCCCGTCGTCGTCGCAACCTCGGCCCCTCCCTCGGTGCAGGTCGAGACCTCGTACAGCGGCGTTCCGTCGCGCTCGGAAGCGACGCCGAAGACCTGAGCCGCCGCGGTTAGGTCGAAGGCGACGACCCCGTCGAGGCAGAGGGCGACGATCCGGTGCATGGCAGAAATCTAGCGAACACTGGCAATTCTGCCACTGGAAATCGCCGCCACGCACGACGATCATCGAGTCATGCAGATCGCGATCCTGATCTTCGACGGCTTCACCGCCCTCGACGCCGTCGGCCCCTACGAGGTGCTGCGCTCGGTGCCGGGCTGGGAGGTCCGCTTCGTCGGCCCGTCCAAGGGGACGGTGCGGACCGACAGCGGTGCGCTCGGCCTCAGCGCCGACTACGACCTGGAGGAAGTGACCGAGCCCGACATGGTCCTCGTCCCCGGTGGCAAGGGCAATCGGCCACTGATGGGAGACGAGACGGTGCTCGCCTGGCTGCGCGCCGTCGACGAGGGGACCAAGTGGACGACCTCTGTCTGCACCGGCTCGCTCGTCCTCGGCGCCGCCGGTCTGCTCGAGGGCAAGCGGGCGACCGGTCACTGGCTCTACCTCGAGCAGCTGCGCGAGTTCGGCGCCGACCCGGTCGGCGGCCGCTTCGTCGAGGACGGCAAGACGATCACCGCGGCCGGCGTCTCGGCAGGGATCGACATGGCCCTGCACCTGGTCGGGCGCGAAGTCGGGCCGGAGGTTGCCCAGGCCGTGCAGCTCGGGATCGAGTACGACCCCCAACCGCCCTTCGATGCCGGCTCCCCCGAGAAGGCCCCCGCCCCGATCGTCGAGCTGGTCACCGCGGTCAGCCGCGACGAGGTCTGACCCGCAGCCTCGCTCCAAAGTCTGCACCAATTCGTCGCTGAATTCTTGGATAGTGCGCAGCACACGCGCGTCCGCGCCATTCAGCCTGAGCCGCATGGAACCCCGGGCGAGGCACCGAGCCTTCGAGATGCGACCACCTGCCGGTGATATCGTACGTACGCTCTATTCTAAATACGTACGTACGAACTCACTGGAGGCCACGATGGCACTCAGCGCATCGAAATTACGCGCCAACGTCTACCGCTTGCTCGACGAGGTTCTGGAGACCGGCAAGCCGCTGGAGATCGAGCGCAACGGCAAGACGCTCGTGATCGCGCCGAAGGAGAAAGAGTCGATCTGGGAGCGGCTGCCACGTCGAGAGGGCGCGATCATCGGCGATCCGGACGAGCTGATCCACATCGACTGGTCTTCGGAGTGGAATCCTGATCCTAATTGACACTCATATCGCGCTGTGGCTCTACGCGGGCATGGCGGGAAGACTCCCGAAATCGGCGCAAGCGTTGATCGATGAACGCGAGCCCCGCTTTTCGCCGATAGCGGTTCTCGAGCTGACCTATCTGCATGAGATTGGACGAGCGCGAGATCCGCTGGCAACGATGCTGCCTGCGCTGCGCCGGGACATAGGCTTGGAGGTCGCGGACACGCCATTCGCCGAGCTGGTGCAGGCGGCTGCCGATCTCTCCTGGACGCGCGATCCCTTCGATCGTCTTATCGCCGCGCACGCGATCGTCGCGAACGCCCCCTTGATCACCGCCGATCAGACCATCAGGGACAACCTCCCGCTCGCGACCTGGGCCTGAGGCGTGGCGCCAGGTCGAGCGCGTCGCTACCTCAGCCTGACCGCGCGGCCGACGCTGCCGCCCGGGATCGCCACGACCAGCTGGGTCCAGGGCTTGGCGCCGTCTTCGGTCAGCTGACGACCGCTGCTGCCGAGGCCAAGGCGGAAGGTGTGGGACATGCCGCCGGTGAGGCGGAAGCCGCGTCGCACGATCGCCCTCCTCACCACTCTCGTCTTGACCACGCGCCTGCCCCTGAAGCGGATGACGGAGCGTTGCCTGACGCGGGCCCGGACGAGGATCTGTCCCGGGCACTGGGTACCGCTGGGCCACTCGCAACGAAGCCGCAGGCGGATCGCGTTGCCGCCCACGTTCGTCCGCAGGAGCGAGAGCGGCAGCGGCACGCCGACCGCCTTGCAACCGAGCAGACGGTCGGATCCGGGACCGATGTCGAGCGCGTAGACGCAGACCCGCTGCCGCCCGCTGCCGACGACGGGGAAGCTGGCACTGAAGCCGTGGGCAACCCCGGCCCTCGGGTAGAGAAGCGAGAGATCGGAGCGTTCCTGCGTCGCGACCGGACCGAGTTCGTAGCTGGTCACACCTTCTTCGCCGGCCTCGCCGCCGAGGTAGGCACGGAGGGAGACCGGCTTGGTCGGCGCATTCGGGTCGAAGGCCCAACCGCTGATCTGCACCTGGCCGGGCGCGGGCGAGATGACGGAGTCGAAGTTCCCCCTGGGGTCTTCGTCCGCGGACCCCGTCCCGGCGGTCGCCCCTTCGACGTAGTTGTTGTCGATGTTGATCGTGACGCCGCCGTAGGTCTCGTCGTGGCCACCGTTGTACTGGTGGATCCGGTGCCCGACCCAGGCGCCCGCGGGTACGTAGGGGTCGGAGGCGGCAGAGGCGCGTCCGTTCCAGTTGGCGAACCAGAGCTCGTCCGGCTCCAGGTAGGAGCTGCCGAATCTGGCGGCGAGGTCGGCAATGCCCGAGGCGCCGCTGCTGTAGACGCCGGAGTCGTAGCCGAGGGCGTGCAGCCGGGCGGTCCAGGCTGCGAGGAAGCTGAGCGTCGCGTTGCTGGCGCTGGAGGTTCGCGCGTAGCTCTCCATGTCGAAGTAGATGGGGCTTCCTTCGCCGATCCCGACCAGTCGCGCCTGGTTGACGGCGTCGGTCGCGGCTTCGGTTCCCTGCGAGGTGGCGGCGCTGACGCTGCTGCTCAGCTTGGCGCAGGAGCTGCAGCTGCTCGTCGGCGCCTGCAGACCGACGTAGGTCGGGATCAGGCTCCAGCCGGCCGCGGTCTGTTCGCCCACCCAGCTCGCGCTCAGGTTCGGCTGCGAGCAGCCGCGGTTGAGGCCGCCGATGTAGACCCCGATCGCCCGGTAGGGAGAGGAGTCCCAGGCGGACATCGACCGGCGCGAGGGCACGGTGCAGGCGTCGAAGCCGAGGCCGGTGAATTCGGAGGCCGCCGAGATGTGGGCGGGCGCGACGCGGCTCGCCTGCGCCTCGGCTCGCGCCCGGGAGCCTGGATCGACGAGGATCGCCCGGCGGCGGCCGATGGCGCCCGCGGGGCAGCGCTGCGCCGAGCCGGGGCGCCCCAGATAGACCGCTCTGCGGTCCAGCCGCACGCACATGCGCGGATGCTCGGCGAGCCGGTAGACCGGCCAGCTCGCGGGCACGCCAACCTCACGGCCGTGGAACTCGACCGTCTTCGCGCCGGCGGCCGCAGGTACTGCGGCAGCAAATAGCGCGAGCAGGCATAGGACAGCGCGCCGCATCTACCCCACAACCATTTCATCCCCCAAACGTTTCGGCCCGCCCGGACATCAGCCGCAACAAGACGTGCCGCAAGTTAGCGGCCCATATGGGTACTCAACTACCGGCACGTCCCCGAAGGCACTCAGGCGTGGGGCGGGACGAGGTCCAGCTGGCGCCACGGGCCCTCGCCGGCCATCGGCTGGGTGCGGCCCTCGAGCCAGTCGGTCTGGAGGTCGTCGTAGTGGGGGCTGGCGGGGTGGCCGGACTGGCCGGTGAACATCTGCCAGCGCGAGCGGCCGGGGTCCGTGGGGTCGGCGACCATGCGCCAGCTCGGCGCCCAGACGGCTTTGTAGGGGTCATTGGGGTCGTAGGCGATCTGGCTCACGGTCTCCTGGGCGCCGCCGGCGCGCAAGCGACGGTTGAGCAGCTTGCGCAGGAGAGGATTGGCCTCGCCCAGCGGGTGGGGGAACTCCATCTCGTGGACGTCGCCCCAGCGCCAACCCTCCGGGTCGGGCCCGAAGCGGTCGCTGAGGTCGTCGAGCGCGCCCGCCAACGCCTCCAGCACGAGCTCGTCCCAGGGGCGGCCGATCAACCCCTCGTCGCCCTCCTCCCAGAGGTCCATCAGGTGCGAGTGCCAGCGCCAGGGTGAGGTGACGTGGGGGGTGAAGCCGTTGTCGGCCCGATCGAGCCAGCGCTCGCAGAGGTCGCGGTCGCCGATCGCGGCGCGGGCGACCTCGCGCGCCAGCCGCAGCAGGAACGCCTGGTAGATAGTGCCGGCGATCGTGTCGGGGTCGAGCCTGCCGTCCCAGCTGCGCAGGCGCTCGACCGCGCTCAGCTCGCGCTGCCCTTTCGGGACCAGCCTTCCAAGCCGCCTCGCAGCCTCCAGTCCTGGGATCGAGAGGTTGTCGGACTGCATCGCCTCGAAGCTCGCGACGTCGTGCTCGTCACTCGCCCGCAGCAGCTCCTCGATCCGTCGCGCCCGGAAGCCGTCCAGCCACTCGCTGGTGATGTGGTGCGGGTACTCGCCGCCGACGATGCGGTTGTTGGCGGTGACGAGGAAGCCGCTCTCGGGGTCGATGACCTCGGGTAGCTCGTCGTAGGGGACCGACCCCTCCCACTCGTACTCGCCATCCCAGCCTGGCTTCGGCAAGTCGGGGCAGCCGCCCTTGCGCTGCGGCAGCCGCCCGATCAGCTTGTACCCGATCGAGCCGTGGCGGTCGGCCCAGATCAGGTTCGAGGCGGGTGAGGTGTGGCCCTCCAGGCTCGCGACCAGCTCGGGGCCGGAGCGGATTCCGTGCAGCTCGAACACTCCTTTGAAGGTGGTCGGCTGATCAAGCGTGATCCAGCGCAGCGCCAGCGGCTCGGCTTCGTCGGCGCCGAGCGCCTCGTTGACGATCGGGCCGTGGTGGGTGAGGCGGACGTCGAGCACCTCAGGCGCATCGCGACCCTTCACGGCGATCTCCTCGCGCACGACCTCGAGCGGTCGCCACTCGTCCTCGAATAGGTAGCGGTCGCCCTCGATCCGCTCGATGAAGAGGTCCTGAACGTCTGCCATCACGTTGGTGAAGGTCCAGCAGACGTCGTTGTTCTGCCCCATGTAGACGCCCGGCATCCCCGGTAGCGAAGCGCCGCGTACGGTGCGGTCGCCGAGGGTGAGGCCGACCTGGTACCAGATGCCCGGCATGCTCTGCGGCAGGTGAGGGTCGCCGGCGATCAGCGGCGAGCCGGTCGCGCTCAGCCGTCCGCTCACCGCCCAGTTGTTGGAGCCGCTCGCCTCGGCGGCCATGCCGATCGAGCGTCGCACCGCATCGATCTGCTCGGCCAGGCCGAGGCCGTCGCCCGACCAGGCTTGCTGGGTGACGACCGGGTTGTCGGCCGGGTAGCCGGGGTCGAGCTTGGCGGCCAACTCCGGGCCGAGCTCGCGGGTCATGTCGGCGCGCAGCAGCTCCTTCTCCCAGTTGGTCGAGAGGCCGAAGGCGAGCAGCTTGCCGAGCCCGAGGATGTCGACCGGGCGCCAGGGCTCGAACCCCAGTCGCAACAGCTGCATCTCGAACGGCATCGCACTTGCACTCGCGGCGGCGGCGTTGACACCCTCGCAGAAGCGCTCCAGCTGGGCGCGCAGCTCGGGATCGAGGGCGGCGGCCTCGCGCTCCGCCGTGCGCCTGATCCCCAACGTCCGCAGCAGGCGGTCGATCGGCAGCCCCTCGACCCCGGCAAACTCGGAGAGCCGGCCGGAGACGACCCGGCGGTAGAAGTCCATCTGCCAGAGCCGGTCCTGGCCGTGACAGAAGCCCTGGGCGAACCAGAGATCGGCGGCGCTGGCCGCCTCGACGTGGGGCACGCCCCAGCGATCGCGGCGCACCCGCACCGGCCCCTCCAAACCGGCGAGCTCGATCGTCCCCTTCTGCTTCGGCAACGGCCGTCGTGCCAGCCAGTGCCAGGCGGCAGCCGTCGTCACAGCGGCGAGGCCGGTTCCGGCAGCCCCCACCATCAGCCCTGCCCGCAATGCGCGCTTCGGTCCCATCGTTTCCAGCCTACTGACGAGGCGGCTGTCTAGCTGGCCAGCCGACCAGGAAGCCGGTCTTCCGCCTCCAGCTTCTGCAGGTGGGCCTCCATGACCAGCGCCGCGGCGGGACGGAGCGGCTCGGGGACGTCCTCCCAGGCCTCGGCCAGCAGCGCAGCGCGAGAGCGCTCGCCGCGCTCCAGGGCCGCCAGCAGACGGCGCTCGCGCATCTCGCGGTGCTCGACGTACTCGGCCAGCTTCGTCGCCGGGTCCGTCACCCAGGGACCGTGACCGGGACAGAGCAGCTCCAGCGGCTCGGCCTGGAGCAATCGCAGCGACCCCATGTAGGCGGCCAGGGACCCGCCGTCGGGGGGGACGAAGGTGGAGCCCTCGCCCAGCACCAGGTCACCGCTGAAACAGACCCGATCGGCGGTCAGGAAGCAGACGTGATCGGCGGCGTGGCCGGGCGTGGCGAGAGCGCGCAAGCCGCCGTGCCCTTCTCCCCCGGCCGGCAGGATCACCGGCGTCGCACCGGCCCCCATCCCGGCAAACCGCTCCGCTCCATCCGCGTGGTCGCCGTGACCGTGGGTGAGCAGGATGAGGCCGACCCCACCGCGCTCCTCGGCCACGGCACGGACCGCCTCGAGATGGCCGGCGTCGTCGGGGCCAGGGTCGATCACCGTGCAGGGATCGGAGCCGTAGAGATAGGTGTTGGTGCCGGCCAGCGTCATCGGGCCCGGATTGGGCGCCGTCAGCCGCCCTATCTCCGGGTGCCCGGGCGCCAGCTCAAGCAGCGCTTGCCGCGACCTCGGCGGCAATCGCCTCGCGCGCCTCCTCGGGCTCGAGCACGACCAGGTCGCCGGCTCCGCGCAGGATCTCGCGCACCAGCCACGAGGTCCCCGCGTAGGGCAGCTCGACGACGACCGAGCCGTCGGCCAGCTCCTCGACCACGGTCCGCTCCTCGCGCAGCCAGCGGGCTCGCTCCGGCGAGACCCAGACGCGCGCCACTTGGGCGGTCGGCACCTCGCCGTCGGTCATCCAACCCTCGACCCCGGCCAGTTCTTCGACCTCCTGCCGCGGCTCGTAGCTCTCGCTGCTCGCCACCGCCTCCTTGACCCGGTCCAGCTTGAAGTGGCGGATCCCCTCTTTGGTCAGGTCGAAGCACTCCACGTACCAGCCCTCGCGCCCGTTCTCGAGCCGGTAGGGCTCGACCCGGCGCTTGGTGAACTGGTCCTCGTTCTCCTTGTAGTACTGGATCTCCATCACCCGGCGGCGGGCGATCGCGTCGTTGACGACCCGCGCCACCTCGGTGTCGCCGCCGCTCCCGGCCGCGATCTCCAACCCCTCCTCGGAAGGGTCGTGGCCAAGCGCCTTGACGATCTTCTCGCGGGCGCTCTGCAGGCCACCCTGCGGCAGGTGGTCGCCGAAGAGGTCGATCGCCGCGACCAGGGCCTTGGCCTCCAGCGGCAGCAGCCGCGCCGGGCGGGCGAAGTTGTCGCCGTAGGGCTCGGAATCGACCTCGATCTCATCGCCCTGGATTTCGGCGTAGAGGACGTAGGTGCCGCCGCCGAAGTTGACGACGTTGAGCAGGTCGATGTCCTCCTGCAGCTCCTCGGCGGTCAGCTCGAGCCGTTGGCGCAGGTCGGAGACGTGCAGCCGCTCGCCTTTCTTGGCGGAGTCGATCAGCATGCCGGCGAGGGTGACGAGGCGAGCGAAGCGCTCGGGGCGGATCGCGGCCTCGCCCCGGCCATTGTTTCGCGACCGCGGCGGCGGCTCGCGCAGCGGCCGCTCGACCGTCTCGGCCGGTTCGAAGTCGCTGCGGTGGCGGTCGTGGAGGAGGTCGAGGCGCTCGCGGGCCTCCGCGCGCAGCTCCTCCGGCTCCAGCACCTCGGCGTTCTGGCGCCAGCGCAGGACCCAGGCGATCAGCTCGCGCGGCGAAGCGTAGGCGGTCTCGAGGACCGAGCCCTTGCCCGGTGCGTCGTCGGCCTTGCGCGCCGGTCGCAGCTCGCCGTAGGCGCTGAAGTCGCGCTCGATCAGCCAGGAGATCCGGTCGCGGACGAAGATCTTCGCCGTGCCGCGGATCTCGCCCAGCTGCCAGTCGGCGCGCTGGCCGTAGTCGCGGCGGTCGAAGTCCTCTGGCGGCGAGAAGTCATGCTCGGCCTTGGAGGCGTAGCCGACCTTGCCCTGGATGCGGGAGAGGCGGAAGACGCGGACCGCCTCGCGCTCGTGGGAGAGGCCGATCAAGTAGAACTGGCCGGAGCGGAAGACGAGGTGGAAGGGATCGACCTTGCGCTTCTCGGTGTCGTCGCGCTCCATCGTGTAATAGGTGAACTCGATCGTCTTGCGACGTGAGATCGCCGTCTCGATCTTGGAGAGGCGCTGGGAGAGATCGCGGCCGCCGGCAGAGGCCGTCATCGCCATCTCGACCGGCGCACGCTTGCCCTCGCTGAGCGGATTCGGGTGGCCCCAGGCGACCTGCTGCAGGGCGAGCCGCAGCGGCTCGGCATAAGCGAAGCCTCCGTCGGTCAGCAGGGAGAGGGCGGTGCTGAGCGACGCCAGCTCGTCGTCCTCGAACTTGATCGGGTCGAGGTAGAAGTTCTCCGGCGGCAGCGAGTAGAGCTCGGCCTCGAAGAAGCCCTCACCCGGTTTCTCCACCCCGAGCTGGATGCCGAGGCTCTCCAGCTCGGCGCGGTCGGCGTAGAAGCGCCGTGCGAAGGCGTCGTCGTTCATATCGCTGTAGCCCTCCACCTCGCGCTTGATCTCCAGGGCCGAAACCGGCCTCCCCTGCGCCATCAGGAAGGAGATCAGCGAGAGCTGGCGGATCAGCTTCTCGGTGTCCTTTGCCACGAGGCTCAGGATAGTGAGGGCGACTTGGCGAGCCCCCCATCCAAACCATCGGAACCCCGCATTTTGGCGCTTTCGAGCCGGATACTGTTCCCCAGCGTGGACATCCTTCGCAATCTCTTCGGCAACGTGACGTCCGGGATCATCCGGCTGGCGGTCACCGCCGGGATCCTCTTCCTCTGTTACCTGTTCATCGTCAAGCCGGTCCTGGACACGACCAAGGAGGCATTTCACTCGACCGGGCTCGATCAGATCGGCAAGACCCTCAACACCGTCAACGTCCAGGTCCAGCGGCAGATTCGCCGCTCCTTCAAGGTGACCAAGGCGCAGGGCGGCAGCCCCCAGCAGCTGATCCACTGCATCAAGCACGCCAAGCAGGACGTGCACCGAATCGAACGCTGCACGAGGCGCTTCTAAGGACGGTGCTTCAGGCAGCCTGGCGGGTGCCGAAGTAAGCCGAGCCGGATAGCGCCCGGTCGAAGCCGGACCAGGACTCGCCCGCGGGCAGCTGACGCTCGAGCCTGTCGAAGCTGCCGAGGCGGCCACCGAGGTTGTCGATCATGTGGACGAGGACGGCCTCACGGGTGGCGGGGACGACCGGTGACCCGTGCTCGAGCGAGCCGTGGTGGCTGAGGATGATGTGGAGGACGGCTTGGGCCAGCGCCGGGTCGAAGCCGGGGATCTCCTCGATCTCCCGGCGCACCGTGTAGTAGCCAAGCGGTATCTCCCCCTGCAGCCGACCCGCATCGGTCAGGTCGATCGCCAGTGGGTCGTCGTTGTAGGCCTGGGTCTTGCCGATGTCATGCAGGAGGGCTCCGGTCACCGCGATCTCGCGGTCGATGCCGGGGAAGAAGTTGGCCGCGGCGCTGACCGCCTGGGCGACGGAGACAGTGTGCTCGAGCAGACCATGGCGGTAGGCCTGGTGGTAGACCTTCGCCGCAGGCGCGTCGCGAAAACGCAGCCAGATCTCCGAGTCCGCGCCGAAGAAGCGGCCGAGCAGGTCGCGCAGCTGCGGCTCTTGCACCGTCTCCAGCAGCTGGCGGAGCTTGCCCTCGAGGCTCTCGAAGGAGACCTCCGACTCGGCTGCCAGATCGGCGGCGTCGTACTCGTCCAGGGCGGCCTCGCGCAGATCGGAGAGCTTGATCTTCGCCCCCCAGCGCTCACTCATCTCGAAGATGCCGCCGACGTGGACGGCGGTCCCCGGCGTGACAAGCGCGTAGCGCTCCTCGGCGTCCTCCCAGGCAACTGCCTCAGCGCTGCCGCTGGCGTCGCCGAGCACCAGCCGCAGCCATGGCTCGCCGTTGCGCTTGCGCCGCAGCTCGCGCTGACGTACGGCGTAAATGCCCTGCACCTGCTGGCCATCCTGCAGCTCCCGCAAGCACACTCTTGCGGGCGGCGGGGCAGGCGCGGGGGCCTTGGCGGGTGTGCCGCCGGAGGTGTCGATCAACGCCTCCTGGAACATGGTGGGATCGAGCTGATCCATCTCAGATCAAGGTAGAGCGAGGGGCGGACGGCGCAGACGCGATGTCGCACCTGTTCCCGCTATACGGGAATAAATGCGACCGTTGGGAGGGGCTTACAGCACCTCGCCGAGCCAGTGACCGAGGGCAACGGCAGCGAAGCCGGCGAGCAGCGAGAGGCCGAGATTGAGCCAGACGAGGTGGGTGTGGCCGGCATCGGCGAGACGGTGCGAGTCGAGGATCCAGGTCGAGAAGGTGGTGAAGGAGCCGATGCCGCCGCCGGCGACGATCACCAGCGCCTGGCCTTCCAGCGCCGCGCCGGCGACCAGGCCCAGGGCGAGCGCGCCGACGATGTTGACCGCGAGGATGCCGTTGGGGAAGGGGTGGTCGGTGCGCGCGGTGAGGGCCGTGTCGATCAGGAAGCGAGCGGCGGCAGCAGCTCCGCCGAGCAGGCCGACGGCGATCCAGGCGGGCGCACTCATCGACCCACTGGCGAGTTGTTCCCGCATAGCGGGAAGAAAGCGCCAGACCCGTTCATCTCGCAAGCTCCGGGCGGCGCTCCAGGGCAATTCCCAGCCGCACGAAGGCGAAGCCGGCGACCAGGGAGGCGCCGACGTAGGCGGCGGCGAGGGCGAGGTGCCCACCGTTGACCATCTCGAACAACTCCAGCTGCAGGGTGGAGAAGGTGGTCAGGGTGCCGCAGATCCCGGTGGCGAGAAAAGGGTGGGCGAGGCTGTCCTCGGGGTGATCGCGCAACCGGGTGACGAAGTAGCCGAGCAGCAGCGCACCGACCATGTTCACGGCGAAGGTCGCCCAGGGCCACCCACCCGGGCCGTGCGGCGCCGCTTCGGCCAGGCCCACCCGGGCAAGCGCCCCGATCACGCCGCCGACGTAGATCGCAGCCAGGCGGCGAAGGTCGAATCCGGTCACTCGCATTTCGGGGTCTCCTATCAGCGTCGATGGACGTGGTAGGGACCGTCAGCGGATCGAATCGCAGTTATGAGGGAGCGAGCCCCATCGCTCGCAATCGATTGTAGAGGGCGCTTCCGACCGTGTCCGAGTTTTCGGGTCGCTATGGAACCAAAAACTCGGACACGCCCCAAAGGGGTTGCGATATTCATTGAAGTTTGTCGATGAATCGTGGTACCGTCCGACTTCGAATGGCAGCGACCGAGCTTCCCGTGATCGAGTGCTGCACCCCGCTCGCCGGATCGTCGCTCTCCGAGGAGCGGGCGGTGGAGCTCGAGGCGGTGATCAAGGCACTCGCCGACCGGCACCGGCTGCGGATCGTCAACCTGCTGCTGCGGGCTGGCGGTGAGCCGGTCTGCGTCTGCGAGGTGCAGCCGCTGCTCGGCCTCTCGCAGGGAACGGTCAGCCACCATCTGAAGCTCCTGGTCGAGGCCGGGTTGATCGAACGGGAGACGCGCGGCACCTACAGCTACTTCAGCCTCGTGCCCGGAGCGCTCGGCGCCGTGCGCGAGGTGTTCTCGGTGCCGGCAAGACAGGCATGAGGGCCCGGCCGGACCTGCTGCGCCGCGCCGCCGCCGAGGCGTTCGGCGCTTTCGCCCTGGTCTTCGCCGGTTGCGGGGCGATCGTCACCGACACTGTCCACGGCGGGGCGCTGGGCACGGTCGGCGTCTCCCTCGTCTTCGGCCTGGTGATCATGGCGATGGTCTACGCGACGGGACACCTCTCCGGCGCCCATCTCAATCCGGCGGTGACGCTGGCCTTCACCCTGACCCGCCACTTCCCCAGGCACGAGGCGCTCGCCTACCTGGCGGCCCAGTTGCTGGGAGCGATCGCGGCGGCGGCGCTGCTGCTGGCGGTCTGGCCCAGCGAGCCGGCCTCACTCGGTGCCACCCTGCCCAGCGTCGGCACCGGCAGCGCCCTCGTCTACGAGGCGGTCCTGACCGCCTTCCTGATGTTCGTGATCATGGCGGTGGCGACCGACACCCGCGCCGCGGGGGCGGGGGCGGCGATCGCAATCGGCGGCACGGTCGGCCTCGACGCCCTCTTCGGCGGGCCGATCACCGGCGCCTCGATGAACCCGGCGCGCTCGCTCGGCCCCGGCCTCGTCTCGGGCCAACTGCACGGTCTCTGGATCTACATAGTCGCCCCGATCGCCGGCGCCGCGATCGGGGCCCTCACCTACCAACTCGTCCGCGGCGAGCATCCCGGTTGATGGCCTGCGTCCTCTTCGTCTGCCTCCACAACGCCGGCCGCTCGCAGATGAGCGAGGCGCTCTTTGCCCGCGCCGCCGGCGAACGCCACCAGGCCCGCTCCGCCGGCACCACCCCGGGCGACCGTGTACACCCCGAGGTGGTCGAGGCGATGGCCGAGCTCGGCATCGACCTGAGCGAGCGCATCCCTCGCGAGCTCAGCCAAGAGGACGCCGAGTGGGCCGACGTCGTGGTGACGATGGGCTGCGGCGACGAGTGCCCCTACGTCCCCGGCAAGCGCTACCTCGAGTGGGACCTCCCCAACCCCAAGGGCCGCCCGCTCGAGGAGGTCCGCGCCACCCGCGACGAGATCGAGCGCCGGGTCTCCGAGCTGCTCAGCGAGCTGAACGAGGCCTAGCCGTGCGGCGCGGCAATCTGCCAGAGTCCGGACGCGATGAAGCTCTGTCGATTCGCTTCGGATGGCGGCGCACCGGCACTCGGGGTCGTCGAGGGCGACGAGGTGGTCGACCTCTCCGGCACGGACCTGCCGGCTGAACCGGCTGCGGCCCTCGACCGCGCCGGGCAGGACGGCCTGAAGAAGCTGGCCGAGGGAATGCCGCGCCTGCCGCTCCCCGCGGTGCAGCTGCTTGCGCCTGCCGCTCCCCGCAAGTACCTGGGGATCGCGCTCAACTACGCCGACCACATCGCCGAGATGGGGATGGAGGCGCCTGAGGTCCCGGTCTTCTTCAACAAGCAGGCGACCTGCGTGGTCGGGCCCGGCGCCGAGGTCCACATGCCGCGCGTCTCCACCTTCCTCGACTACGAGGCCGAGCTGGCGATCGTGATCGGCAAGCGCTGCCGTCACGTGCCGGTCGAGCGGGCGCACGAGGTGATCGCCGGCTACGCCGCCGCCAACGACGTCAGCGTGCGCGACTGGCAGGGCCGGGCGCAGACGATGACGATCGGCAAGTCCTTCGACACCCACGGCCCGCTCGGGCCCTGGCTGGTCACCGCCGCGGAGCTGGGCGACCCGCATGACCTGCGCATCCGCTGCCTCGTCAACGACGAGGTGCGCCAGGACGCCAGCACCGGCGAGATGGTCTTCGACTGCTTCCAGCAGGTCTCCCACCTCTCCGAAGCCTTCACCCTCGAGCCCGGCGACGTGATCGCGACCGGCACCCCGGCCGGCGTCGGCATCGGCCGCCAACCGATCCGCGACAACCTGCTCCACGTCGGCGACACGGTGCGGGTCGAGATCGAGGCGATCGGCGAGTTGGTCAACACCGTGGTCGAGGAGCCTGAGGGATTCGTCGCTCAGCCGAGATAACCGTCACCTCGCGCCTCGATGCGAGCCCCGCCCAGGTGTGGGACCGAGTGATGACGCCGGAGGGCATCAACGACGAGATGCGCCCGTATCTCCGCATGACGCTCCCCCGCGGGCTGGAGCGAATCGACCCCGCTGAAATCGAGATCGGCAAGCCGATCGGCCGCAGCTGGATCCTCCTCTTCGGCCTGATCCCGTTCGACTACGACGATGTCACCCTGGTCCGCCTCGAGCCGAGCAAGGGCTTCCTGGAGCGCTCGACGATGCTGAGCCAGCGGTTGTGGGAACACGAACGGACCCTCGAGCCCGCCGGGGGTGGCTGCACGGTCACGGACCGGGTCCGCTGGGAGCCCCGGCTCGGCCTGCTGGCGTCACCCCTGCAGCCCGTGATCGGCTGGTTCTTTCGTCACCGTCACGACCGGCTCCGGCGCCGCTTCGGCGGGGTCACGGCCTGAGCCAGCGGCGAATCTGGCAGCCTCTACCGCGATGCTGACCGAGAGGGTGCAGCGCTGGCGCGAGACGGGAACAACCGAGGACGTCCTCGGCAGGAAGCTGTTCGTCCACCGTCGCGAGGGCAGCGAAGATCCGCTGCTGCTGTTCCTGCACGGCTTCCCGTCCAGCTCCTACGACTGGCGCGAGCTGCTCGATCTGCGGCAGGGCGAGGCCGCCCTCGCGTTCGACTTCCTCGGCTTCGGCCTCTCCGAGAAGCCAAGCGACCACGTCTACACGCTCGCCTGGCAGGCCGACGCCGCCGAAGAGCTGGTGCGCCGCGCCGGCTCGCCGCCGGTCTTCGTGGTCGGCCACGACATGGGCACCTCGGTCGCCACCGAGCTGATGGCCCGCGACCTGCGCGGCGAGCTCGAGATGGACGTGACCGGCGCCCTGCTCTTCAACGGCAGCATGCTGCTGCACCTCGCCAAGCCGACCGTCGGCCAGCGAATGCTGCGCAGCTCGCTTGGCCCGCTCTTCGCTCGACTGACGAGCGAGACCGGCTTCCGCGCACAGTTCTCGCGCGTCTTCTCCGCCGAGCATCCGCTCAGCGCCGAGGAGGCCGCTGACCAGTGGTCGCTGATCGCCCACAACGACGGGCAGCGCATCGCCTACCGCACGATCCACTATATGGACGAGCGCGAACGCTTCACCGACCGCTGGCACGGCGCGATCCGCGACTGGCCCGGCCAGCTCACGCTTGCCTGGGGCCTGCTCGACCCGGTCGCCCGCACCGAGGTCCTGGACGGCCTCCGCGCCCTGCGCCCCGGCGTCGAGACGATCGAGCTTCCCGAGGCGGCTCATTACCCCCAGATCGAACGGCCCGACCAGATCGCAGCCGCGCTCGACTCCGCTCTGGCCAGCGCCTCATCGAGCTAGCCATACACGCGATCGCCCCGGAATGGGAACGCAATAATTTATACTAATCAAGGAAGTCCTTGTAGGCTTACGGCCCATGGCAACGAAGACGCGGGCAAAGGGAGGGAAGCCCCGCGGCAAAAGACGGCCGGCCGCTGCTGAGAAAAGCGAGCTGCCCCTTCCCGGCGCCCTCCCGCCGCTGGGCGCTGCGGCGCTCGTGTTCGTCGCCGCGGGCACGGTGCTCATGCTGGAGATCCTCGCCGTCCGCTTGTTGGCGCCATACGTTGGCCTGACGCTGGAGACGACGACCTCGATCATCGGCGCCGCCCTCGCCGGTATCGCCCTCGGTGCGGCGATCGGGGGTCGCCTCGCCGACCGCACCAACACGCGGCGACTGATCGTCGTGCTGCTGATCGGGGGCGGCCTGCTCGCGCTGCTGATCGTGCCGGTGGTTCACTGGCTCGGCCCGGGAGCACGGGGTCACGGCCAACTCGCCGCTCTCGGCATCACGGTCGTCGCCCTGGTGCCCGCCGCGGCGATTCTCAGCGCCGTCTCCCCCGCTGTTGCCCACCTGCAGCTGCACGATCTCCGAGCCAGTGGGACGGTCGTCGGGCGACTCTCTGCCTGGGGTACCGCGGGCGCACTGATCGGCACCTTCGGCACCGGGTTCGTGCTCGTCCCCCTGATGCCGGTCAGCACTGCCGTCCTCTTGATCGGTGTGGTGCTGGTGCTCGTCGGCGTCACGCTCGGGGCCTCGTCCCGATTGCTGTCGCTCGCCGCTGTAGCCGGCGTCGCACTCTCGGTCGTGGTCCTCGGCGCGTGGTCGAACGGGCTTGACTCTCCCTGCGCCGCCGAGACCAAGTACCACTGCGTCAACATCGAACCCGATCCTAAGAACCCGGGCGGCTACGAATTGCTGCTCGACGACCTGCACCACTCCTACGTCGACCTCAACGATCCGACGCACCTCGTGTTCGACTACACCCGCTGGATCGCCAAAGCGATCAATGCGATGAACCCTCCCAAGGCGCCGCTCAACATCGTCTTCATCGGCGGAGGTGGCTTCACCCTGCCGCGCTGGCTCGATGCCACGCGTCCCGGCTCCCACGCTCACGTGCTCGAGGTCGACGGCGAACTCGTGGACTTCGACAAGGAGCATCTCGGGTTGCGCACCTCGCCCGCGCTTCAGGTCTCGATCGGCGACGCGCGCATCGGCATGCTCGACGTGGGCACCCACAGCGCCGACGTCGTCGTCGGCGACGCGTTCGGCAACCTCTCCGTGCCGTGGCACCTCGCGACCGTCGAGTGGACCGAAGAAGTGAAGCGTGTGCTCGAGCCGGGAGGCCTATACGCGCTGAACGTGATCGATCGCAATGCGCTGGAACTGCAGCGAGCTGAGGCCGCAACGCTGCTCGACGTCTTCGCCAACGTCCGGCTGGTCACCTTCGGCGCGGAGGAACACCCGCTGGGCGGCAACGCGGTTCTGCTCGCGTCGGACCGAAAGATCCCCGAGACGGCCGTCTCGGAATACCAGAACGTCGCGGAAGTCAAATACGTGACGAACCTGAGCTCCAAGGAAGTCGAATCCTTCGCAGAGGGCGCGCACGTGCTGCGCGACGACTACGCCCCAGCCGATCAGTTGCTGGACGCCCCCTGAGCCACCCCGGTGAGCCGACATCTGGGTCTGGTGACGCTAGGTTGGCTTCGCCTGGCTCGGCGCTCGCCTACTGGCCTTTTCCATGCGGGCCTGATGACGAAGGGCGCGGCGCTGCGCTGAGGCGGGCCATTGCGACTCCCAGCTGTCGACCCAGAGCACCGGTTCGTCGGAATGGGTGCCCGGTGGCCGCCACAGATGGACGTAGGCCGTGATCCAGCTGCCCACCTGCGGACAGGTGCCCGGCCACCAGGTGTCTTGCACGCCCACGAAGTCACCGAAGCTCACCAGAGCCTTGGTGCCCCGGTGTGCTCGCTGATAGACCCTGACCACGTATCCGGCAACCAGCGTCCGGCCCCATTCCGGCGGCATCGTGGCCGGGCGCATCGCGACGAGAGCGTGCCAGGTATTCCAGGCTTCCTCATCAAGGCGCCGGCGGCGCCCGAAGAAAAACTTGTCGAGCTCGTTGAGCACCCCCATCTGACCCCAATCCCAAGAACCTGACTAGGCACGAAATGGCGCGGCCTCTAGGCGATTACCCATTCCGCCCAGCGGGGACACCCGATCTGGGGATATCGCCACTCGCGGTCCTCAGCTTAGGCTCAACAGGAAACTTATGGCGAGGGTGGGAATCGAACCCACGACACCACGATTTTCAGTCGTGTGCTCTACCAACTGAGCTACCTCGCCGTATCTGGGACGTGGCCTTAGCCGCGCAGCGGAAGGCTAGCGACCGGGGCGGGACGAAGGCTGATTGCATTGGGCGATGGGCCTGGTCCGTGCAGCACTCGCGGTCGCTGTGGCGGTCGCGGTCGCGGCAATTACGGTCTCCGGGGGAGACGGAGCCGACCCGCGGACGCCGCCGGCACTGCCCGGCTTGCCGGCGCCGTTCCTGGGGACGGCGGTGATCGGGAGCGGGGGACGAACTGCCGCGGTTGACGCCTATGGAGACATCGTTGACCTGCGGGCCCCTGGGCCTGCGGGCCGAGCGACGATTGCCGTGCCGGCAGCTCGGCAGGCCGCGGGCACGGTGCCGGCCGACGCCGCGGTCGTCGCGCGCCTACGGCTCCCTGGGAGCGAGATGCCATTCTGGCGCGCCGACTCCGTTCGGCAGCGGTACCTGCCCGGCACCAACGTGCTGCGGACGGTGGCCCGGCTGGGTTCCCGGAGAACTGTGATCGTGCGGCGCATCGGGGGACCGGGCGCAGCTCGCGCCGACCGGCGCTGGCTGGCGCGTGCACGGCCACTGGGTGCCGCGGCGCCCAGCTGGGCCGGGGCCATGTACCGACGCTCGCTGCTCGTGCTGCGAGCGCTGACCGACCGGCGCACCGGCGCCGTTGCCGCCGGCGCCCGCGATGGCTGGGCCTATGTCTGGCCACGTGACGCCGCCACCGTGGCTATTGCTTTCGCCTCAGCCGGCTACCGGCCCGAGGCGCGGCGGGTTGCCCGCTTCCTGAAAGGGCTGGGCCTCGACACTGCGGCACGATTCCACGGAACCGGTGCCCCGGTCCCCGGGCGCAATGCGCAAGGAGACGCGGCAGGTTGGGTTGCCGCGGCGTCCCGCGCCACTGGGCCGCTGGACAGCAAGGCGATCGGCGGAACGGTGCAGTGGCGGGGTCGCGCCGACTACCAAGAGGGCGACTCGGGCGACTATCTGGCCAACGCGATCGCCTCTGGCGTCGGCTCGGCTCGCATCCATGAGCTATTCGGGGCCCGGCGTGGTCTGGTGCGAATCGCCGAGCAGTCCGGGTCGGGCTTCGACTCCACCGCCGCATGGGCGGTCCGCCCCTTCCCCCATCCCGCCCTCTACTCGGCTGTCCGGCGAACCCTGTTCCGGCTCGCCTCCCGCGCCGACCGCTTCGGAATCGCTCCCTCAGAAGACTGGCGAGGGGGCGAAGATCCCTGGACGGCGCCGACCGCTTGGACCGCCTGGGCGTTTGCCGCGCTCGCGAATCACGATCGTCGGGCGGCTGGGCAGCCCTCCCTTTCTCGGCAAGACAGGCTCACGGCCCTGCGGCTCATGGCCGACCTCCGTCGCGCGGCAACCCCGCTCGGCCTCCTGCCGGAGCGGGTCGACGCCCAAACCGGCCTCCCTCGCTCGACCACCCCGCTCGCCTGGTCCCACGCCCTCGCGATCCTCTCCCTGCGCGAACTCTGGCCCGGACGTGCCGTCGATTAGCGGCCCATATAGGTACTTAATCGACGGCACGTCTGGGCTCGAGGGCTGCGAGAGCTGCGGCGACCGCCTGCTCGGGAGTCTCGGCCGGAACGATGCCGGGGCCGCCCTCCATCTCTCCCCGCCCCGAGACGCTCCAGCTGCGCAGCGCCACCACGGTCCTTCCCAGGTTGCGGGCGTGGGCGATCTCCGAGAGCGTGCCCCATTCGCCGCCGACCGCGATCGCGGCACCGCCCGACGCGACGACGGCGAGGTTGCGGGCGTGGCCGATCCCGGTGGCAACTACCTGCGTGCAGTAGGGGTTGGCGTCGTCCACCGAGACCCAGGGGAGGACACCGATCACGGTGCCACCGGCCCCAGCCGCGCCACGGGCGGCGGCTTCCATCACCCCGCCCCCGCCACCGCAGACGACCGTCACCCCGGCTGCGGCAAGCAATCGCCCGACCTCCTCAGCGAGCCGCCAGGCCTCGCTCTCCTCCCCGCAACCGCCGGAGCCGATGACGGCGACCTGTGGCGCGCGCTCAGAAGAGCGGGGGTGGGGCTCAACCGAACCTCCCCGCTGTTCGTGAGGGCGAGCCCCACCCCCGCTCTTCACTGCGCTCCCTTCATCGAACGCATCAGCTCCAGCGCCCCCTCCTTGTGCAGCGGTTCGTTGAGGTTGCCGCACTTGGGGCTCTGCACGCAGGAGGGGCAGCCGGACTCGCACGGGCACTCGCCGATCAGGCGCTCGGCGTCGCCGAGCAGGCGCTCGAACTGCTCATAGCCGCGCAGGGTGATCCCGACCCCGCCGGGGTGCCCGTCGTAGATGAAGATCGTCGAGCGGCCGGTCTGGAAGTGGACGTTGGTGGAGAGCCCGCCGATGTCCCAGCGGTCGCACATCGCGATCAGCGGCAGCACCGCGATCTGGCCGTGCTCGGTGGCATGGAGGGCACCCAGGAGGACGTCGGGCGGCAGCGTCCCGCTGAGCCGGTCGGGCAGTACGTACCAGAGCGCCTGGGTGACGAAGTGCTGCTCGGGCAGCTCCAGCGCGACGATGTCGATCGGCTCCTGCTCGGAGATCGAGACCCGCTGGAAGGCGATCACCTGCTCGCTCACCGAGACCTCGCCGAAGTGCAGCTCCACGCCCGAGGTCGTCCGCTGCTCCCTGACCCGTTCGATGTAGATCTCGGTCTCCTTTTTCGGCCGCGTATACCAGTCGCCGTCGAAGCGGGAGACGATCGCGCGCCGGCCCTCGATGTCCAGCTGCTCGACCTCGTAGGAGCGCCCCAGGTGGAGGTAGATTGCGCCCGGATGGATCGTCGTGAAGGCCCGCTCGGCCTCGACCAGGCCGAGCATCTCGCCCGAGTCGCGCTCGATCACCGCGACCGAGTTGGCCGAAGCGGAGCGCAGGGGGATCTTCGCGGCGACGAACTCGCTGCTGCGCGGCAGCAGCCGGCCGCCGGCCGGGCGCAGCTCCCCCGCCGCGGCAAGCCGCTCCGCCCGCTCTCGCCAACCGGTGCCGAAGATCTCGTCGTCCTCGCTGCCCAGGGGCAGCTCATAGGCCGCCGCGATCATGTGCCGGGAGGCGATCTGCTCGCTCTCGTGGTCGAGGATCGCCGCCTCGACCGGCCGCCCGATGAACTCGTCCGGGTGACGGCAGAAGAACTGGTCGAGCGCGTCCCCCCCGGCGACGTAGATCGCCAGCCCCCTTCGCTGCCGCCCGGCCCGCCCCCACATCTGGCGCAGGCTGGCGACGGTGCCAGGGAAGGTGACGCAGATCGCCGCGTCAAGCTCACCGATGTCGATGCCCAGCTCCAGCGCGTCGGTGGCCACTACGGCGAGCAGCTCGCCAGCCGCCAGCCGCGCCTCGATCTCGCGCCGCTGCTGCGGCGTGTAGCCACCGCGGTAGGGGGCGATCCGGGCCGCCAGCTCGGGCTTGCCGCGCGCCTCCAGCGCCTCGCGGGCGAAGCGCTGGATCAGCTCGATCCCGCGCCGGCTCTTGAGGAAGCAGATCGTCCGCACCCCATGGGAGACCAGCTCGACCAGGAGCTCCGCCGCCTCGGAGAGCGGCGAGCGCCGCGTGCCGCTCGCCTTGTCGATCAGCGGCGGGTTCCACATCGCGATCTCGCGTCCGGTGCGCGGCGCGCCGTCGTCGTCGATCAGCTCGAACCGCTCGCCGACCAGCCGCTCGGCCAGCTCGACCGGATTGGCGATCGTCGCCGAGGCGAGCAGGAAGCGCGGCTCGGCGCCGTAGGCGCGAGCCACCCGCCGCAGCCGCCGCAGCACGTTGGCGACATGGGAGCCGAAGACGCCACGGTAGGTGTGCGCCTCGTCGACCACGACCCAGCCGAGGTTGACGAGGAAGTCGCCCCAGCTCTTGTGGTTGGGCAGCAGGCCGACGTGGAGCATGTCGGGATTGGTGAGGACGAGGTTGTTGCGGCGGCGGATCGCCGGCCGCTCCTCGCGCGGCGTGTCGCCGTCGTAGATCGCCTCGCGCAGACCTGGAGGCCGGAGGGCGGCCAGCTTGCGCGCCTGGTCCTGGGCGAGGGCCTTGGTCGGGTAGAGGTAGAGGGCGCGCCGCTTCGAGTCGCGGGCGATGCCGTCGAGCACCGGCAGGTTGAAGGCCAGGCTCTTGCCGGAGGCCGTGCCGCTGGTGATCACCAGGTTGGAAGAAGCCGCCGCCTTCAGCGCTTCCCGCTGGTGTGAGTAGAGCCGCTCGATACCCACCCTGCCCAGTGCCTCGACAAGGCCCGGGTCGAGCGAGCGCGGCATCGCCACCGGCCTCGCCTTGCGCTCCGGCTCGGCGCTCTCGGCGACGATGCGGCCGTCACGGCGGGCGGGGTCGATCGCGATCGCCCAAGGCGTCTCCAGCAACGACCGGGGCGTCGTCATGCGGCGTCCTCGGTCGGCCGCCTGCGGGTCACGCACTGGGAGTGCGCTCCCCTTGCCGGCCTCCCTGCGTCCTTGCCTGACGACGCCCGGATCGCTGCTGAAACCCTGACCGCCTGGAGCGACGTGCGGTCGTGAATCCGCAGGATGTCAGCGCCGCCGCGCACCGCGAGCGCAGTTGCCGCCACCGTTCCCCACTCGCGCTCGCCCGGCGGCAGCCGCTCCTCCCAGCTCCCGGCCAGCACCGCGCCGATGAAGTCCTTGCGCGAGAGGGACACGTAGAGAGGCAGGCCCAGCCCGCGCAGCTCGCCGAGCCGCCGCAGGATCTCCAGGTCCTGCTCGGCGGTGAGGTCGAAGTCGAGTCCGGGGTCGATGGCGATCTGCTCCTCACCCACCCCAAGTCGCGAGGCCAGCTCGACTCTCCCCCCGAACCACGACTTCAGATGCTCGACCACGTCGTCGTAGGACCGCGGCGGCCGGTCGACCCGTGGCGGCCCCTCGATGTGCATCAGCACGTAGCCACAACCCGCCTCGGCAACCAGCTCGAACATCTCCTCCGACCCGCCGGAGATGTCGTTGACGGCGACCGCCCCCGCTGCCAGAGCCCGCCGCGCAACCTGCGGCGAGAAAGTGTCGGCCGAAACCGGCACCCCCGCTGCGGCCAGACCCTCGATCGCCGGCACCAGCGCGGCTGCCTCGGCCTCCGCCTCGACCGGCGGCCCGCTGCGCGCCGCGACGGCCCCCACGTCGAGCATCTCGAAGCCGGCCTCGACCAGCGCCAGCCCGTCGGCGACGGCCTGCTGCGGCGTACCGCTCCGAGCTCCCTCGAACATCGAGTCGGCGGTGACGTTGACGATCCCGGCTCCGACTGGCTGCACGAGGTCGAGGGTCCGGTCGGCGAGCTTCCAGGGCACGCCGCTACCGTAGCGACCGCACCATGGCACTGCGATGCGTCTACACCGACCTCGACGGCACCCTGCTGGGCCGCGGCAGCTCGCTCTTCCGCGACGCCGAGGGCGGCTTCTCGCTGGCCCAGTCGCGCGGCCTCGAGGCCTGCCACCGGGCCGGGGTCGAGGTCGTGATCATGTCCGGTCGTCGCGAGCCCCAGGTCCACGAGGCGGCGCGCCTGATGGGCCAGTCCTCCTACATCTACGAGGCCGGCTGCGCCTTCGCGATCGACGGCGAGACGACGCTCCTCACCGGCAACCTCGTCCCCGACGAGAACGGCACGGTCTACGAGAAGATCGAGCGGCGCGGCATCCCCAAGCTTCTCTTCGAGCGCTTCGAGGGGCGGCTGGAGTACCACTCGCCCTGGCACCACGGTCGCGTCCTCTCCCACCTCTTCCGCGGCAAGGTCGACATCGGCGAGGCGAACGATCTGCTCGGTGCCGAGGGCCACGACGACCTGCGCCTGCTCGACAACGGCGCGATCGGGCGCGAGATGCCCGCCGTTGACGGACCGACCCACGCCTACCATCTGGTCCCCAAGATGGTCAGCAAGGCGAACGCGGTTGCCGCCCACGCCCGCGTCCGGGGCTACGACCCCGCCGAGTGCATCGCGGTCGGCGACTCGGTCGAGGACCTCGAGGTCGCCGCCGCGGTCGGCCGCTTCTTCGTCGTCGCCAACGGGCCCGAGCGCGACCCCGGCCTGCGCGCGGCACTCTCCGCCTGGGACAACGCCACGATCACCGAGGGAGCGATGGGGGACGGCTTCTACGAGGCAATCGTCTCGACCTTGATCGAGCGCCGCTGAAGCCTTCTCCTGGCTAGCTAGTATCGGCTGGCCCCCGATTACTCGACCCCGTGGAAGGAGCACCGCTTGTCGCAGGAGACAGCGACCGTCGCCGAGCAGGAGTATCTGGAGTCGATGTTCTGGCTGGAGGAGGCCGGGCTGCCGATGACCGGCGCCAACATCGCCCGCGCGATGCAGCTCTCGCCCCCCACGGTCCACGAGATGGTCGGCCGCCTGGTCGAGGACGGCTACGTCGCGCGCAACGCCGACAAGTCGCTCGGCTTCACCGAGTCGGGCCGTGAGCACGCCAGCCACATCGTCCGCCGCCACCGCATGATCGAGCGCTTCCTCACCGACGTGCTCGGCATCCCCTGGGACGAGGTCCACGAGGAGGCCGAGCGGATCGAGCACGCGATGTCACCGGTGCTGGAGGAGCGGATGCGGGCGGCGATCGGCGACGCGACCACCTGCCCGCACGGGCACCCGATCGTCGAGGGCGCTCGCGAGCGTGGCTCGCTGCTCGCCGACGTGGACGTCGGCGCCGACGTCCACGTCTTGCGCTTCGAGAACGAGGCCGAGGAGCTGCTGCATTACCTCAAAGCCGCCGGCCTGGAGCCAGGCCTGGAGGGCAAGGTCGAGAGCTCGGACGAGGAGGGGGTGACGATCGCCTCCGCGGACGGTTCGCACCAGGTCTCGCGCAGCGTCGCCGAGACGGTCTCTGTCCGGGCCGACCCGGCCCCACCCCCGCGCGCTGCGATCCCCGAGCAGCTCGTCCTGTCTTCGGATCGCTACGGCCGCTGAATCGATTCTGGCGTTGTCCTCACCAGAATCGATCTACTGCGGCAGGGCCACCGCGACGATCGGTTCCGAGGTCGGGTAGTCGCTGCCACCGCTCGGCTCGGCGGTCACCATCACCGTGTTCACACCCTGCATGTGATCGATGACGGCGGTCGCGGTGCCATCGCGGGTGGGGACGAACAGCGTCTTCGCCGATTCGATCCGCTTGCCACGCCTCACCCACGCCTGCAGGACCTCGCTGGGGGGCAACTGATGAACGTTGGCGAGCCGCAGCGTGCCGGTGTCGCCCTCGCGGACCATCTTCGCGGTAACGCCGGGGGCGTGGCCGGCGGCGACCGTGGTGGTGTCGCTTCCCGAGCCACCTGAGCTGATCGCGTAGCCGGCGATCCCGGCCGCGATCACTAGGACGGCGACAAGCCCAACGGCGGGACGCAGAGCGGCGAAACGCGGGCCGCTCGAACCGCGCCGGAGGCCGCTGAGGAGCCCTCGCCGCGCTTGCGGTGAGGGCTGGCTGGCGCTGGCCCCGACTTCGTCCATGATCCGCATCCGCAGCTCCGCCGGAGGCTCGACCCGCTCCACCGTCTCGGGCAGCATCTGCGCCGCCGGCCGTAGCCAGGCCAGCTCGGTGCGGCACTCCTCACAGCCCGCTAGGTGCTGCTCCAGCGCCGCCGCCTCGCCCGGCTCCAAGGCCCCCAGCAAATAGGCGGCGAGCTCGTCGCCCTGTGCTTTGTGCTCTCTCTCGTTCATGCCATTCCCCCCGCCAGTTGCCCCCTGATCTTCTCCAAGCCGAGCCGCATCCGCCCCTTGACGGTGCCCAGCGGCAGACCGAGCATCGCGGCGATCTCCGACTGGCTGAAGCCGCCGAAGTAGGCGAGCTCGATCACCTTCGACTGCGCATCCGGCAACTCGCCGAGCGCCCCTCGCACCTCACGAGCGGTCTCGCGACGCAGCGCCTCGGTGTCGGTGAACTCATCCGCCGGCCGCTGCTCGAGGGCGGCGTCGTCGTCGAAGCCGAGCTTCGGCGTTCGCCCGGAGCGGCTGCGCAGCAGGTCGATCGCCCGGTTGCGGACGATCCCCAGCGTCCAGGAGCGGACGCTGCCCCGCGCCCTGTCATAGCGGGCACCGCTGCGCCAGATCGAGACGAAGGCCTCCTGCGTCACGTCTTCGGCGGCCGCTCGCTCGCCGACGATCCTGTAAGCCAGCGAGTAGGCGACGCCGCCATGACGGTCGTAGAAGACCTCGAATGCCGCAGCGTCCTTCTCGCCGATCAGGGGCATCAGCTCCTCGTCGGCGAGCCGCTCGGCGCTCCGGCCCGGGGTCTTCATCTGATCGGTCCACCCCCCAGATCTACTGGATGAAGGGTTCGACGGCTTTCAGCACCATAGCTTCGTCGAGCGAGGGGTCGAACGCTTCGGGCGACGGTTCCTGCTTGTTCTGCAGGCGGATCGCCGCCGCGTGCCGCGCCTCGACCTGGACGATCGAGCCGGCCGCACCGAGCACTTCTTTCGACTTGATCTGCGGCGCGGCGCCGTTGTAGGCGCTGACGCCGGTGTCCTCGAAGGTCTGGGCGAGCTTGAGGAAGCCAGCGGTGCCGCTGTAGGGGAAGTCGAACTTCGGCTCCGCAACCGGCTTGCCGCCCAGCTTCTTGATCGTTTCGGTCAGCGCCCCGACGTGTTCGTCCTCGTCGCGAGCGACCAGGTCGATCAGGCTCTTGAGGTCGCCGCTCGCCTTCGCCCGGGTCTTCGCTTCCTTGTAGAAGGTCGACTCCAGGTACTCGAGGGTGAGGGCGAAGTTGAGGATGCCGACGTCGCCGCCTTCGGACATCGCCAGCGCCCGGCTGACGAACGGCGCGACCGACATGGCGCCGTAGACGGCGCCGGCGGCGAGCGCACCCTTGAGGATCACCTCGCTGCGGGAGAGGTCGCCGCCATCCGCATCGATATGGACATCGGCGAGCTCGGGTTGGGCCAGCTCTTGGTTGGTCATCTCGTTCTCCTTTTCGCTTCGCTCGCCGGGGTCAGCTGACGATGAAGGGTTCGACGGACTTGAGCACTTCAGGGGCGCCTGCCGGCACGGCAAAGGCGCCGTCGGGCGTGATCGACTCGCCCAGCAGCGTGTTCAGCGCCGCCGCGTGACGGCCCTCGACGCTGTGGATCGAGAGCGCCGCCGCGAGCACTTCCGCGCTCTTGATGCTCGCCGCTTGGCCGAGGTAGGCGGCGGCGCCGAGGTTCTCGACCGTCGCCGCCAGTTCGAGCACCGACTTGGCGCTCTTCAGCGGGAATTCGGTCTTCGGCTTGGGGGCGGGCTTACCACCGAGCTTTTTGACGAACCCAGTGAGGGCGGCGACGTGTTCGGCCTCCTCGCTGCCGAACTTGCGGATGGTCGCCAGATCGGAGCCCTTGAAGAGGCCGCTCTTGACGACGTCGGCGTAGAAGGCTGTCTCCAGGTACTCGAGGGTCAGCGCGTAGTTGAGAATGCCGACGTCGCCCTTGCCGAACTTTTCCTCGACCACGGCATCGCCACCCGCCGCGGCGCTGGCTGCGGTGGTCGTGGTCGAGCTGTCATCGCTGCCGCAGGCCACGAGAAACGCGGCGGCCGCCGAGCCCCCGCCCAGCGCGATGAACTTGCGCCGCGAGACCGGGTCCTTCGCCACGCGGCTGAGCGCGTTCGCTTCCTTCCGAACAGCCATGCCGTCCTCCTAGTCGCAGTTGGGTTCTCCCCCACTACGGAGGGGTTACCGCAGACGGATCAATCCACTGCCTCCGCGACTAGGCGGGCGAGGCGGCGCGGACCCGCTCCAGGGCGCGCGCGATGCGGGCAACCCCCTCCGGAATCCGCTCCGGGGGGACGCTGGCAAAAGAGAGGCGAAGGCTGTTCTCGCCACCCTCGATCATGAAGTCCGGGCCAGCGACGAAGGCGACTCCCTCGCCCGTCGCCTCGGCAAGGAGGGTCGGCGTATCGGTCCCTGGCGCGAGGTCGAGCCAGAGGAAGTAGCCGCCATCGGGGACGACGAACTCGGCCTCGGGTATCTGCTCGCCCAGCGCCCCAACCAAGGCGTCACGACGATCGCGGAGAGCACCTTTGACGAACTCGATATTGCGGTCCAACCCACCGGACCGGCAAAGCTCGAGCACCACCGCCTCGGCCAGCATGTTGGGCGAGATGTAGGTCTCGTTGGCGCGCTTGGCGAGCGTCGAGATCTCCGCTGCGGGGCCGGCCAGATAGCCGACCCGCACACCGGGGCTGACCGTCTTGGAGAACGAGGAAGCGTGGATCACGCGCTCGGCGCCATCGATCGAGAGCATCGACTCCAGCGCCTCGCCCTCGAAGGGCAGCTCGCGGTAGGGGTCGTCCTCGAAGATCCAGAAGCCGTGCTCGGCCGCCAGCTCGACCAGGCGGGTTCGCTTCGCCGCCGAGAGCGTGCAGCCGGCGGGGTTGTGGAAGTTGGGGATGACGTGGGCAAGCTTGATCGGGCCCTGGGAAAGGGCCGCTTCAAAGGCTTCGATGTCGATGCCGTCGGCCTGCAACGGCACCGGCACCAGCTCGACCCCGAGCCGCTGCAGCATCAGGAGAGTGCGGTCATACGTCGGCTGCTCCACTACGACCCGGTCGCCGGGGCCGACCAGGTGCTCGAACACCATCCAGCCGGCCTCCAGCGAGCCGTTGGCGATCATCACCTGTCCCGCATCGAGATCGCCATGCCGCTCGGCGACCCACTGGCAAAGACCGGGATGGCCGATCCCGGTGCCATACGAGAGCGCCCGTTCCCAATCCTCAGCGAGGGCAACGGCGGCGGCATCCCTCACCGCATCCCTAGGCAGGATGTCGGCGCTGGGCGCCCCGCGAGCAAAGGAAATCGTGTCAGCAGCCATCGCTTCCGAGCCTAGCAACGCCCCCAGTTTGCGGTCGCCCTGCCCAAAACAACCCGCCGAGGGGGGCGAACCAAGGGCGTGTCCGAGCTTATGGGTCCATATGGAACCGAAAACTCGGACACGCCCCCGGCGGGGGGACGGCGACGGCGAGTTGGGGCGCGCCCGGGGCGAGGCGCGGGGCCGAGCGTTGGCCGAGCTCGCCGATGGGCAGCACGGTGTGGTTGGACGGCGGCAACTTCTCGCACTTGGAATCGGGGCAATGACGACGAAGCGCTGGCTACGCGCAGGCCGCCTCCACCGACTTCACCGCGAGGCCTTCGCGGTAGGCCGCAGCCGGGTGGGCCAGAGGGGCCGCTGGCTCGCCGCCGTCCTGGCCTGCGAGAGCGGGGCGCTGCTCAGTCACGCAAGCGCGGCGGCGCTCTGGGGCATCGCGCGGCAACGCGGCCACGTGGTCGACGTAACGGCTCCCGGCGGGCGCCAGTTCCGACCAGGCCGTGACGGCATCCGACTACACCGCGGCCGCCTGCACGACGGCGATGAAGCGGAGTGCGCCGGAATTCCCGTAACGACCGTGGCCCGAACCCTCTTCGACCTGGCCGAAGTCGTCGACCTTCAGACGCTGCGACGGGCATGGGAGGAGGCGGACCGCCTCCACCTCCTCCACCTGCAGGCCGTCGAGCGCGTCTGTGAGCGGGGCTATGGCCGCCGTGCCCTGCGCCCGATCCGCCCTCTGCTCGCTGAAGCCCACGCGCCCACCTTCACCCGCTCGCCCTTGGAGCACCGCTTCGCCGAGTTCTGCCGCGAGCGCCTCGCCGACCTGCCCGCTCCGCGCACCAACGTCTCGATCCTCGAGCACGAGGTCGATGCCTACTGGCCAGCCCGGCGCCTCGTGGTCGAGATGGACGGCTGGGAATACCACGGCCACCGAGCCGCCTTCGAGCGCGACCGAGCCCGCGACGCCGAGATGCAGGCAGCGGGCTACCGCGTGATCCGCCTAACCCACCGCCAGCTAGAGACAGAAGCCAATCGGATCGCAACCCAGCTACGCAAGCTGCTCGGCACGGATTGACAGCGTCCGCTGGGTAGGCCCGAGATGGAGGGGACGGGGGGTGGCCTTGCCGTGCGCGGCGTCCTGTTTTTCGCACTACCGGGTCAGCAAGAGAGACGAGGCGCCCGGCGAAAAACCCAGCCACGGCAAGGCCACCCCCGTCCCCTCCCCAACTGAGACCTACCCGCGCAGAACTTCGACGGCGATCCGCGCCGTCTCGGTCGGGCTTTCGCCCACCCGCACACCCTTGGCCTCGAGCGCTTCCTTCTTCGCCTGCGCCGTCCCCGAGGAGCCGGAGATGATCGCGCCGGCGTGGCCCATCTGCTTGCCGGGCGGAGCGGTGAAGCCGGCGATGTAGGCGACCACGGGCTTGGAGACCTCGGCGGCGATGAACTCCGCCGCCCGCTCCTCGGCGTCGCCGCCGATCTCGCCGACCATCACGATCAGCTCAGTCTCCGGATCCGCCTCGTACAGCTTCAGGATGTCGATGAAGTCCGAGCCGATGATCGGGTCGCCGCCGATGCCGACGATCGAGGAGTTGCCCTCGCCCGCCTGCTTCAGCTCGTTGCCGATCTGGTAGGTCAGCGTGCCCGACTTGGAGACGACGCCGATCGTGCCCGGATCGAAGAACTGGGCGGGGATGATGCCGACGTTGGCCTTGCCCGGCGAGAGCACGCCGGGGCAGTTCGGCCCGATCAATCGCACCCCGGCCTCCTTGGCCTTCCAGTAGGTGCTCAGCATGTCGAGCACCGGGATCCCCTCGGTGATCGCGATCACCGTCTCGACCCCGGACTCGATCGCCTCGTCGATCGCCGGCGCGGCGAAGCGGGCGGGGACAAAGATCATCGAGGTGTTGGCGTCCGCCTCTTCGACCGCCTCGCGGATCGAGTCGAAGACCGGCACCCCCTCGACTTCCTGGCCCCCCTTGCCGGGCGTCACGCCCGCCGCCAGGTGAGTTCCGTAGGCCCGGTTGCGCAGGCCGTGGAAGGAGCCCTCGCGGCCGGTCAGGCCGGAGACGACCAGCTTCGTCTCCTTGTCGATGATGATCGACATCAGCCGTTGCCCCCGGCCAGCTCGACGACCTTCTGCGCCGCCCCGAGCATCGTCGTCTCCTGGTGCAGGTTGGCGAGACCGGCGTCGGCGAGGATCGCCAACCCCTCCTCGGAGTTGGTGCCGTCGAGGCGGACCACCAGCGGCAGGCCGAGGTCGAGCTGGCTCGACGCCTCGACGATGCCCTTGGCGATCTCGTCGCAGCGGGTGATGCCGCCGAAGATGTTGAAGAGGATCGCGGTGACCTTCTCGTCGGAGACGATCACGGTCAGGGCATTGACGATCGCGTCTGCTTTGGAGCCGCCGCCGGCGTCGAGGAAGTTGGCCGGAGAGCCGCCCGCCTGCGCGACCACGTCGAGGGTCGACATGCAGAGCCCGGCACCGTTGGCGAGGATGCCTACGTTGCCGTCCAGCTTGACGTAGGTGAGGCCCTTCTCGCGCGCCATCGCCTCCTGCGGGTCGTCGATCGACTCAGCGTCGAGCTCGGCCAATCCCTCGTGGCGGTAGAGGGCGTTGCCGTCGATCGTCACCTTGGCGTCGAGCGCGACGACCTCGCGCCCCCCGGTGACGATCAGTGGGTTGACCTCGATCAGCGTCGCGTCCTCGGCCAGCGCCGTCTCGGCCAGCTTCGCCAGCACCTCGGCGGCTGCGCCGCGCACGTCCTCGTCGAGCCCGGCGGCGTCGACGATCGGCCGCGCCGCGGCGGCGTCGAAGGGGCGGGTGGGGTCGATGTGCTCTTTGACGAGGGCGCCGGGGTCCTCGGCGGCAACCGCCTCGATGTCCATCCCCCCTTTGGCGGAGACCATCGCCAGCAGCTTCTTCTCGCCGCGATCGAGGATCACCGACGCGTAGTACTCGGAAGCGATGTCCGAGCCGCCCTCGACCCAGACCCGCTCGACCCGGAACGGTCCCTCGCCGTGCGGCCCGCGGATGTCCATGCCGAGGATCGCGCCGGCGTACTGCTCGGCCTCGGCTCGGTCGGCGGCGATCTTGATCCCACCCGCCTTGCCGCGGCCCCCGATCAGCACCTGGGCCTTGATCGCGCAGGGGTAGCCGATCCGCTCCGCAGCGGCAACAGCCTCCTCGACGGTGGAGGCGACCTCGCCGCTCGGCACGGCGATGCCGTGCTCGGCGAAAAGCTGCTTGCCCTGATACTCGAGGAGGTCCATCAGATAGAGGGCGCCGCTATGGCGCGGCCGGCAGCCTATAATGCCGCGGCTCACCGATGCCTCTTCCCACTCTGAAATCAATCAATTGGGTGACCACCGATTGCTACGGCACCCTCATCGACTGGGAGAAAGGGATAGTCGACGCCTGCAAGAAAGAGGCTGCGAAGGACGGCTTCAGCTTCGACGAGGCTCCGTTCCTGGCCCGCTTCATGGAAGTGCAGGCGGAAATCATGGCCGGCTCCTACGAACTGTACGCGGAGGTGCTGCGGCGCACGATCGTCAAGGTCGCCCGCGAGATCGGCTGGGAGATCGAGCCCTCCCGCGCCCAGTTCCTGCCCAACAGCGTCGCCTACTGGCTGCCCTTCCGCGAGGCCAACGCGGCGATGGACCGGCTCGGCAAACGCTACGAGATCGGGATCATCTCCAACATCGACGACAAACTGCTCGGCATCTCTCGCCGCCACCTGCGCACCGAACTCGACCTGGTCGTAACCGCCCAGCAGGTGCGCAGCTACAAGCCCGACCCGGTCCACTTCAAAGAGTGCGCGCGGCGGATCGGCACCAAAAAAGGCTGGATCCACATCTGCTGCGACTACACGACCGACGTCGCACCGCTGCTGAAAATGAAGGTCCCGGTGATCTGGGTCAACCGCCATGGCGAGAAGCTCGAAGGCCGCAAAGCGCCCAGCGCCACGGTGAAAAACTTCCGCGACGCAGCGAAAAAGCTCGGCGCGTCCTAGCCGTTTTCTAGCGTTCCTCTTCGCAACTTCGCCAGGCGGCCGCGGTTTCGACCCTTGTAGATGACCTGGGGTCATCTGGGAGTCGCCCAGGCGACACGTATTCGATGGACCGAGTCAGCCAAACCCGACCGTTTTCGCGCACCCGCCTCTCGATCGCGGCGGCGCTGCTGGCGCTGCTCTGCGCGCTGGCGCTGAGCGCAGCAAAGGCGCACGGCGCCGTGGAAGAAGAACCGCCGCTCGACCCCAACGGCGAACCTCCCAGCTTCGTCGTGATCCAGACCGACGACCAGACCCTCGACGAGCTCTACGCGGCGTTCAGCGCCTATCCCGGTGCGCCCGAGACGCGAGCGATGCCGAACACGCTGGAACTGCTCGCCAAGAAAGGCGAGACCTTCAACCGCTACTACGTCTCCTACCCCCTCTGCTGCCCCTCGCGGGTGAGCCTGCTGACCGGCCGCTACGCCCACAACACCGGCGTCAAGGGCAACGTGCAGCCCAACGGTGGCTACTTCGGCTTCTCCTTCCGCGCCGCCTATGAACACAACCTCGCCACCTGGCTGCACGGCGCCGGCTACCGCACGATCCATATCGGCAAGTTCCTCAACGGCTACGGCGACGAACCGTACGACAACGGGACCACCGTGCCGCCCGGCTGGGACGCCTGGCACACGGTGCTCAACGCCGACACCCATCACTACTTCTATGGCTACACCCTCAACAACAACGGGCAGATCAGCGAACCCTACGGCGAATCGGGCAGCTGGGAAACGCGCGAATACGGCGCCCGGGACGAATACGGCTGCCCCTTTGCCCCTACCGAAGGGCGCCCCTGCATGTATGAGACCGACGTCTTCAACTGGATGGCGCGAGAAGAAATGCTGGCGACCTCGCCGGAACAGCCCTTCTATCTTCAGCTCGACTACACCGCGCCCCATGGCGACTTCCGCCACCCGGCCGGGCCCGAGCCGGCGCCACGCCACTACGACTGGTTCAAGGGCGCGGGGCTGCCCCACGACCGCTCAGAAGGCTTTGACGAGGGGAACGTAAGCGACAAGCCCTACTTCATCCGCGAAGCGGAACACCTGACTCCGACCGACAAGCGCACCTACCGCGTCTACTACGACAAGGCGCTGGAGTCGCTGCGTTCGATCGACGACGGGGTCAAAGAGGTCGTCGACACGCTGGGCGAGCTGCACCGCCTCCGCAACACCTACATCCTCTTCACTTCCGACAACGGCTTCTTCTATGGCGAGCACCGCCTGATCGGCGGCAAGTTCCTCGCTTATGAGCCCGCCACGCACCTGCCCTTCCTGATCCGCGGCCCGGGGATCGAGCCGGACTCGTCAACCGGCGAGCTGGCGGCGAACATCGACATCGCCCCGACCATCCTCCAGCTTGCCGGGGTCGAACCGGACAAGAGCGTCGATGGCCGTTCGATGGTCCCATTCCTGCGCGACCCCGAGCTGCGCACGCGCCGCCCACTCCTCTTCGAGTCCTTCGTGCAGACCAGCGACGTCGAAGCGAACGGGGCGATCTCCACCAGCGGCGAAGGCGACGGAGGGCGGCCGGGGGGGAACGGCAGCACCGGGGAACGCGCCCACGCCTCCTCCAGCGCCCGAGCGACCGCGCACGCCTCTCTGCTGGCGCCGCCCCTGAACTACGAGGGAATCCGGCTCGGGCCCTACAAGTACATCGCCTGGCCCGACGGCGAGAAGGAGCTCTACAACATCAACAAGGACCCCAACGAGCTCAACAACATCGTCAAGGAGCCGAACTACTACCCGATCCGCAACTTCCTCCATCGCCAGCTGCGGCGCTTCGAGAACTGCGTCGGGCGCGAATGCCGCGAAGTGACCCCGCCGCTGCCTCCGACCAGGATTGAATTCGAGCGCCTCCGGGCGCAGCGGCAGAAGGAAGTTCGCGAACACGAACGGGAACGGGAAAAGGAACGGCGCGAACACGAAGCGAATCATCCGGGCAAATAAGGGCGCCGCGTCCGTTAGCTGAGCGGGTTACTCGATTACCGCGAGAACATCGCCGCTTGAAACCGCAGCGCCTTCAGCGACGTTTAGAGCGGTGACTTTGCCGGCACGGTGGGCGGCTATCTCGTTCTCCATCTTCATCGCCTCGATCACGCAGATCAGATCGCCCTCAGAGACCTCGGCGCCCTGCTCGACGGCGACTTTGAGCACCGTGCCCTGCAACGGCGAGGGCAGCGCCTCGCTGGACGCGCTCACGCCCCCGCCCGACTTGCGCTCCCGTTTCGGCGGCCGCTTGCCCCCGGCGGCGGCAGCGGGGCCTGCCGCCGCCTCGCCGATCACCTTGACGTCGAAGAGCTTGCCGGAGACCTCGACCTTGTAGTCGCGGGCGACGAGCTCGGCTCCCTCGGCGGCCTCGGGCGCCTCGGCCTCTGCCGGCGCGGTCGTCTTCAGCCACTCGCGGTCCTCCATCAGGTCGCGGCAGGTCTCGCCCTTCGCCCACTGCTCGGTGGCGAGGATCGCGATGTGGAAGGGGATCAGCGTGGTCAGGCCGCCGACCTCGTACTCGCCCAGCGCCCGCAGCATGCGTCGCGTCGCGTGCTCGCGGTCGACGTCCCAGACGATCAGCTTGGCGACCATCGGGTCATACATCGGCGTGACCTCGCCGCCGGGGCCGACGCCCGAGTCGACGCGTACGCCTGGGCCCGACGGCTCGCGGTAGTTGCCGATCTTGCCCGGAGCCGGAGAGAACTTGCGCGACGCG
>DATIPC010000012.1:0-6200 GCA_035472395.1 Solirubrobacterales bacterium
GAAGAAGATGAAGGAGACGGCGCCGAGCGCCATCCCGAGCGAGCCCCAGAAGCGAGTCAGCAGGCCGGTCCGCATCGCGTGCAGCGCGGTGTAGACCATGGCGACGACGAAGCCGAGCTGGCCGCCCAGGCCAAAGCCGGCGGCAAGCGGGCGCAGCGGCGCTTCCGTGATCGCGTCGCTGGCGGCTTCGTTGGCGTGGTCGCTGCTCAAGGACACGCCCTTGGCCATCAGCCGCGGCACTTCGTTGGAGACGAAGTCCGAGGCGGCGTGCAGGGTGGAGACGCCGCTGAGGATCGCCAGCGCGGCGAGGAACAGCGGCGCCGCGACAACCACGCCGACAAGTTGCCCGCGCATCGCCTCGCTGCGAGCCTTGGCGGCGCGGAAGAGGTAGTAGAGCGGCGCCGCCAGCAGGCCGACGCCGAGCGCCTGCAGGATGCTCGAGATCATCTGGGCGCTGCGGTGGGCGTCGACGTTGCGCAGCAACTCGGATTCTCCGTCGCCGCTGCCGACCCCCTGAGTAGCGACGACGATCGCGGCGACGATCAGCAGGATCGAGGCGAGGGTCGCCAGCGCGACCGGTCGCGACCAGCGCTCCTCCCAGGCGAGGGTCGCCTCCCTGTCAGGGCGCAAGCTTCGCTCAGCCCCGCTCGTGGAAGTAGAACTGCGGCAGCGCGCCCTCGATCACCTCGGCGGTCATCCTCTGCGCCACCTCGAGGTTGCCGGTCCGCACCGCGATGTCATCGAGCGTGACGATGCCGGCGAGGCTACCGCCCTCGACCACGGGCAGCCTCCGCACCCGGTGCTGGACCATCAGCGCCGCCGCCTCGTCGAGCTCCATCCTCGGCTCGCCGCAGATCAGCGGCCGCGAAGCATGCTCGCCGATCGCGGTCCCCGGATCGACCCCCTCGGCGAAGACCCGCACCGCGAGGTCGCGGTCGGTGATCATCGCCACCGGCGAGCCCGCCGGGTCGACGATCACGACCGAGCCGACCCGGTTGTCGCGCATCTGCCGGGCAACCGAAACGGCGCTTGTCTCCGGTGTGGCGGTGACGACTCCGGCGGTCATGATCTCGCTCAACTGCACGCCGCGTACGCTACCGCCCATGAGCAAGGCGCAGCAGCAGACCCCGGTCGTCCCACTCGAGGCGGGCGCCGGGCCCGACAACCCTCCCTGCCCCGCCTGCGGCGAGCCGCTGTTCGGCTGGATCGACACCCGCCCCGGCCTGGCTGGACCGGTCAGCCGTTGCGAGAGCTGCGGGCTGGGTGTGGTCGGCGCGCCGGGTGACGAGGAGGAGGCGCTGCGGGAGCTGGACCGGTTTGGCGCTGGGGAGGGCGTGAGGATCGCCAACCGGGGCGGTTTCTCAGCCTGGATCGGCGGTGCCGGCTGGGCCGGCCTCGAGGCCGGCAGCCGCTATCTCTTCACGGTCGAGGCGGTGCGTCGCCTGGCCGCCCATCGCGATCAGGTCGTCGCGTCCGCCCGCTGGTCTCCCGGCACCGGGATCGCAACGATGTGGCAGACGATCCTCAACGGCTTCACCTTCGGCCGCAACGGAGCGCTGGCGGCACTCGGACGCACCGGCGGAGTCCCCGCCGAGCAGCCCTGGCAGCGCCGCCTCGACGGGCTGATCAACGTCGTCGTGGCGATCCCGGCGCTGCTTGCCGCCATCCCCTTAGAGCTGATCGCCGCCGCCCTGCGCCGCGGCGGCGCAGCCTCTTTGCGCTTTGAATTACTCTGACCTTCCTTTCTATCGACATGGGGCTGGGATGGACGCATCGATCGACGAGCTGCTCGCACGAGGGGAGAAGCGAATCGGTCCGCCCGTATTGACCGCACTCGCCAGCGACGACCCCGACGAGAAGCCGTTCCTGCTCGAGGCGCTCGCCGCCGCAGCGGCGCTGTTCCTGTTCGAATACTTCTGCGGGGCCTACCTGGATGGCCTCGGCCTCGGCGAGGCGGCCGAACGCCACGGCCGCGCCAGTCGCAAACTGCTGGCGCGGTTGCGTGGAGGTCGGGGTAAGGCGCCGACCTCCGAGGAGAAGCGCCATCTCGCCGAGGGGATCGAGGAAATCCGGCGAGCCCCGGCCAGCGAGGTCGCGCCGGAGCAGGCGGAAGCGGCCGTCCGCGACGTCTTGATCGAGTCCGGTGTCGGCCGCGCGCGTGCCGAAGATCTCGCCCGGGACATCGCCACCCTGGTCGTTCCCGAGCACGATGGATGAGATCGAGGCGCTGCCCCTCCATCGATGGCTCTGCGCATGCCGTCAGTTGATGGCGAGAGAACCGGACTGGGGCGCCGATCAGTTTGCCGTGTACCTCCGTCTGGGCAGCCCGCGGCTGCATCTGGGATGGAATCGCCTGCTCGACAAGGCGAGCCCGCACACCCCGCCGAGCTACGTCTACATCGCCGAAGACGAGGGATTGACCTCGCCGGCACTGCCACCGGACGTCGATCCGGCGTCGGTGCCAACCGCGCCGGACCCGACGCCTGCGGCCGAAACCGCGCTATGGCGGCAAACGCGCGATCTGGCCGGGCAGGTCGCCTCATTGAAGCTGACCGACTATCCCCCCGCGCGAGTCGAAAAGATCATGGCGAGCATCGACGAGACGGTCCACGCCACGCTGGATGACGCCATTGCAGCGACGAAAGAGCTCGGACGCACCTGTCTCCGGCGGCTCGTGGAGGCGAGGGAAGGAAGCCGGAACCGCCAGCTCCTGATCGGCGATTTTCTCCAACCCACGCGAGATGTCCTCGCCGCGTACATGTCATTCGAAGTGGACGGACGCAGCGCCTGCGAAGCGCTCGCCTTCGTCCTCTCGATCCAGTGCAACCTGCCGCAGCTCGGCCCGCTCGAAACGACGCCTCCGGATGCCCGTGCGCGCGCCATCGAGCACCTCATCGACCAGGCCGATGAGCTCCTGATCGCACGGGAGCGGGCAAACGTGACGCCATATTTCGAGCTGACCTACGCGGCAAACCTGTTGGTGGCAACCGCAGTGCAGCTGAACTCCCACCAACGTGAGCTCGTTCCGGAGTACGAGGGGCGGTCTCATCTCAATCGCCGCGTGCACTATGGAGAAGAGCTGATCGGGCATGGCACCGCGGCGGCATTCGCGCTGCCAGCGGCCGTCGAGCCGCTGGAGATGGCGCGCCTCGTGCGAGATCGGGCCAAGGACCGCGGCGAGAGTGCGCTCGACTACGCCCGAACCGTGGTCGTCCATCCGGCGTTTCAGGGTGCTCTGCTCGAGGCCGCAGACAGCGATGCGCTCGACGCAGCCTCAGCGCTGGAGCGTTATCAGCGTGCTGCCTCGACAGCGGAATCCGTCGACGCCCTCGCCTTGATCAACCAAAAAGCGGGCCCGGTTGCAGAGGAGAACGCCAAGGAGATGCACATGCACCTGCTTGCCTTCAGCATGGGCTGAGGTGGAGGGAGAGAGAAAGGCCGCGGGCGGCGCTCAGGTCAGCCCTTCGCGCGCCTCGCGCACGAGGGTGACGGCCTCGGGGAAGAGGACGCGGATCGCGTCGCGCACCTGCATCGCCTGCTCGTCGCTGCTGCCGGAGAGCTCCAGACGCTCGACCGAGGCGACGGTCAGCTCCACCGCCAGGCGGATCGCGTTGTCCGCCCAAGCGACGCGCTGAGAGGACTGCATCTGCTCGCTGAGCTCCTCCATGCGAGCGCGGAACTCGTCCGGGTCGCCAAACAGGTTGAAACCCTCCACAGGAGGAATGTAAGCAGACCGCGCGCGTGGCGTCGCGGAGTCTTTGCATTTGGCGCGCCACCCGCGCGGCGGCTCCACTTAGCGTCGCGCCATGCGAAGCGAACGGGGAACGGCGAGCGTCGAGCAGGCGGGTCTGGTGGCGTTGATCGCGCTGTTGTTGCTGGCGGCAATAGCCGCCGTCGCGGCGGGTGGCAAGATCGACCCTCGCCGCGGCCTCGGCGGGACGATTGCGCGGCGCATCGCCTGCGGGCCGCGCCTCCCCGACGATTGCCACCACCACCCGCTGGTCCCTGCCTACGGCTGGCCACTGGCCCGCCTTGCCCGGGCACTGGCGCCGACTCCCACCGCCCTGACGGGGCCTTCCGGCCTCCCCCTGGTGCCGATCGACTTCCGTCGCTGCCGGCGTGAGAGCTGCGCGGTGTCCGCCGGGCCGCACGCAACCGCCTCGGGTCGCCGCATCACGGCCTTCACCCAGCTGCTCGACCGGCGCCGCTCGCTCGGTTGGGTCGAGCTCACCTACTGGCTCTACCGCCCATCGATCGGGTGGGAAAGAGTCGCCCGACGAGCCACCCAGGCAGACGTGGAAGCGGCCTCCGACACCCCCGTGCTCCTTGAGGACGATCCCGCCTTGGTGCCTCTTGAGACCCTCCCCGGCCGCAACCATTACGAGTTTCCAGCCGGCGAACGCCCGCCCTGGCAGTGGCACGTCGCCGGTCGCTATCCCGGCTGGTCCAGCTAGGAATCGCCGCCGTTCGGCACGCAAGCGCGATGTCTACGAAATGGCGGTCACTCTGCGATTGCGCAAGAAATCGAACACCTTGCGGATGCCGACCAAGATCAGCATGACGACCTCCCAAAAGAACAGACCGACAATTCCCATGAGTAGAGACGAATCAATGGGATCGGAGCCGCCTTCATACACGTGGCCGGTCGAATCGAGAGCCACCAAAGCAATGAACGGACCGGCGAGGGCGGCCACTACCCACCATCGACCGACGATCAAGGATAGGAGAACCGCTGAGGCGAAAAAGACCTCCGAGGCCCAGTGGGCGCCATCGGCGCCCAGCCAAGTCGACACCCCCATCACAATTCCGAGAGCTGCCGTCAGAACGATACGAGCCTTGGTGGTCATACTGGGCCGTACCCAAGTCGGGTAGCGCCGTTACTCGACAGCGTGCTCCAAACGCGGCGGCGTACATTTACTAAATGGCTTTGTCCACCAGGGCTCGGCTGGGAACGGGTAGTCCGCCGTGCCGGTGCCGCGCGGATCGCCGCGGCCAGCCACGTCCGGGTTCTGCTCGAGGATGATCCTGCATTGGTGCCGCTGGAGACGCTGCCGGGCCGCGACCACTACGAGTTCCCGCCGGGCGAACGCCCACCGTGGCAGTGGCATGTCCGCGGCATCTACCCCGGTTGGTCGAGCTAACCGGAGCTGATCCGACGAGACTCAGCAGCACTATTGGGGCGACTGAGGACGCAGCATGGCGGCGTCTGAGGCCGTCCGGTCAGCTTCGGCCTGGCGGATCAATCCCCGCCAATCAGTGGTGCGAAAGACGAGCAGAATCGCGGCGAAGCCGAGCGCCACCGACCAGGCCGCCATCGCGATCTGGGTGCCCACCGAGAAGGAGAGGACAGCGGAGCGCGAGGGCCCGTGGAGCGTCGCCACCAGCAGCGCCTGCTGGGCGCCGGCGCCTCCGGGCGTGAAGGGGACGATGTTGGCGATCGCCTGCACGCTCATCACCAGCATCACGTTGGCGAGCGAGCCGCCGATGCCAAAGGCCTCGAGGAAGAACCAGAAAGCGGCGAAGCGGAGGAGCCAGCCGACCCCCTGCCAAGCCGCCACCTCGCGCAGGTAGCGCCGCGGCTTGGAGAGGATGGCGACGCCCTGTTTGACCCGGTCCCAGAAGCGACGCACGCGGTGGGCAAGCAGGTAGATCGCGATCGCGATCGCCAGCAGCAACGTTCCAACCGCGATCAGGAAGACCTGCGGATGTTCGGCCCAGAAGGCGATCTCGAAGGCGGGCAGGTCGGGAAGCTGAGGGGGCTTCGGCAGCAGCCCCTTCGAGACCGCGTAGAGGAGCACCAGCAGCCCCACGGTCGTGTCGAAGACCGTCTGCACCAGGAAGGATGAGGTGACAGCGGGGTAGGAAGAGTCGGGGATCTGGCGCTTGACCAGGAAGACTTTGGTCACGTCGCCAGCGTGCGCCGGGATGATCGCGTTGATCCCCGCCCCGGCCAGGTAGGCAGCGCTGAGCCGCAGGAAGGAGATGCGGACGCCGGGATAGGCGACGTGCAGCACGTTGCGCCAAGCCCAGGCCCGCGCCAGCTGCATCGCCGCCAGGCAGACGAGCGCCAGCGCGAACGGGGTCCAGCGGATGTCCGCGAGGTGATTGAAGAACGCGGCCGCCGCGCGGGCAAATGCTTCGGCGCTGGATGCGAAGTCGGCGGGTGGCATCGCAGTTACACTAGCCCGCTCGTGTCAGAG
>DATIPC010000013.1:0-27664 GCA_035472395.1 Solirubrobacterales bacterium
TCCCGAGAAGGCCTTCAAGGACATGGGCTTCGACTCCCTCGCCGCGGTGGAGATGCGCAACCGGCTCGAGGCGGCGAGTGGGTTGAAATTGGCTGCGACCGCGGTTTTCGACTACCCCAGTCCAGCCAAGCTCGCCGCCTACATCGCCGACCAGGCTAGCGCCAGCGCCCCGGCCAAGAAGGCGGTCTTGCACGCCCAGGCCACGGATGAGCCGATCGCGATCGTAGGCATGGCCTGCCGTTACCCCGGTGGGGTTGGCTCGCCCGCAGAGCTTTGGGAGTTGGTGGAGCAGGGCAGAGACGGCATCACCGAGTTCCCCGCCGATCGTGGCTGGGACCTGGGGCGCCTCTATCACCCGGACCCTGACAACCCGGGGACGAGCCACGCCCGCGAAGGAGGCTTCATACACGACGCGGCCGACTTCGACGCAGCGTTCTTCGGCATCGGCCCCCGTGAGGCGACCGCCACCGATCCCCAGCAGCGACTGCTGCTGGAAGCGTCCTGGCAGGCGCTGGAAGAAGCGGGGATCGATCCGACCTCGCTGCGGGGAAGCGACGCGGGCGTCTTCGCGGGGGTCATGCACCAGGACTACGCGACGCAGCACGGAAGCATCTCCGAGGACCTCGAGGGATATATGGCGTTGGGGGTATCGGGAAGCGTCGTCTCCGGCCGTGTCGCCTACGAGCTCGGCCTCGAGGGACCGGCGATGACCGTCGATACCGCTTGTTCCTCCTCGCTGGTCGCCCTTCACCTCGCCGCCCAAGCGTTGCGAGGAGGAGAGTGCTCTTTGGCTCTCGCAGGAGGAGTGACGGTGCTCGGAACTCCCATCACCTTCATCGCGACCAGCCGTGGCCGCGGCCTCGCCCCCGACGGGCGCTGCAAGTCCTTCGCCGATGGCGCCGATGGCGCTGGCTTCTCAGAGGGAGTCGGTCTGCTCCTCTTGGAGCGCCTCTCCGATGCGGAGCGCAACGGCCACCCGGTTCTCGCCACGATCCTCGGCTCCGCCGTCAATCAGGACGGTGCCTCCAACGGTCTCTCGGCCCCCAACGGCCCTTCCCAGGAGCGGGTGATCCGCCAGGCCCTGGCAAACGCCCGCCTGGGCTCCAACCAGATCGACGCGGTAGAGGCCCACGGCACCGGCACCACCCTCGGCGACCCGATCGAGGCGGGTGCGCTGCTTGCCACCTACGGCCAGGAAAGAGAGGGCGCCCCGCTGAAGATCGGCTCGCTCAAGTCCAACATCGGCCACACCCAGGCAGCGGCGGGAGTGGGTGGGGTGATCAAGATGGTGATGGCAATGCGAGAAGGCGTCTTGCCGAGGACGCTCCACGTCGACAAGCCCACCTCCCACGTGGACTGGTCGGCGGGAGAGGTCGAGCTGCTGACCGAGGCAGAGCCCTGGGAGCCAAACGGGCACCCGCGCAGGGCGGGTGTGTCCTCCTTTGGCATCAGCGGCACCAATGCCCACTTGATCTTGGAGGAGCCTCCTGTATCTGCGGAGTCCGCAGACGACGCCGAGGCCCCAGAGCAGACACATGACGGGGGTCAGGCACCCCTGCCGACCCCAGTCCCCCTGGTCCTCTCGGCAAAGACGGAGCCCGCCCTGCGCGAGGCGGCATCTAGCCTCAGCTCCCACCTGGGGGCAAACCCGGACCTGCGCCCCACCGACCTCGCTTACTCCCTCATCACCACGCGGCCAAGCTTCGAGCACCGCGCTGTCGCGCTGGGGGCCGATCGCGACGAGTTGCAGAGCGCTCTCGCCGCTCTGGCCAGCGGCGCCCAGTCATCAGGCCTCGCGTTGGGGCGCGCTCGCTCCTCTCAGCGTCCCGTCTTCCTCTTCCCCGGCCAGGGCTCCCAGTGGGAGGGCATGGCCTTGGATCTGCTCGAGGCCTCGCCGTTTTTCGCGAACCAGATGAAAGCCTGTGAAGAGGCCCTCTCGCCCTTCGTCGATTGGTCTCTCGACGAGGTCCTGCGGGGTGCCGAGGGCGCTCCGGGGCTGGACGTCTTGGAGGTGGTCCAGCCCACTCTGTTTGCGGTGATGGTTTCCTTGGCCAAGCTCTGGCGTGAGCTCGGAGTAGAGCCGTCGGCCGTGGTCGGGCACTCCCAGGGAGAGGTTGCAGCCGCCCACGTCGCCGGCGCCCTCTCTCTGGACGACGCGGCGCGGGTCGTGGCCTTGCGCATCCAGTCGCTGGTGAAAATAGTGGGCCCGGGCAGAATGGTCTCGGTTCGCCTTTCCGCCGAGCGGCTCCAATCGCGCATCGAGCCCTTCGACGGCCGCATCGAGATCGGGGTGATCAACGGGGCGGCCTCCACGGTTCTCTCCGGGGAAAACGAGGCCCTCGACGAGCTCCTCGCGCAACTGGTCGAGGAGGGAGTGCGGGTGAAGGAGATTCCGGGGGCCTTGGGCGCTTCGCATTCCTTCCACGTCGAGCCGCTGCGCGAGGAGATGATCGAGGCCCTGGCCCCGATCTCCCCCCGCTCGGGCGAGATTCCCTTTCACTCCACGGTGACCGGCGAAGCGATCGACACGAAGGACCTGGACGCCGCGTATTGGTACCGAAACGCGCGCGAAACGGTGCGGTTCGACTCCGTGATGAGGTCGTTGCTCGATGAAGGCAGGCGAGCTTTCATCGAGGTTGGCTCCCATCCCGTGCTGACCTTCGGGTTGCGGGAAACCATTGACGAGATCGCCACCGACCCCGACTCGGTCGCCGTCCTCGACACCCTGCGGCGCGAAGAGGGCGGCCCCGAGCGCTTTGCCCTCTCCCTCGCGGAAGCTCATTGCCGTGGCGTAGAGGTCGACTGGCAGACCTTCTTCAAGGGCTCAGGGGCAAGGAAGGTCTCCCTGCCCACCTACCCCTTCCAGAGAAAGCGGTACTGGCTGGAGCGGTCCGCGGGCCCAGGGGACCTGAGCGCCGCCGGACAGGCCCCCGCCGAGCACCCGCTGCTTGGAGCGGCGGTCTCGGTGGCCGGCGCCGATCAGCTGATCCTCACCGGCCGCTTCTCACGCGAGACCCATGGCTGGCTGGCCGATCACGGTGCCTTTGAGACTCCACTTCTCTCGGGCACCGCCTTCGTCGAGATCGCGCTCAGAGCCGGGCGCGAGGTCGGCTGCGAGCTGCTCGAAGAGCTAACCCTGCAGGCTCCCCTGATCCTGCCCGAGGCAGGCGGCGTGCAGCTCCAGGTCTCGGTCGGGGAGCTCGGTCCCGAGGGGCAGCGCGAGGTCTCGATCTACTCACGCCCCGAGCCCAGCCAAGAGAGCCTCGAAGAGGAAGAGGGCCTCGAAGAGGAGTGGACCTGCCATGCCACCGGCACCCTCTCCGCCAAAGCCCCCTCGGTTCCAGAGTCCCTGCCCTCCTGGCCTCCTGAGGGGTCAGAAGAGATCGAGATCGAGGATCTCTACGAGAGCCTCGCCGAGCGCGGGGTCGAATACGGCCCCGCATACCAGGGCACCCAGGCCGCCTGGCGGCGTGGGGAGGAGGTCTTTGTCGAGGTGGCCCTGGCCGAGGCGCAGACTGCGGATGCCCCCCGCTTCGGCTTGCACCCGGCGCTGTTCGACTCCGCCTTTCACGTCAGCGCCCACCTCGTGCTGGCGGCTGCTGAGGAAGCCGCAGCCGAAGAAGGCGAGGATGGCCCCTCCGCCCTGTGGCTGCCCTTCTCCTGGCAGGGAGTGCGATACCTGGGAGAGCCCGGGCCCGCGGCGATGCGGGCGCGCCTCGCCCCCGCCGATGGCGGGCTCGCCCTCACCGCCTTCGATCAGTCAGGTCGGCCGGTGGCCGGCGTCGATGCCCTGGTGGTCCGCCAGGTCGAGCGTTCCCAGCTGAGCTTGGCGAGTCGCCGCCCGCTCTACCGCCTCGAGTGGGAGGCCCTCCAAGAGAGCTCCCCCAACGGATCGCAGCTCAACCTCGCGGTTCTCGGCGAGGCCGAGATCCCCGGCGTCCAAGCCGAGCGCTACTCGGACCTCGCGACCCTCTTGGAGGCTCTCGAAGGCGGCGCCCCGGTCCCCGAGCTGGTTCTGGCGCAGGTCGACCCTCTGCAGGACTGCGGCGACGTCATCGAGGCCTCCCACGAGCTCACCATGCGCGCCTTCTCCCTGCTGCGGGAATGGTTGGACAAGGAGCCGCTGCGGAGCACTCGGCTCGTCTTCCTCACCCACGGCGCTCTGGCCGTGGAGACGGAGCCACCCCAACTTGCCGGTGCGCCCCTGATTGGTCTGTTGCGCTCGGCCGAGTTCGAGTTCCCCGGTCGCTTCAGGTTGATCGACACAGACCGAAGCCAGGCATCGAGCGGGGCTTTGGGCAAGGCCCTTTACCTCAGTGCAGAGCCCCAGCTCGCCCTGCGCGAGGGCGTCGCCCTGGGGCCGCGGATCGCCCGGGCGCCCCTCGCTCCAGGCGGCGAGGATGGGGAGAAGGCCACGCCGATCGATCCCCAGACCACCGTCCTGATCACCGGCGGCACCACCGGGATCGGCTCCCACATCGCCCGTCACCTCGTCTCCCGCCACGGCGCCCGTCGCCTGCTGTTGGTCAGTCGCAGCGGTCCCGAGGCAAAGGGTGCCTCGCGGCTCATGGCAGAGCTCACCGAGCTCGGCGCAAAGGTCACGATTGCAGCCTGCGACGTCTCCGATCGCGACCAGCTGGAGGAGTTGCTTGGCTCGATCCCGCCCGAGTACCCCCTTGGCGCCGTCATCCACGGCGCGGGGGTGCTTGCCGACGCCACGATCGAGGCCCTCGTCCCGGAGCAATTCGAGCAGGTCCTTGCCCCCAAGGCGAACGCTGCCTGGCACCTGCACGAGCTGACCAAAGAGCTGAGCCTCTCGGCCTTCGTCGTCTTCTCCTCTGTCGCGGGCACCTTGGGTAGCCCCGGCCAGGCCAACTATTCCGCTGCCAACGTCTTCCTGGACTCCCTTGCGGCATTGCGACGCAGCGAAGGCCTACCCGCAACCTCGATTGCCTGGGGGCTGTGGGTGCAGGAGGACAGCGCTACCTCTGAGCTCAGCGACGCCGACCTGGCGCGGATCCGCCGCGGTGGCATCGAAGCGATGTCCGACGAGCAGGGCCTGGAGTTCTTCGATGCAGCGCTCAGCGCCGAGAGAGCACTTTCGCTGGCTGTCTGCCTCAATCCCCGGGGCCTGCGCGCCCTGGCCAAGGCCGGATACGTGCCGGCAATGCTGCGTGGCATGGTGCAACTGCCAACCCGTCGACGCTCGGCGGGGTCGCTGCTCGCCAAGCTCGCCACCTTGCCCAAGGACGAGCAGGAGCCTTACGTGCTTGAGTTGGTCTGCGGCGAAATCGCCGAGACGCTCGGACACGACTCCGCCGAGGCGATCGATCCGGAGACGGCGTTCCTCGAGATGGGCCTCGATTCCCTCGGTGCGGTCGAGCTGCGAAGCCGGTTCGGCTCCCTTTCGGGTCTGCACCTTCCGGCGACGCTTGCCTTCGATTACCCGACTCCCGCTGCTCTGGCGAAATACCTATGCGCGGAGGCGCTGGCCGGCTCGCCCGGATCCGAGCCTGGCGCTGCGCCCGACGATCCCTTCGATTCCACTCTGGAGCAGGACGGAGGGACGACGATCAAATCGCTGCTGAGCCAGGCCCGCGGCAAGGGCAGGGCGCTGGAGCTCGTTCAGCTGCTCGATGCCGTCGCCCCCTTCCGCCCCAGCTATCAGGACCCCGAGCCCGGGGAGATGCCCGTCCCGGTCGCCCTCGCCAAGGGAGATTCACAGCCACGCTTGATCTGTCTCGCTACCGCCACTCCGCAGTCGGGCACGCACGAGTACACGGCGTTCGCGAAACAGCTCGACGGCACACGCGGGGTCTTCGCCCTCCCCCAGAGCGGCTTTGCTCCAGGAGAGAAGGTGCCGGCCAGCTACGCGGTCGCGGTCGAGGTTCTGGCGGAGGCGGTCGCGAGCCTGGTTGGCGAGGAGCCCTACGTGCTCCTTGGTCACTCCACCGGTGGGCTCTACGCCCATGCCGTGGCCAAGCGTCTCGAGGAAATGGCCGTGGAGCCGACCGCTCTCGTGGTGGTCGATACCTATCGCCGCGACAAGTCGGTCAGCATGGACATTCTCGAGCCGCTCATCGGGGCCCTCACAGAGACCGAGAGCGCCGACATCTCGATCAGCACCACTCGGCTCACCGCGATGGGTGCGCATGTGCGGCTCCTTTCGGAATGGCGCCTTCAAGAGCTGAGTTCCCCGACTCTGATGGTCCGCTGCGCGGACCCGCTCTCGGGGGTCTCCACTGAGGGCGACTGGCGCGCACCCGCCTGGGACCTCGCCACTGAAGTCGAAGTCCCCGGCGATCACTTCTCGATGATGCAGCAGCACGCGGCCGCGACCGCGGGTGCGATCGAGGAGTGGCTGGCTGGGATAACCCTCAAACAACCGGCACTGGAGCAGAGCTGATGAATCCGCTAGATCTCGATGCACACCTTCTTCCAGAGCTCGACGTACAGCCCGGAACGCTGCCGGAGACGATGGCCGCCTGGGTGATTCGCAAAGAGCGCGAGGGCGAGCCGAAGAGAGCTTTCGAGCTCGAGCAGGTCGAGGTTCCCGAGCCGGGCCCCTATGAGGTGGTCGTTCGAGTAATGGCCGCCGGAGTCAACTTCAACAACGTCTGGGCGGCGCTGGGAAAGCCGGTCTCGGTTTTTGGATACGGCGACCATCCTGAGCACGGCCACCACATCGGCGGCTCGGATGGCGCTGGGATCGTCTGGAAGGTCGGCGCGGGCGTCACCAAGCTCAAGCCCGGCGATGAGGTCATGACCCACCCCTGTCATGTCTCATATGAGGACGTCGAGGTGCACGGGCTCGACCCGTTGGGAGCACCGAGCCTGAATGCCTGGGGCTATGAGACGACTTGGGGTTCCTTCGCCCAGTTCGCCAAGCTGCAGGCGCAACAGCTCCTGCCTCGCCCCCAAAATCTGTCCTGGGCGGAGTCGGCTTCCTATGGCCTGGCCTACTTCACGGCCTACCGGATGCTGATCGACCAGTGCAAGTTGCAGCCCGGCCACAACGTCTTGATCTGGGGGGCGGCCGGCGGCCTCGGCGTCTTTGCCACCCAGCTCTGCGCATCGGCCGGCGCCAACGCGGTGGGCGTCGTCTCCTCCGACGAAAAGGGCGAGCTGGTCAAGCGGCTGGGCGCGGTGGGCTACATCAACCGCAACGAGTTCGGCGAGATGATGCGAAACCCCGAGAACCTCGCCGACCCCGCCGCCGAGAGAGTCCGTGCCGGGGCCTCGCGCGCCTTCGCAAAGCGGGTCAAGGCGATTCTCGGCGACGCTCCCGACATCGTCTTCGAGCACCCCGGTCAGGCGACCTTCCCGACCTCGGTGTTCACGGTCAAGCCGTTCGGCAAAGTCGTGATCTGCGGCGCCACCTCCGGCTTCCAACTGGATTTCGACGCCCGCTACCTGTGGATGCGACAGAAGCAGATCATCGGCTCGCACGGCGCCAACGCGTATCAGTCGACGCGAGCGAACAAGCTCATGGCCCAAGGCAGGGTTCGCCCCGTGCTCTGGAAGACGATGGGCTTCGAGGGGGTCCCGGAAGCTCATCAGCTGATGTTCGAAAACAGGCACGTCGGCAAGATCGCGATCCTCGTCGGCGCCGGTTCAGAGGACGAAGGCAGGCATGAGGATGGGCCCGGGGCCATCCGGATCGACTGACGAGGGAGCATTTCGAATGCAATTGAAGACCCATGCCTGGGGCGCCATCGGCGCGGAGAGCGTCGTCTGCGTTCATGGCATCACGCAGGACGGAGCCGTGTTCGAGGAGATGGGCAAGCGCCTTGCAGAGCGAGGCCACTCTGTCGTAGCCGTCGATCTGCGCGGCCACGGGGAGTCCGGTCGAGAGCCTCCGTGGGACACCGAGACCCACGTGGAGGACGTGCTCGAGACCATTGATGGCCTGGGTGTCGGGCGCGCCTCCTGGGTGGGGCATAGCTTCGGTGGCCGGGTGGCGGCCAGCCTCGCGACGGTCTCGGCGGATCGCACCGAGCGCCTCGTCCTGCTCGAGCCCGGTCTGGAGGTGCCGGTGCAGCGGGCGCTTCAGCGGGCGGAGATCGAACGCCTCGACTGGAGCTTCGCGACGACCGACGGCGCCGTCAACGCCCTGCTTTCCAACGACTCGATAGTCGCCGCGCCACAGGACGTGGTCGAGGCATTCGTCGGGCGCGACGTTCGCAAGGGTCCGGACGGGCGCTTTCGCTTTCGTTTCTGTCCCAGCGCGGTCGTGGTCGCCTGGAGCGAGATGACGCTCCCGGCGCCGCCGGTTGCCGCTGTTCCGACCCTGCTCGTGGAGGCCGAGGTGCCGCTGTTCGAGCATGAGTTGCGGGCGAGGTATGAGAACGCTCTCAACGACCAGCTGAGCTGGGTCAAGGTGCCAAACGGCCACAACGTGCTCTGGGAGTCCCCGGTGGAGACGATCGGGGCGGTAGAGCGCTTCTTGACCCGGGCTGAGGCAGACGCCGATTCGCCGTTCCCGGGTTATTGACAGCTTTGGGAATAACGGTTGATGGGTACGGAGCAGCTGCCTACCCTTGCCTTCGCTGGGGTCCGTCTCGGTGCAATGCCGTGTCCGGATGATGAACGCAGGGGTCATGGGGCGGATCGCGGGGGACCCAATTGAGTCGATCAGGGGTGGAAGCGTGCGGCCGTCGAGGGCAATAGTGGTGCGTTTCCGCGTGGGGCGGCGTTGAACGCCCTCCCGGGAATGGCCAGGTTCCTGACTCGGCGCGCCCGCCTCGTCGTTGGCATCTGGGTCGTGCTGCTGGTCCTCCTCGGTCTCGAGGGCAAAAACCTGGATCACGAAGTGTCCAGTCGTCCTGTTGCTATCGCGGGGACGGCGACCAAGCGGGCAAGCGAACTCGCGGCGCGGGAGTTCGGCAACGACAGCGCGATGATCGTGGTCCTCCAAGGGCCGCCATCCGCGGTCGAACAGCAGGGCCGACTCCTGGAGCGCCACCTTGATGCCCTGCCGCGCTCGCTGGTGGTCTCGCCATGGGTCTCCGGTGCGGCACTCGAAGGACTGAGGCCGTCTCCCAACGTCGCGGCGTTGATAGTGAGGCTCGAACGTCCCGCGGACGAATTGCCGGCAGATCTCCTTCGGCCCATTCAGCAGCAGGTGGACCGGACTGTCAAGGCGCCCGTTCGGGTGAGCCTCACTGGCCTGCCGACGATCCTGGAATCCTACCGCCGCGCAAGCGAACAGGCAGCCAAGGTTGGCGAGCTGGTCGCCGTGCCCGTGCTGCTGATCGTCTTGCTTCTCGTGTTCCGGTCGGTCTTCGCGGCGGCGATTCCGGTCCTCATGGGGGGGGCTGTTGTGGCTGTGGGTCGAGGGGTGCTGAGCCTCCTGACCGGTGTGACTGAATTCGATGCCTTCTCGCCCGGGGTTCTCGGCATGATGGGCCTTGCGCTCGGTGTCGACTACTCACTGCTAGTCGTCTCGCGTTTCCGGGAAGAGATCGAGTGCGGTGGCGTTTCCGAGGCGGTGCAGGCAACGGTGAAGGCAACCGGGCGTTCCATCATCCCTGCCGGCTGCGGGCTCATGCTCGCGATGGCGGTGGCTTCGCGGCTGGTGCCGGGTGCGATGGCGGATTCGGTCTCCATCGCGGTCATCGTCGTGACGCTGCTGAGCATGGTATCGGCGATGTGCGTCGTTCCGGCAGTCCTGTATCTGGTCGGCAACAACCTCGATCGGTGGTCCTGGCGTAGGCGGCGCGATCGACCCGGTGCGGCCCTGCGTTGGTCTAGTCAGCTGTCGAGTCGCCCCCGCGTGGTGGTCGGGATCATGGCCGTCCTGCTGTTTCTCGCTGGCTGGGCTTTCACCCTCGACACGGACTTGGCCACCAGCGAGCTGCTGCCCTCGGGAGACCCTGGCCGTATACAGCAGGAACAGGTCGAACACGCGCTTGGGCCCGGTTGGACGGCTCCGATCGAAGTCATCATGAACGGGCGAGGGAGGCCGGTCACATCCCCTCACAGGTTGCAGGCGCTGGTCGATTTCCAACATCAGGTCGAACGCGATCCCGGGGTCAAAACGATGGCGGGGTTTGGTGAGGTCGCGAGCAAGTCCAAGCGACTCGGGGGCATCGAACGCGGTTTGGGCGACCAAGAACACGCACTGGTCCGGCTCGATACCGGCCTTTCGCGAGTGCATGAGGGGGCGACCCTCAACACGAGCGGGCTGCTCAAAGCGGCGGTCGGGGCAAGGAAACTCGATGCGGGGATCGGAACTACGCACAGCGGCGCCGGGCTTCTGTCCAACGGCCTGCAATCGGTCACCAGTGGCTCCGCGCGGCTTTCGAATGGTCTCAGCAGGGCGAGCGACGGGAGCGGTCAGCTCGCCCAGGGGACGTCGAAGGCGAGCAGCGGCGCCGGGAAGCTTGCCGATGCGTTGGCAAAGGTCGAAGAACAGACCCGCGACACGTCTGGCAGCGCGCGCCTGATCAAGAGGGCGATGCACGCGGGGAACGAACGGCTTTCCGAGCTTCACAGTCCCCTGCAGACCGCCGAAGGGAAGCTCGACGCCGCCGGCAAGGGGCTCCAGCAGATGACGACCGGGCAAGCAGACCCTCAGTACGCCACCGTGCTCGCGGCGATCGAAGAAGCCACCGAGGCCCTCACCGGCATAGACCCGAAGACGGGGGAACCTGCCTCATCGATGGAAGGGGTTGGTGCGGGGGTCAAGCGAGCCGAAGGGCAGTTCGCGCTCGGCGGCTACCTCGCCACGAAAGTGGGCAAGAACGAACGCAAGGGACAAGAGGCAACGAAGAAGCTCGCGGATGCCTCCGAGCGTCTCGATCACGGCCTGCGCCGTCTGGTTGGCGCGAGCAACAAGATCTCGGTCGGGATCTCTCAGCTCTCGCGCGGGGGCGAAAGGCTCTCACCGGGACTGAGCCGCCTGAGCGATGGTGCGGATCGTCTGGCCAAGGGCTTGGGCCTCCTTGAAACCGGCGCTGGCGGGCTCGCCAGCGGTCTTGGCGGTGGGGCTCAGAAGTCGCGGCTGCTGAGCGGGGCGGTGCACCGGATCGATTCTGGGGTGAAGCGACAGCGAGAAGATTCCAGTGGCTCAGACCTGCGCAAGCAGTCGCCAGGGCTGTTCAAATCGGGCTTTTTCTTTCTCGCGGGCCTCGATGGAAGCCAGCCCGAGAGGCGCAACCAGCTTGGCTTCTTGATCAATCTGAACCGGGGCGGGATGGACGCCCGCATGATGGTGATACCTCGTTTCGACCCGTCGAGTCCCGAGGTCGCTCCCACACGAGCTCGCTTGCAGGAAGACGCGGACGAACTCGCACGAAAGACAGGTAGCGAAGTGCTCATTGGCGGGCTGCCGCTGAACAAACTCGACATCAACAGCGCGCTTCGCGATCAGGCCCCGGGCACGCGCCTTGCCCTTTCGCTCGTCACCCTGCTCATCCTCATTCCCGTTCTGCGATCGCTGCTCCTTCCACTGATCGCGGCGGTGATCAACTTCATCACGGTGGGTGCCAGCTTCGGATTGCTTTCCCTCTTGTTCAACAACTCTCTGCTCGGCGGGCCAGGTTACGTAGATACGGCGGTCCTGCCGGCGACGATGATCGTGATGTTCGGCCTCGCTATCGACTACGAGGTGTTCGTCTTCGCGCGGATGCGCGAGGAGTACGTGCGTACGGGGTCTCCGAGCGAAGCGGTCACGAACGGCCTTCGTCATACGGCGCAAGTCGTCACCGGTGCCGCCTGCATCATGATGGCGGTCTTCCTCGCCTTCTCTCTGTCTTCGTTCATCTCGATCCGCGACTTCGGTATTGCGCAATCGATCGGGATCTTCATCGACGCCTTCATCATCAGGATCGTCGTCGTGCCGGCTTTGATGCGAGCGCTGGGCAAGTGGAGCTGGTGGCTGCCGCGGTGGCTCGACCGCCTGCTGCCGGGCAAATCGGTCGCCCCCGAGGTGTAGGCGGTCGCCACCCTTGGGGCGAGCCAGCGGGGTGGCTAGCTCTGCGCAAGCTCGCGATCGATGATCGCGCTGAGCGCGTCCTCCACTCCCTCGGCGGGAGCGCCGGAGATCCGAGCTGTCGCGGCGACGCCGCGCACGTTTTCGGCCACTCTCAGCGCGTGCCAGTGGGAAGCGAAGGACTCTCCCGACGTGGCCACCGCGCGCCCGTTGGTGCCGAGCAGTCGCCATCGCCACCTGCCAACGAGGTCTTCATATGCGTCGAATTGAGGCATTCGTCATCTCCTGAGTTGGATACGAACACATGTTCGCATCCAAGGCGGCGGAAAAGTCTCGAGGGCGCTCATCTCGCGACTGGAGAGGCATGGGCGGCCCTGCGGCGGGCTCGAGAGAAGTGGTTGGGCGATCTACTGATCGTCCCCGGCAGCGCCTCGACCACGATGCACCTCGTCGGCGTCGTCGAGATCGTCGCCGGCCTCGCGGTCGCGCTGAAGCCGCGCTATGGCGCCTACCTGGTTGCGGCCTGGCTCGGCGGGATCATCATCGACCTGCTCACCTACTCGGGCTACTACGACATCGCCCTGAGGGACTTCGGCCTGATTCTCGGCGCCCTGACCCCTGGCGCGGCTGGCAAGCAAGTACGACCCGCCGGGGCTGAGCGTGAGGCTCTGAGCGAGCGTCCTTAAGATTGCAAGGGTGACGCCGATCCTCGAGCGCCTGGGCGTCCAGACTCCGGTCGTCCAGGCCGGGATGGGCGGCGGGCTGAGCCGCCACGAGCTTGCCGCCGCCGTCGCGGAGGCGGGCGGGCTGGGGACGATCGCGGTCAACGGCGCGACCGCGATCGAACGCGAGCTGGCCGCCGCCAGGGCGCTGACCGGCGCTCCGGTCGCGGTCAACCTGCTGCTGCCTTTCGCCCGGCGCAGCTGGTTCGAAGCCGCGACCGCTGCCGACGCGACGATCACCTTCTGGGGCGCTCCGCGGCGCCGTGCTCCCGGCATCTGGATTCACCAGTGCGGATCGGTCGGGGAGGCGCGCTCGGCACACGCGGCCGGCGCCGACGCGGTCATCGTCCAGGGCGTAGAGGCGGGGGGACACGTGCGCGGAAGCACGCCGGCGCTGGAGCTTCACGAGCGAGTCAGGGCGGCGCTGCCGGCGGGATATCCGACCCTGATCGCGGGCGGCATCGCCGAGCGCGGCGACGTGCAGCTCGCGCTGGAGGCGGGCGCGAGCGGCGCCGTTGCCGGCACCCGCTTTCTGCTCAGCGACGAGAGCCGCGCCCACCCCCGCTACAAGCAGCGCGCGCTGGAGGCGACCGACACGGTCCTCACCGAGCTCTTCGGCCTCGGCTGGCCAGCGCCCCACCGGGTTGCGCGGAACGCAGCGACCGAGCGCTGGCTCGGTGGCGATCCGCGCGGCCCTCGCCTGAACCGTGCGCTGAACCGACTCTCTGCCCCGGGGGCGCGCTTCATGCCCGCCGCGATCCAGCTGCGCCTCGCCCGCGCCCAGCGCCCCGGCAGTCGCCTGCTCACTCCGCTCGGGGCCACGGACGACGGGCTCGCCAACCTGGTCGACGCCGGGCCTTTGTACGTGGGGCAGACGGTCGCGCGCATCAACGAGATTCGATCGGCGGCTGAGATCGTCGCCGCCCTGACCCCGTAGCGGAGGTGTCCTTACCGGTCGCCGACCATCACGTTGGGGGCTGGCTTGACCCCCGGTTCGATCGCGGTCGAGCGCAGGCAGGCGACGAGGGCAAGCCCGGCAATCGCGACGCCCGCGATGCAGAAGCTGAGCACGGTCTCGGGTTCCGATGAGTTGTTCCAGCCGATGCCATTGACGATGAGCTGGATCAGAATCCCGGCGACGATGCCACCGGCCAGCCCCGCGCCGAGTCGCGGCGGGCGCCACAGCGCGCCGATCAGCCCTCCGAGGAAACCGCCGGTCACCGCGAGGGACGCCACCGCGATCCAGTTGGCGGCGGTGGGGTTGGTGACGTCGAGGTGACGGTCGGGCACGAGGACCGGCACGGCCCAGATCGCCCCACCGATCGCGCCGGCGAGGGCGCCGATGAGCAAGCCGACCATCGCAAGGCGGAAGAAGTCGGTTCGCCTCGTCCGGATCGCGAGCCAGACCGCGAGGGCGGCGCCGGTGAGCGCCCACGTCTCCGTTCGCCGCAGGATCACGTCGGCGGCGAAGTGACCGCTGAAGCTGTCCGGCAGTTCCGGGATCTGATTCGCCAGGTAGCGCGCGGCGAGTGCCGCCGCCCCTCCAACCAGCATCCCTTCGAGGATCAGGCGGCCGTCCGATCGACTTGGCGTAGTCGTAGCACCCGTGCCAGGTCCAGGGATATCCACCAGGAGCTCGTCGAGGGTGCTGTGCAGCCGACCGACGTCGTAGCGCCACCGCGCCTCGCTCAGCTCCAGCGCGTTGCGGCGCGCGATCGGCTGCAGCTCCGCCGGCAGGTCCTCGCGCCTTGGCATTCGCGCCCCGGAGACGAGCACCGGGATCGGAGTCACATCGGGACGGCAAACCGCGGTTTCGACCTCGAGCCGAACGAAGTCTTCGGGGTCGGCGATTCGTACGCGCCCCTCCTCGTCCTTGACCGTCGCCCAGCTCGGCCCCATGACCACGATCAGGACCTCGCAGGCGGACACCACTTCGGTGATCCGCTCGACGAAGTCGACGCCGGGTGCGAGATCGACGTCCATGAACACGTTGCCCTCGCCAAATCGGCCCACCATGGCGTCATAGAGGCGCCCGGCGTGGGCGGCCGTCTCCTCGCGCCGGTAACAGATGAAGACCTTGGGCACCCCTTTGCTGGTCGATCTCACCGGGCCCTGGCTCATCCTTCGCCAACCATCTGTTTGCTCGCCTCTTCGCGCTGGGACGCCCAGGCCGCGTGCTCCTGGGAGACGAGGCTCTCCACGCGCTCGGCGAGGAGGGCATCGGGGTTGGGGGCGACGCCGTAGGGGCCGGCCTGCGCCATGAACAGGAACTGCTCATGCTTGAGCCGCTCGCAGGTAGCCCGGTAGGTCGTCCAGTTCTGTTGGTACTGCTGGAGCTGCTGCAGGCCCTCGAGCACGACGATCAAGGCCCCGCCGCCGCCCACCAGCCAGCTCGGTGCCGATACCCCCGCGGCCACGGGAATCAGGGCAGCGGTGACGATCTGGCAGACCTTGAGGCCCTTGAACCAGCGTTGGTTGAGCTGGCTCTTGCCGTCGTACCAGGCGATTTGATCCCGAACCCGCGCCTGCGCCGGTGACTCTTCCGACGGAGTGTCTACCGATTTGCCGGGATTTATCCCAGTAATGGGGGCTTCCACATTGATCCTCACGGTGACGTGTATCCCACGCCAGCTCCACTGTCAAGTGAAATAAGTACTTCACTGTTTTTGCATAGTCAGTATCTCTTTGAGAAAGTGGCGCGGATGTTGCTGGCTCACATCGCGGGAATTCCAGTCGAGGAGACGGCGCTGAGCATGGCCCCGGTCGCGACTGTGCTTGGCGGTGCCGCTCTCCGCAACCTGCGGCGCGGTGTCCGGCGGGGGTCGAGCTCGGCAAGGCGGCTCCGCCTCCGGGCGGGAGATCACGCAGAGAGGCCACCGCGGCCATGACGCTCCAGGTTGCGGCTCAGCCCCGCCGAACCCAGGCTGCGCTCAAGGTGCGGCAGAACGTCAGCGAGATGTCCGCTGCCGAGGTGAACCGCCTCCGCAAAGCGCTCGAGGGGATGCTCGCCCGGGAAGACAACCGCGGTTACCAGTTCTTTGCCGGATGGCACGGGGTTCCGCTGGAGATCTGCCAGCACCACAACCCTTACTTCCTGCCCTGGCACCGTGGCTATCTCTACCACTTCGAGTTGGCGCTGCAGGAAGTCGATCCCGGGGTCACGGTTCCCTGGTGGAATTGGATGGACGAGCCCGGCATCCCGAAAGCGTTCGACGTAAAAAAAGTAGGGAAAAGGAAAAACGTGCTGGCGAGCGCGCCGATCAGGCCGCTCGGCGTGCCCCGCGGTCCCGGTTGGCCGCGGCGGACCCAGCGCGAACCTGGTGCCTCGGAAGCGCTGCCCCCGCCGCTGGGAAACGCACGGTTCCCGGGCTCGGGTGGGGGCGCCTCGGCCTGGATCATGGCCGCGTCTTCCTATAGCGAATTCTGGAACCGCTGCGCTCGCGTCCACGACAACGTGCACGTCTGGGTCGGCGGCGAGATGATGGATCAGAACTGGGCCGCCTTCGACCCGCTCTTCTGGGCTCACCACGCGATGGTCGATCGCCTCTGGCGAATCTGGCAGCACGACAATCCCGGCGCCCTTCCCGATCACGCCACGCTCGAATACTCGATGACGTTCGCGCGCGAGCCGTCGATGCGCGTCCGCGATGTCCTCGACGTCAAGAGCCTCGGCTACGAGTACGCGGCCCAGGCAGTCAGCGTCCCGGGAGCGCGGTGATGCAGGCATGGACGACGCCCGAGCCGCTGGCGACGCCGATCGCCTTCGACCGGGTCAGCCGCGTCGATCTCGAGTTCATCGACGTCCATCGCGACGCGGGGTCCTTCACGGCGTTCGTCTTCCTCAACGCCGGCAAGCTGCCCCGGAGCGCTGGCCGGGATCACGACCGGTTCGCGGGCTCGTTCACCCTCTTCACCCGCACCGAGTGCTGGGGCGGCGAGGGTCACTGCGACTGGGGGCGCGGCCCGGTGAGCGCCTTCGACCGCCGCCCGCAGCATCACCTCACCCCGATCAACGTCTCGATGGACGTGACCGAGACGATCCAGCGCCTCGGCAACCCGAACCGGCTTGAAGTGACCGTCCATGCCACCCGGGCCGGCGATCCCGCCGCTACGAAAGGCGTGCTGCGCTTTGAGCGGCTGACCGTGATGTCCTATGCCTAAGGCCGCGAGCAAATCCAAAGCCACCGACTTCCCCGCCTGGGAGTCGTCGCTCAAACTCGACAAAAAACGCCCTGAGCTCGGCAACCTCTCCCTCGGCGAGCTGGCCGAGATTCCCTTCGAGGGCCTGGGACGGTTCAAGCAGGCCGAGGTCTTCCCGCACGGCTACAGCAGCGACTACCTCACCTTCTACGCACCACGGGACCCCGGGGTCCATCAGGTCCTGCTGTGGGCGCTGCTCCAGGCCAAGAGCTCGGTGGCGATCAACATGTATGGGTTCGACGACCGGCATATGGCCGCCCTGCTCCGTTACTACGCCCGCAGCTCGAAGATGGTGGTGACGCTGACCTTGGACTCAACCGAGTCCAAAGCCGGCAGCGAGCCCGAACTCCTCGAAATGCTGGAAAACGATCTCGACGGCAACAGCATCGCGATCGGGCGCTCCGAAGAGTCGGCCATCAGCCACGACAAGCTGATGGTGGTCGACGGCCTCTACCTAGTCACCGGCTCGACCAACTGGTCGTTCGGCGGGGAGAGCAAGCAGGACAACCAGCTGACGTTGACCCGAGACCCGATCGCCTGCGCCGAGGCGCGCGCCGTGATCGATCTCAACCACGACTTCATGCTCAAGCAGATGGCCGCCAAGGCCAAAGCCGACGCGGAAAAAGCCGGCAAGGCAAAAGCCGAAAAGGGCTGAGTCATTGCCGGGCGGGGCCGGCGGCCGTGCCGAGCTGCGCCAGGCGTCGCTCGAGCAGGCGCCGCTCGGCGTCGTCGTGGACCAGCGCCAGCGCGCGGCCGTAGGCGACGCGGGCCTCTCCGGTTCGACCGAGGCGGCGCAACAGCTCGCCCCGGGTCGAGTGCAGGTAGCGATAGTCCCCGAGGGTGAGGCGATCGACGATGTCGAGCGCTGCCTCGGGACCGTCGACCTCTGCGACCGCAACCGCTCGGTTCAGCTCGACGACCGGCGAGCCGGTGAGGCGGGCAAGCTCGCCGTAGAGGGCGACGATCTGGGGCCAGTCGCGCGGCTCCTCGGCGTGCAGTGACGCGATCGCCGCCTGGATGACATAGGGGCCCCTGCCGCGCAGGGCAAAGGCCCGGTCGAGCGCCGCACGGCCGGCGACGATCTGCGCCGTGTCCCAGAGTGAGCGATCCTGGTCGTCGAGCAAGATCAGCTCGCCGCTGTGAAATCGCGCTTTGCGGCGGGCATCGAGCAACAGCATCATCGCCAGCAAGCCGTGCACCTCGGGCTCGTCCGGCATCAGCTCGGCCAGCGCCCGCCCGAGCCGGAGCGCCTCGGCCACCAGCTCTCCGCGGCCACCGTAGCCCTCGTTGAAGATCAGGTAGACGACCGCGAGCACAGCGGCGATCCGGTCGGGCAGCAGGTGGTCGGGAGGAACCCGGAAGGGAATCCCGGCGGCCTTGATCTTGCGCTTCGCCCGCACCAGGCGCTGCGCCATCGTCGGTTCGGGGACGAGGAAGGCGCGGGCGATCTCCCCGGTGGTGAGGCCGCCGAGCGTGCGCAGGGTGAGCGCGACCTGCGCCTCGGTGGCGAGCGCCGGATGGCAGCAGGTGAAGACCAGCTCGAGGCGCTCGTCCGGGAATGCCGTCGGGTCCACCTGATCCTCCGTTGTCTCGGGTGTCGGGAGCAGGCGGGTCTTCGCGGCCAGCGTGCGATCGCGGCGGATGCGATCGAGGGCTCGGTTGCGCGCCGTCGTCACCAGCCAGGTGTTGGGGCTGGCGGGGACCCCGTCGCGCGGCCAGCGCTCGGCGGCGATCGCGAAGGCTTCCTGCGTGGCCTCCTCGGCGAGATCGAAGTCGCCGAGGAAGCCGATCAGGGCAGCGAGGACGCGTCCCCACCGATCGCGGAAGACCTGCTCGAGAATCGCTACCCCTCCACCAGCGGTCGCACCTCGATCGCGCCACCCATGCGGGCCGCCGGGATCCGCCCGGCCAACTCGATCGCGGCGTCGAGGTCGTCGGCCTCGAAGAAGAGGTAGCCGCCGAGCGCCTCCTTGGTCTCGACGAACGGGCCGTCGGTGGTCAGCGTCTCGCCGTCCTCCACCCGCACCGTGGTCGCCGTCTCGGGGGGCTGCATGCGGACGCCGGCGCTGACGCCCGGGGTTTCGTTGATCGCCTGGTAAGCGCCGTAGACCGCCTTCTGCTCGTCCTCGGAGAGGTGGTTCCACTCCTCTGAGCCCGGGGTGGGGGTGGAGCCCTGGTGAATCAGCAGCATGTACTTCATCGCTTCCTCCTTTTCGGGAATGGTCGCCTATTAGACGAACGGGAAGCGAAGAAATCGACAGCTTGACCCATCGGCTCGTCTTGCGAGAGGATGGCGGCCCATGGCGAACGTTCTCTGCGTGCTCTACGACGACCCGGTCACCGGCTACCCGCCGTCATACGCGCGCGATGAGGTGCCGACGATAGAGCGCTACCACGACGGCCAGAGCACGCCGACGCCCGCGGCGATCGGCTTCAAGCCCGGCGAGCTGCTCGGCAGCGTCTCGGGGGGGCTGGGGCTGCGGGGGTTCCTGGAGGAGGGCGGGCACCGGCTGATCGTCACCTCCGACAAGGACGGCCCGGACTCGATCTTCGAGCGCGAGCTGCCGGAGGCGGAGGTCGTCATCTCCCAGCCGTTCTGGCCCGCCTACCTGACGGCCGAGCGGATTGCCAAGGCGCCCAAGCTGAAGCTCGCGCTGACGGCCGGCATCGGCTCGGACCACGTCGACCTGCAGGCGGCGATCGAGCACGGCCTCACGGTCGCCGAGGTGACCTACTCCAACAGCATCAGCGTCGCCGAGCACGTCGTGATGATGATCCTGTCGCTGGTGCGCAACTACATCCCGTCCTATCAGTGGGTGGTCGAGGGCGGCTGGAACATCGCCGATTGCGCCTCGCGCTCCTACGACCTTGAGGGGATGCAGGTCGGCACGGTCGCCGCCGGACGCATCGGCTCGGCGGTCCTGCGGCGGCTGGCACCATTCGAGGTCGGCTTGCATTACACCGACCGCCACCGTCTGCCGGCCGAGGTCGAGCGTGAGCTTGGGGTCACCTTCCATCCCACCGTGGAGTCGCTGGTGGAGGTGTGCGACGTGGTCACGATCAACGCGCCGCTGCACCCCGAGACCGAGAACCTGTTCGACGCGGATCTGCTTGCCAGGATGAAGCGGGGCTCGTATCTGATCAATACCGCGCGCGGCAAGATCTGCGACCGCGACGCGGTCGCGCGGGCATGTGAGAGCGGCCAGCTGGCCGGCTACGCCGGCGATGTGTGGTTCCCCCAGCCGGCGCCGGGGGATCACCCCTGGCGCTCGATGCCGCATCACGGCATGACGCCCCACACCTCCGGCACGAGCCTCTCGGCCCAGGCCCGCTACGCGGCGGGGACGCGCGAGATCCTCGAGTGCTGGCTCGAGGGGCGCCCGATCCGCGAGGAGTACCTGATCGTCGACGGCGGCACTCTCGCGGGCGCCGGGGCGCACTCCTACAGCGAGGGCAACGCCACGGGTGGCTCGGAGGAGGCCGCCCGTTTCAAGAGCGGTTGACCCGAGGGCGGGTGGTGGGATGAAGATGCGCGCAGCGGTGCTCGAGGAGTTCGGCGAGCCGCTCGTGGTTCAGGAGGTCGAGCTTGCCGAGCCACGGGAAGGCGAGGCACTCGTTCGTCTCGTCTCCTGCGGCGTCTGTCACACCGACCTCTACACCGCCTCTGGCGCCGACCCCTCGGGCTACGCGCCGACCGTGCTCGGCCACGAGGGGGCCGGCGTCGTCGAGCGGGTCGGCCCTGACGTCACCTCTCTCTCCCCGGGCGACCACGTCGTCACCCTCTTCTCGCCCCAGTGCGGTGAGTGCGTTCACTGTCTCGACCCGCGAACCAACCTCTGCCTGGCGATCCGCGAGCAGCAGAACCAGGGCTTCCTTCCCGACGGCACCACTCGCATCTCACGCGAGAGCGACGGGATCCGCCATTTCATGGGCTGCTCGACCTTCGCCGAGTACACGGTGATGCCGGAGATCGCGCTGGCGAAGATAAGCCCCGAGGCGCCGTTCGAGCACGCCTGCCTCTTCGCCTGCGGCCTCTCGACCGGCCTTGGGGCGGCGATCAACACCGCCGCGGTCGAGCCCGGCAGCACCTGCGTCGTCTTCGGCGCCGGAATGGTCGGGCTGGGGGCGGTCGCCGGCTGCCGGCTGCAGGGTGCCGAGCGCATCGTCTGCGTCGACCTCTCGCCGGACCGGCTCGAGCTGGCTCGCGGACAGGGGGCGACGGACCTGATCGAAGGCGGCGGAGGCGCCGTCGAGGAGATCCTTGGGATGACCGGCGGCTTCGGTGCCGACTACACCTTCGAGGCGACCGGCAACGTCGCCGTGATGCGCCAGGCGGTCGAATCCGCACGCATGGCCTGGGGCCTGTGCACCGTTGCCGGTGTGGCCGGCAAGGGAGAGACCCTCGACGTGGTCCCCCGCCTCCTGATCACCGGGCGCCGCGTCGCCGGGTCCTCGTTCGGCGGGGTCAAGGGGCGTGACCAGGTCCCCCTTCTGATCGACCGTTGCCTGGCCGGCGAGATCGACGTTGAGCCCTTCATCTCCCACCGCCTGACCCTCGACGAGGTCAACCGGGGCTTCGAGCTGATGGAGGCCCAGGATGGCATCCGCAGCGTCATCGAGCTCAGCTAGCCGGCTGATCAGTACGAACGTCGCGTTCCCAGCCACTCGAAGGAGCTGCGGGTGCGTCTAAGATCGAGGCATGTGTCGCAACATCAGAACTCTTCACAACTTCGATCCCCCCGCGACCGAGGATGAGATTCGAGCCGCCGCGGAACAGTACGTGCGCAAGATAAGCGGCTACGCGAAGCCCTCGCAGGCGAATGCGGAGGCTTTCGAGCTCGCTGTCGACGCCGTGGCGGAGATCTCCGCGCAGCTGCTCGACGGGCTCGTGACCTCGGCGCTGCCGAAGGACCGCGAGGTCGAGGCGGCAAAGGCGCGCGCCCGGGCGGCGCAGCGTTTCGCGGCGTAGGCCTATCTACGCAGGGGTCCCGGGCTTGTCGGCCGCCACGCACTGGGCGCACAGGCCGACGATGGGAAAATGGCCGAAGCGGGCGCGGTAGCCAAACTGCCTTTGGATCCGCCCGCGCACCGCGTCCAGCTCGCCCGGGTCGACGCTCGCCGCCCGGCCGCAGCGTTCGCAGAGGAGGAACTCCTTCTCCCCCGAGCCGACCAGCATGTAGAGGCTGGGGCCGTGCCCGAGGTGGACATGCCGGACGATCCCGAGGCTCTCGAGGCGCTCGAGGTTGCGGTAGGCCGAGCTCGGCTCGAACTCGGGGATCGGGGACTGCTCGACGATGCGCTGCACCGAGATCGGTCCCTCCGCCGCGAACAGCGCCTCGAGCACGAGACGGCACGGGGTGGAGACGCGATGCCCTTCGATACGCAGCACCGAGAAGACGTCGTCGATGCTTTCGAATGCACGTGCCGGCGTCCCGGCGGGGTCGGTCATCGTCGGCAGCTATCCCGCGCCACGTAGAAGTCCTCTAGGCCGGTTCCGAGACCTTCAGCCGGGCCGACCAGCGTTCCTCGATGTGCCCAAAGTGCCAGATCGCCAGTGCCGCCGCCCAGATGGCGACGAACATGGCGACGATCAGAAACCCGATCGTGTTGAGGTCGACGTTCGAGACCGAGCCCCAGAAGGCGCCGCTCAGATGTCCCTTGGAGGCGATCAGCCCGAGGATCTCGATCGTGCCGATCACAAGCGCCACCGCCACGGAGAGCACCGTGATCGTGAGGTTGTAATAGACCTTCCGCACCGGCTTCGAGAAGGCCCATCCATAGGCGAAGTTCATGAACGAGCCGTCGATGGTGTCGAGCAGCGACATGCCGGCGGCGAAGAGGATCGGCAGGCAGGGGATCGCGTAGAAAGGCAGGCCCGCGCCGGCAGCGCCCGCGGCGAGGAAGAGCAGCGCGACCTCGGTGGCGGTGTCGAAGCCGAGGCCGAAGAGGATCCCGATCGGGTACATCTGCCAAGGCTTGGTGATCGTCTTCGTGAAGCGCCCGTAGAAACGGTTCATCAGGCCGCGGCTGTTGAGCTGGCTTTCGAGCTCCCGCTCGTCATAGACGCCCTCGCGCATCTCTCGAAAGACCCGCAGGATCCCCACCAGGATCGCGATGTTGAGGGCGGCGATGAGGTAGAGGAAGGTCCCGGAGACGCCCGTTCCGATCCACCCGGTCGCCTCGTGGAGAGCCGAGCCGTCGTCGGCCACCTGGCCGCTGAGGGCCTTGAACCCGATCGCGAACAGGAAGGCGAGGGCGAAGACGATGGTGGAGTGGCCGAGCGAAAAGAAGAAGCCGACGCTGAGCGGGCGCTTGCCGTCGTTCATCAGCTTGCGGGTGGTGTTGTCGATCGCTGCGATGTGGTCGGCGTCGAAGGCATGACGCATTCCCAACGTGTAGGCGGTGACGCCGACGCCGATCGTGAACGCGCCTGAAGCGCCGAGGCTGTAGTGGTGGGGGGCGACTGCCACCAGCAGCAGGAGGAAGCCCACTATGTGGAGGCCGACGATCACCGCCGCCATGCCGGCCACCGTGCGCCACTGGCCGGCGTCGAGACTGCCCGCCACCCGCCGCCAGCGCGAAACGCCCGGCTTGCCTGCGGTGATCGCGTCCATCTCACCCTCCTGGTTCGCGCTCGTGGGCGGGCTGCCCTGTTACTTCGACGGTAACGCTGTTGCAAATTACTGTCAATAGTGAAATCACCCAAGCGACTTGGTGTCACACTGGAACGGTGGAGTCCGATGGCAGAAAAGCCCTGGAGGAGCCGGTCTTCTGCGACGGGTCCTACAAACCGTTCGGCCAAGTCACCATTTCCGACGCTCGGCGGCGGGCTGAGGAGCTGGGCGAGGCCGGCAGCTGGGGTCCGCTGGCGAAGGTCGCGGGAGTCGCCAACGCGTGGCGCGAGCTCGCCGCGGAGATGGAGCGCAGCGGCGTCTCGACCGTCGCCGGTCTCGAGATCGAGTCGGCGTTCGGATTTGCGCGCCGGGTATGGGTGGTGCCGCCGCGGGGGAGCTTGCTCTGAGCCCTGCCGCCGCGGCTTCGAGTAGCCCTCGCTGCCCTTGACAGCCCCAGCACCGAGGTCTATACCTGATGGTGCGGAGCCGCTCCTGACGATTTGAAAGGTCGCTCTGTTTAGGGACCCAGTCGAGCGGGTATTGGCTCCGTTGGCCCTTTGTGAGGTAACGATGATGGGAGCGAGCATGTGTCTGGCGATCCCCGGTCAGGTACTCGAGATGGTTGACGAGGCCAATCGTCTGGCCAAGGTGGACGTGGCGGGGGTGCGCCGCAATGTCAACGTCGGGCTCCTCGACGAGGGTGGAGAGGGAGTCGTCCCCGGCGACTGGGTGCTGATCCACGTCGGCTTCGCGCTCTCCAAGGTCGACGAGGAGGAGGCGCTTGCCACCCGCAGCCTGCTGGAGGGAATGGGCGCCGACTACGAGCAGGAGCTCGAGGAGCTGAAGGCGAGCGCGATCGAATGAGGACCGGCGAGGGCTAGGCATGGAGCACCTCACTCCACATTGCGACCACACCAGCGGTTGCATCACCTGCGGAGATGAGGCGATCCAGATGACGGTGGTGAGCATCGATCGCGAGCGCGGTCTGGCGCTTTGCGCCGACGCCGCGGGCGGGCGGAGCAGCGTCGAGACGGCGCTGGTCGAGCCGGTCGAGGCCGGCGACCGCCTGCTGGTTCACGCCGGCACGGCGATCGGCAGGGACGCCGAGCGGGAGGTGGCAGCGTGAAGTTCGTCGAGGAGTTTCGCGATGCCGAGCTGGGCCAGGTCCTGGCCGGCGAGATCCTCGCCGCGGTCGATCCCGAGCGCCGATACAAGGTGATGGAGGTCTGTGGCGGCCACACCCACTCGATCTACAAATACGGGGTCGACGACCTGTTGCCGGACAACGTCGAGCTGGTCCACGGGCCGGGCTGCCCGGTCTGCGTGATCCCGATGGGCCGGGTCGACGACGGGATCGCGATCGCCAGGAACGACGCCGTCATCTTCGCCTGCTTCGGCGACATGATGCGGGTTCCCGGCTCCGAGCAGTCGCTGCTGGAGGCCAAGGCCGAGGGGGCCGACGTTCGCATGGTCTACTCGCCCCTCGACGCGCTGCGGCTGGCCAAGGCAAACCCCGACCGCGAGGTGGTCTTCTTCGCGATCGGCTTCGAGACGACCGCCCCTTCGACCGCGCTGACGATGAAACGGGCCAGGGCGGAGGGGGTCGCCAACTTCTTCTGCATGTGCAACCACGTGACGATCGTGCCGCCGCTGCGGGCGCTGCTCGACTCGCCCGACCTGCGGCTCGACGGCTTCATCGGCCCCGGGCACGTCTCCACCGTCGTCGGCGCACGGCCGTTCGAGTTCATCCCCGCCGACTACCGCAAGCCGGTCGTGATCTCGGGCTTCGAGCCGCTGGACATCCTGCAGTCGGTGCTGATGATCGTCAAGCAGCTCGGCGAGCGGCGCTGCGAAGTCGAGAACCAGTACACGCGGGTCGTCCCCTACGAGGGCAACCTGCGGGCGCTGGAGGTGATGGCCGAGGTCTTCGAGCTGCGGCCGCACTTCGAGTGGCGCGGCCTCGGCTTCATCTCCCAGAGCGCCCTCAGGCTGACCGACGCCTACGCCGACTTCGACGCCGAGCGCCGCTACGAGACCCCCGGCGTGCGGGTGGCCGATCCCAAGGCGTGCCAGTGCGGCGAGGTGCTGAAGGGCGTGATCAAGCCCTGGGAGTGCAAGGTCTTCGGCACCGCCTGCACCCCCGAGCACGCGATCGGAACCTGCATGGTCTCACCCGAGGGAGCCTGCGCCGCCTACTACAACTACGGTCGCTTCGCGCGGGAGAGGGAGGTGGTCTGAGCGTGTCCGACGCCGCCGTCAGCGATCGCGAGCAGCGCATCCTCGAGATCATCGAGACGACGCGCTCGAAGCGGCCGAAGTTCAAGGACTCCCAGGTGACGATGTCCCACGGCGCCGGCGGCAAGGCGACCCAGACCCTGATCGAGGGCCTCTTCGCGCCGGCGTTCGAGTCCGACGCGCTCGACCAGCTCGGCGACGCAGGGGCGGTCGAAGTCGATGGCCTGCGGATGGCCATGACCACCGACAGCTTCGTGGTCAAGCCGATCCGCTTCCCGGGCGGCTCGATCGGCGACCTGGCCGTCAACGGCACCGTCAACGACCTCGCCGTCTCGGGGGCGCGCCCGCTCGCGCTCAGCCTCTCGCTGATCCTCGAGGAGGGCCTCGACGCGGCCGAGCTGCGCGCCGAGGTCGAGGCGATAGCGGCGGCGGCCCGGGCGGCCGAGGTGAAGATCGTCGCCGGCGACACCAAGGTCGTCGAACGCGGCCACGCCGACTCGATGTACGTCTGCACGAGCGGGATCGGCCGGGTCGACCCGCGAGCGCGGCTCTCGACCTCGGCGCTCGAGCCGGGCGATCGGATCTTGGTCTCGGGCGCGGTCGGCGCCCACGGCACGGCGATCATGCTGGCGCGCGGAGAGTTCGAGCTCGACGCCGACATCGAGTCCGACACCTGCTCGCTGTGGCCGGCCGCGGACGCCCTGCTCGGGGCGAGTGGCGCCGGGCTGCGCTGCATGCGCGACGCGACCCGGGGCGGCGTCGCGACCGTGCTCAATGAGCTGGCGCGCGCTTCGCAGGTGGCGATGGTCGTGCGCGAGGCCGACGTTCCGGTCGAGGCGGCGGTCACCGGCGCCTCGGAAATGCTTGGAATCGACCCGATGTACATAGCGAACGAGGGCAAGCTCGTGGCCTTCGTCGCGCCCGAGCAGGCGGACGGTGCACTGGCGGCGTTGCGCGCTGTGCCCGGCTGCGAGGAGGCGGTGGAGATCGGCGAGGTGAAGACGGAGCCGCCGGGCATGGTCCTGGTGGAGACGGCATTCGGGGGGCGAAGGGTGATGGACCTGCTTGCGGGCGATCCATTGCCGCGGATCTGCTGAAGAGACGGAGGAGCGACGATGGCGGCAACCGAGTTCGTACCGGACCAGGCCAAGACCGAGGAGATCACCGCCCATGTGATCTGGATGACGACCGGGCTCAGCTGCGACGGCGACTCAGTCGCGATGACCTCCGCGGTCAACCCGAGCCTCGAGGACATCGTCACCCAGGCGATCCCCGGGATGCCGAAAGTCATCGTCCACAACCCGGTCCTCGCGTATGAGGTCGGGGCCGAGTTCATGCAGGCCTGGTACGACGCCGAGGCCGGCAAGCTGGACCCCTTCGTGCTCGTGGTCGAGGGCTCGATACCGAACGAGGAGATCAACGGCGACGGCTACTGGTCGGGGATGGGCGACGACCCCGACACCGGCCAGCCGATCACCACCAACGAGTGGGTCGACCGCCTGGCCCCGAAAGCCGCGGCGGTGGTGGCGCTGGGGACCTGCGCGACCTACGGCGGCATCCCGGCGATGAAGAACAACCCGACCGGGGCGATGGGGCTGCCCGACTACCTCGGCTGGAAGTGGAAGTCGAGCGCCGGCTTGCCGGTCGTCTGCGTTCCGGGCTGCCCGGCCCAGCCGGACAACACGACCGAGACCTTGCTCTACCTGACCCTGCACCTCGCCGGGCGCGCCCCGGCACCGGAGTTGGACGAGGCGCTGCGGCCGAAATGGCTGTTCGGGCGCACCGTCCGCGAGGGCTGCAACCGCGCCGGCTTCGCCGAGCAGGGCGAGTTCGCCACCGAATACGGCTCCGATCACCGCTGCCTGGTCAAGCTCGGCTGCAAGGGGCCGGTGGTCAAATGCAACGTGCCGGTGCGCGGCTGGCAGAGCGGCGTCGGCGGCTGCCCCAACGTGGGTGGC
>DATIPC010000014.1:0-13449 GCA_035472395.1 Solirubrobacterales bacterium
CACGTATTTCGGCACCCTCGAAGACCCACCGAATTATTACGATTTGACGGTCAGCTACGGGGTCGAAATTCAGGCCTACGACACCAACGGCGCCTACGTCGCGACCCTCATCGGCGAAGTCCAGGTGGAATCGGCGCCCCAGTTCGACGAAGCGCCCTACGTCTCCGAGCCCCTGCTGACGCCCCAGTTCCTGCCCGCTACGGGCGGTCCCGTGACGATCAGTGCCGAAGCCAGCGACAACCGCTCGATCTCGACCGTCTTCGCAACTGTCGCGCTGCCGGGCGGCGGTAGCACCGAAGTGCCGCTTCAGCCGATCAGCTCCAGCCGCTACGAAGGCACCTTCACCGTGCCGGCGAACCCCGGCCCACTCGCCGCCGAATACGTGGTCGAAATCGCCGCACAGGACGACATCGGGCAGGAAACCCGGGTCAGCGCCGGTGCCATCACCGTCGAACCGCCGCCGGCGCTGAACGCGGGGCAGCTCCGGATCTGGCCGGCCACCCCCTCGTTCGGCTCCGTCCGCTTCGGACGGGTAGGCCGGCGACTGATCGTCATCCGCAACGCCCCGCGCCGCAACGGTGCCCCGGTCGAGGCGACCGCGCGGATCGTCGGGGCGCCGGCCTTCTCAATGCCCGGCGCGCCCCCGGAGGGAATCCACTTCCTGCTTCGCCCTGGTGAGACGCGGGCTTTTCTCGTCGAGTTCCGGCCGACTGCCGCTGGACAGCAGGCCACCTCGGTCGAGATCGTGCGAGACGACGGTGCCCAACCGGGCCTCGCCGTCGGCATCTCCGGTTGGGGTATTCCGGGAAGGGCGCCGGGCCGGGGGGACGCTGGTCAGCGACCGCACCACCGCCGTCACGCGCGCCGGATGCCGTCACCCTCCAGCATGCGTTAAGTCTCAAATACGGCGAAGCAACGACCGCGTGGCCTCCACAAATCGCCGCGCATCTATCCAATCGGCGCGATCGGATCAACTTGAGGCTATGAGCGGGTTTGGGTGGTGCAAACATCACTCCTGCATCACCCGACCATAGGATCATTCCCCGTGTGGGATCTGGAGCCCAACCAGAGCATTCTTCGCAAGGTCCTTCATCAGCGCTTCGGAGGACAGCAGCAGGGCGGTATTAGCCCCTCAGCTCAGACGCCCAATGTATTTGTCTTTTATGACCCCGAGACGGGTGAGCAGCATGGCTACTACGACGACTGGCAGGCGGATGGCTGCCTCCACTACACGGGCGAAGGGCAACGCGGCGACCAGGAGATGAAGGCAGGAAACGCCGCCATTTTCAAGCATAAGGACGACGGGCGAGCGTTGCGCGTATTCCGAGGCGCGCGTGGGACCGTGGCCTACGAGGGTGAGTTTGAACTCGACGACATCGAACCATTCCAGCGGACCGATGCGCCCGAGACGGGGGACGGTCCCTTGCGGGAGGTCTTTGTTTTTCGTCTACGACCGAAGGACGTTGAGCCGCCAGAGCCGACCTCAAAATTGACCGAGGTTCTCGCGGGTCCGGCGCGGGTCGACGTTCCGATCGAGCTACAAGACACGGAGAAGGCGTACGTCAACCCGAGCCGCAAGCCATACGAGGCTGAACGACGAGAGCAGAAACTGGTCCTTGCCCTGGAGGCGCATTTGCTGGAGCTCGGACACACAGTGACCCGACAGCGCTTGTTGCCTTCGGGGGAGGCAAGGCCGATAGTCACCGACCTTTTTGACGGCACGACCGGCACGTTGGTCGAGGCAAAGGGCACCGTCGAGCGCAACGCAATCCGAATGGCGATCGGACAACTCTGTGATTACCGACGCTTCTTCGGCGTTGGCGAACTGCATCACGTCGCCGCTCTCTTCCCGACGGAGCCTCGCGCGGATCTCTGCGACTTGCTCAGCGAACAGGGGATCATCGTGATTTACCGTACGGAGACGGGCTTCGAAGATTCAACCGGCGGCGGACTGGTCAACCAAGACTAGATTGCGTCTTAGGGTCGATACACCGTTGCAAGGCCCAGGCCGACCTCCTTCGGCGCTCGCAGTTGCCGGAGAATTGCCGCTCGCACGTTCTTTCACTGGCAAAGTGCTAGCAGCGCCAGGGCGGGAACAAGAGCTGCAAGAGAAGCGCTGCGAACCTATCGTGTCACCTGACCTAAGGCATCGCACTAGCCACAAGCTGATGCGGTTCACCAGAGCCGCGCACAAGAATTGAACGAACCGGCCTTCGACGAGCTGCTTCGGCGCCTCGCGGCCGCAAAGGCCGAGTCCGGACCCCGAGGCCGCAAACAGCTGAGATCGCAAGTTGCGAACTCAACTGTGTCGGACGGCCGCGAGAGTCGTCGTCTTTATCGGGGCGCCCGGATTCGAACCGGGGACCTCGGCCACCCAAAGGCCGCGCGCTACCAGGCTGCGCCACGCCCCGCTGAGGCGATCTTAGAGACAGTTGGGCGTCCCGACGCGAGCGGGGCACCAAGCGTTAGGTTCCGCCCGATGGCCGACGTCCGCCCGATCCACGCGACTCACTACGACTTGGAGAAGGTCGGCTCGCTGCAGGAGGTTGCGGCGCCGCCGTATGACGTGATCGATGCGACGCAGCGGGCGGAGCTGTTGGAGCGCTCCCCCTACAACGCAGTCGCGATCGACCTGCCGAAACCCTACGGCGAGACGGGTCCGCAGCAGACCGACGACGATCCCTACGAGCGGGCCGCCCGGACGATGGACGAGTGGCGCGAGGCCGGAGCCTTGGTCGTCGACTCCGAGCCGGCGATCTGGGCGATGACCCAGGACTACACCGGCCCCGACGGCGCTCCCCGCACGCGTCACGGAATCCTCGCCCGGGTCCGGGTCGAGGACTTCTCCGCCGGCCAGGTCCTACCCCACGAGCGGACCCTGCCGGGGCCGAAGAAGGATCGGCTCGACCTGACCCGAGCAACCCGCCACAACCTCTCGCCGATCTTCTCCCTCAGCACCAAGGATCCCTGGCCGCTGGTGGCGCCAACGATCGCGTCGGCGCAGCCGTGGGGCGAGGCAACCGACGAAGGTGGCACCGTGACCAAGGTCTGGCGGGTCGGAGACCCGGCGATCCACGCCGAGGCAACCGAGCTGCTCGCCGACGCGCAGTTGCTGATCGCCGACGGCCACCACCGTTACGAGACGGCGATCGCCTACCGAGACGAGGTCGGCGGCGAGGGAGATCACAACTTCACCTTGATGGCCCTGACCGGGCTCGACGATCCCGGCCTGACCGTCTTCCCCACCCACCGCCTGCTCTCCGGTTTCGGTGAGGACCCCGCCCGCCAACGCCGCCTCGGTGAGGGCCTGCGCGAGCTCTTCGAGGCGACCGAGGTGCCGCTCGAGCAACTCGATCCGCTGGGCGAAGAGGGGGTCGGCGTCTTCGGTCTCTACGACTCGTTCCACAAGCGCGGCTTCCGCCTGCGGCTGAAGGACAACGCGATCGCAGCGCTGGACGAGCAGCTGGCCGGCAAGCCCGAGGCCTACCGCCGCCTCGACGCGGCGATCCTCGAGACGCTGGTGCTGAAGGGCATCGCCGGCCTCAGCGAAGACGACATCCTCGCCAAGCGCGGGCTCGGTTACTCGAAAAGCGTCGAGGGCTCGCTGGCCCTGCTCGATGCCGGCACCTACGACGTCGCCTTCATCCTCCGCCCGATCCCCGTCGACCAGGTCCGCGCGATCTGCGAGAGCGATGAGAACATGCCGCCCAAGTCGACCTTCTTCTTCCCGAAGGTGCTGACCGGGCTGGTCTTCAACCCAGTCGGCTGAGCCGGGGCGCCCTTAGGATGGGCGTGTGGTGAAGATCTACCCCAAGAAGGGCGACGACGGCACCACCTCGCTCTGGTACGGCGGTCGCGTTCCCAAGCACCACGGCCGCACCGAGGCCTACGGCGCGCTCGACGAAGCCTGCTCGCAGCTCGGGGTCGCCCGCGCGCTCTGCGGCCCTGATCAGACCGAGCTGGCCGCTGACCTGCTCCGCCTCCAGGACGACATCTTCGTCGCCGGGGCCGAGCTGGCGACCGCGCCCGAGGCAGCGGAGCGACTCGAAGACGGGATCAGCCGCACCACCGAGGAGATGGTTGCGGATCTGGAGGAGGCGATCGACCGCTACATGGACCGGGTCGAGCTGCCGCCCCAGTTCGTGATCCCCGGCGGCAACCAAATCTCCGCTCAGCTCGACGTCGCCCGCACCACGATTCGCCGCGCCGAGCGTCGGATCAGCGCCCTCAACGAGGCCGGCGAGCTGGCCGGCGAGACCGTGATCCACTTCGTCAACCGCGCTTCCGACCTCGCCTACGCGATGGCGCGCTTCGCCGACGTCGACGACCCGGCCCTGTTCGAGGGTCGGCGTAAGGAGAAGTAGGGACATGCGAGTCGTCGCCCGTCGGAAGGTGGGCGGAGTGGGCCGAATGGGGGGATTCGCCCACGACGTCGAGATCGAGGGTGGTCACACGATCGCCCTCGACGAGCCGGCTGCTGTGGGCGGAACGGACACCGGCCCCTCCCCCACCCGGCTGGTCGCAGCCGGCCTGGCCGGCTGCACGGCGGTGACGATGGAGATGTACGCGAATCGCAAGGGATGGGACATCGGCGCGGTCGAGGTCGACGTCGACGTCGAGTACAAGGACTTCGCGCCCCTCTCGTTTGCAGTGACCCTGCGCCTGCCTGACGGGTTGAGCGGGGAGCAGCGGGAGCGGCTGCTCGCGGTTGCGGCCAAGTGCCCCGTCCACAAGCTGCTGACCGGCGAAACCGAGGTCGTCATCTCCGATCGGATCGAGGGTCTGCCTGATGCCTGACTACGTGATCGTCGGCGCCGGATCGGCCGGCTGCGTGCTCGCCAACCGGCTCAGCGAGGACCCGAGCGTCGAGGTGCTGCTGATCGAGGCCGGCGGCAGCGACCGCCATCCCAACGTCAAGATCCCGGCGGCCTTCCAGAAGCAGTTCAAATCGCGGCGCGACTGGGACCTCGCCACCGAGCCCGAGCCACACTGCGCCGGCCGCTCCCTCTACGTGCCGCGCGGCAAGGGCCTGGGCGGATCGAGCTCGATGAACGCGATGCTCTACGTCCGCGGCCATCCGCTCGACTACGAGAAGTGGGCGGCGAGCGGCGCCGAGGGCTGGGACTGGGACGGAATGCGGCCCTACTTCCTGCGTGCCGAGGACAACGCGCGGGGGAGCTCCGAGCATCACGCGACCGGCGGGCCGCTGCGGGTCGAGGACGAGCGCTCGCCGCGCAAGCTGACCAGGGACTTCCTCGAGTCCTGCGTCGCCGCCGGCATACCGCGCAGCCCCGACTACAACGGCACCGAGCAGGACGGCGCCGCGCTCGTTCAGGTAACCCAGCGCAACGGACGTCGCTGGAGCACGGCCGACGCCTACCTGCGGCCGGCCGGCAAGCGGCGAAACCTCACCGTGCTCTCCGGGTCCCAGGTGCTCGGCTTAGAGCTCGCGAACGGCCGGGCGACCGGCGTGCGCTACCGGCGCCGCGGCCGCGAACAACTCGCCGCCGCCCGGCGCGACGTGATCCTCTCGGCCGGCGCGTTCGGCTCACCGCAGTTGCTGATGCTCTCGGGCATCGGCCCCGCCGAGCAGCTGAGCGACCTCGGGATACCCGTGGCACAGGACCTTCCAGGCGTCGGCGAGAACCTCCAGGACCATCCCTACCAGACCTCCGTATGGGACGTCCCCGGGGGCGGCTCGCTTGCCGACGCAGAAAGCCCGAAGGCGCTGCTCGAGTACCTGCTGCGACGCAGCGGCCCGCTCTCGTCCTCCGTCGCAGAGGCGTTTGCCTTCGTGCGCAGCAAGCCGGGACTCGCCCAGCCCAATCTGCAGTTCCATTTCGCTCCGGCCTACTTCGTCGACAACGGCTTCGAGGAATACGACGGGCATGCGATCACCATGGGGCCCGTGCTGGTTGCGCCGCGCAGCCGTGGCTGGGTGCGGCTGGGCTCTGCTGACCCGACCGCAAAGCCGCGCATCCTGACCAACTCGCTGGCCGAGCCGGAGGACGTCGCGGCGCTGGTAGCCGGGGCACGACTCGCCCGGGAGATCGCCGGCTCCGAGCCCTTCGCCTCACGGCTCGGGCGTGAGCTGCTCCCGGGAGCGGATGTCGAAACCGATCAGGACCTGGCCGACAACCTGCGCAACAACGTCAACCTCGTCTATCACCCGGTCGGCACTTGCCGGATGGGCTCGGACGAGGGTGCGGTCGTCGACCCAGAGCTGCGCGTGCGGGGAGTGGATGGGCTGCGCGTCGTCGACGCCTCGATCTTCCCCCTGATCCCCAGCGGCAACACCAACGCGCCGACGATCGCCGTCGCCGAGCGGGCGGCGGACCTGATCGCCGGCAAGCCGATGCTCCGCGACGACGGCGTCACCACCGGCGCCACGGCTGACAAGTAGCCAGCGTGGATCTCGGCTTGAAAGGGCGGTCCTGCGTCGTCACGGGAGCCAGTCGCGGGATCGGCCGCGAGACGACGCGACTGCTCTGCGCCGAGGGAGCGGACGTGCTGCTGGTTGGCCGTAACGAGGAGCGCCTTGTCGCGGCGCAGGAGGAGGCATCCGCTGCGGGTGCCGAAGCCGACGGTCGCGCGGAGGCCCTCCTCCTCGACGTCACCGCCGAGGACGCCGGCGAGCGGATGCTCGCCGCGGCGAGCGAGCGCTTCGGCGCCCTCGACGTGCTCGTCAACAACGCCGGCGCCGCCCGGTGGCGCGACCTCGACGACGTCCCAGACGCGGACTGGTACGCGCAGTACGAGCTCAACGTGATGGCGCCGCTGCGGGCGATGCGCGCCGCTGCCCCGCCGATGGCGGAGCGCGGCTGGGGCCGCGTCGTCAACGTCTGCTCGACCGCCGGCAAGCGGCCCTCGGCGGCGATGCCGGAGTACTCGGTGGCGAAGGCGGCGGAGCTGTCGCTCTCGCGCCTCTTCGCCGACCGCTACGCGAAGAGCGGCGTCCTCGTCAACGCGATCTGCCCGGGGCCGGTCGAGGCCGAGCTCTGGATGGAGCCCGGCGGCCTGCTCGACCAGTCCCATGAGATGTCAGGGGCCGCGAGCCGCGAGGAGGCGTTGGCGACGGCCGGCGCGAAGCGGCCGATCGGCAGGCTCGCCGAGGTCGGCGAGATCGCCTCCGCGATCGTCTTCCTCTGCTCCGAGCGTGCCTCCTACGTCAGTGGCGCCGCCTGGTCGGTCGATGGCGGCACCGTCCAGGTGATTATTTGATCCGCCTGGCGACTTCTTCCCGCATAGCGGGAATAAAGCGCCAGTGACCGACGCAGCCGTCCTGCTGCCGCTCTACGGCTGGCCCGAGGAGCCGGGTCTGGTCTTCACCGAACGGAGCGCCGATCTACGCCGCCACGCCGGCGAGATCTCCTTTCCCGGCGGTCGCAGAGACGAAGGAGATGCCGATCTCGCCGCCACCGCGCTGCGCGAGGCCCACGAGGAGATCGGCCTCGATCCGTCGCTGGTCGAGATCGGCGACGAGCTGCCGACGACCGGCACCTTCGTCACCGGCTACCGGATCCACCCCTTCGTCGGCAAGATCCCCCACCCCAGCGAGCTGGGCCTGAAGCCCAACCCCGCCGAGGTCGCGACCGTCCTCACCTTCTCGCTGGACGCCTTCCGGGAGGGCTATGCGATGCGCCGCCTGATCCGCCGTGGCATCCCCTTTCACACTCCCACCTACGAGGTGGAGGATCACCAGATATGGGGCGCCACCGCGCGGATCCTCGGCGACCTGCTGGAGCGGCTCGGCTAGGCCTTTCCGGGCTGGGGAACGATGCGGATATAGGGCTTCGGCTCCTCCCAGCCATCCGGGTAGATCTCCTTCGCCTGATCGTTGGAGACCGAGCCGGCGATGATCACGTCGTCTCCCTGCTGCCACTGAGCAGGGGTCGCGACTTTGTGCTGGGCGGTGAGCTGGAGCGAGTCGATCACGCGCAGGACCTCGTCGAAGTTGCGCCCGGTAGTCATCGGGTAGACGAGGATGAGTTTGATCTTCTTGTCGGGCCCGATGACGAAGACGTTGCGGACCGTCTGGTTGTCGGCAGGCGTGCGGTCCGCGGCGTCGCCGGAGACATCCGCCGCCAGCATCCCGTAGAGCTTGGAGACGTGAAAGTCGGCATCGCTGATGATCGGGTAGTTCGGCGCCGTGCCCTGGGTCTCCGCGATGTCCTTCGCCCAATCCTCGTGCTTGTCGAGCGGATCGACCGAGAGTCCGATGATCCTCACCCCTCGCTTCGCGAACTCGGGCTCGATGCTCGCCATGTAGCCGAGCTCCGTCGTGCAGACCGGGGTGAAGTCTTTCGGGTGCGAGAACAGCACTGCCCACGAATCGCCGAGCCAGTCATGGAACTTGATCCGACCCTCGGTCGTGTCGGCCTCGAAATCGGGTGCTACATCACCAAGCTGCAGCGTCATCGGACCCGCTCCTTTGGATATTCGCTTTCAGCGCATTTACCTTAATTCCCATCCGAGTTTAGCTGTACGGATTTGCTGCCGGCGAAGCCGGTTTCAGAGCGACGGAAAGCATGGCTTCGACCCAAGCAACGGGGTCTCCGGGGTCGGGCTCGACAACGGCGATCGGGATGCGCCAGCGCTCGCCGGCAGCCCGCACGATCGAGCTCCCCCGATTCACGATCGCGCGATCGACGCTGCCGCTCGCCTCATAGACGAAGCCGCGGACCGGCGTTTCGACCAGCCTTTCCAGCACCCGCTCCAGGCGTGGGCCGTGGATGGCCGCGATCGTCTCCGGCTCCCCCTGGGCCGAGCCGAGCAGCCAGTGAACCACGGCCACGTCGCCGACGAGGTCGAGCACCGTCCCCGGCGCGGCCGGATCGGCGAGCGCCGGCTCTATCCCGGTCGCCTCGATCGCCGCCAGCCCTCCCGCGTGGCGGCTCGTCCCCCGCACCTCCCAGCCCTCTTCTCGCAGCCGCATCCCAAGCGATCTGCCGCGACAGCCGCAACCGACGATCAGCGCCCGCGCCAACTTCAGGTCCCAAACGGGTCGCCGCGGCGGAGCCGCTCCAGCTCCTCCTCCTCGACCTCTATGCGCAGCTTGTCCTCCTCGATCTCGGGGACACCGCGGCGGCGGCGCATCTCGTTCTGCGCCTCCAGCATCTGCCGCACGTCGTCGATCTCGTTCTGCACCTCGACTTCGGGGCTGCGGGTCGGCTTCCAGTCGACCAGGTCGGCGGTGCTGCCCTGGTAGAAGTGGCCGAGCAGCACCAAGACGCCGACGATCACAGCCAGCATGCCGACGGTGAGGAGGACGAAACCCATGCCGCCCAGAATACGCGGCCGGCGTGGGTCACCTTTAATGCTCGCTTATGTCTGATGCCTATTTGGTCGACGCGGTCCGCACCCCGATGGGGGCCTACCGGGGAGCGCTCTCCGGTGTGCGCCCGGACGACCTCGCCGCCCACGTCATAGCCGCCACGGTCGAGCGGACCGGGGTCGACCCGGCCGAGATCACCGACGTCTACTTCGGCGCGGCCAACCAGTCAGGCGAGGACAACCGTGACGTGGCGCGGATGGCGGCACTGCTCGCCGGGCTGCCCAGCAGCGTTCCGGGAGCGACGGTCAACCGGCTCTGCGCCTCCGGCCTGGAGGCGGTCAACGCCGCGGCCCGCGCCGTAAAGCTGGGCGAGGGCGACTTCTACCTGGCCGGCGGGGTCGAGTCGATGAGCCGGGCGCCCTGGGTCGTGGGAAAGCCGGAGCGCGGCCTGCCCCGCGGCGAGCAGACGATGCACGACACGACGCTTGGCTGGCGCTTCGTCAACCCACGGATGGAGAAACTGGCCATATCCACCGAATCGATGGGCGAGACCGGCGAGAACGTCGCCGAGCGCTGCCGGATCACCCGCGAGGACCAGGACGCCTTTGCGCTGCGCAGCCACCAGCGCGCGGTTGCCGCCGCCGAGGCAGGGCTGTTCGCCGAGGAGATCATCCCGATCGAGGCGCCGAAGGGACGCGAGACGGTCGTCGTCGAGGCGGACGAGGGACCGCGCCCCGACGCCTCGCTGGAGAAGATGGCGGCGCTGCGGCCCGTCTTCCGCGAGGGTGGAACCGTCACCGCCGGCAACGCCTCGACCCTCAACGACGGTGCCACCTGCCTGCTGGTCGCCTCCGAGGCGGGGGTCGAGAAGCTCGGCGCCGAGCCGCTGGCCCGGGTCCTCGCCAGCGGCGTTGCCGGCGTCGATCCCGCTTACATGGGCATCGGCCCCGCTGTCGCCGTGCCGCGCGCGCTCACCGCCGCCGGCCTCTCGCTCAGCGAGATCGACCTGATCGAGCTGAACGAGGCCTTCGCCTCGCAGGTGCTCGCCTGCGCCCGCGAGCTGGGAATCGATGAGGAGCGGCTCAACGTCAACGGCGGCGCGATCGCCCTCGGCCACCCGCTCGGCTGCTCCGGCGCCCGCCTCACGACCACCCTCGTGCGCGAGCTGCGCCGTCGCAATGGCCGCTACGGCATCGCGACGATGTGCGTCGGCGTCGGCCAGGGACTGGCTACGGTTTTCGAAGCGCTCTAGAGAATGACCAAGAGAAAGCGAAGGTGAGATGGACTTCCAGTTGAACGACGAGCAGCGGCTGATCTCCGAGGCGGCCCGCGAATTCGCCGACCGCGAGATCGCCCCACGGGTGCGCGACAACGACCGCGCCGCCCGCTTCGACCGCGAGCTGGCGAGCAAGCTGGGCGAGGTCGGCTACCTGGGCGCACCGGTCGCCGAGCAGTACGGCGGCCGCGGCCTCGACTACATCGGCTACGGGCTGATCGTCGAGCAGGTCGGCCGCGCCGACTCCTCCGCCCGCACCGTCGTCTCCGTGCAGACCTCGCTGGTGGCGGGTTCGATCGAGAGGTGGGGCACGGAGGAGCAGAGGCAGAAGTGGCTGCCGCAGCTCTGCTCGGGCGAGGCGCTCGGCTGCTTCGGGCTGACCGAGCCCGACACCGGCTCCGACGCGGCCAACCTCCGCACCCGCGCGACCAAGACCGATGGCGGCTGGTCGATCAGCGGCCAGAAGATGTGGATCTCGCTCGGCAACTTCTCCGAGGTGGCGCTGATCTTCGCCCAGACCGATCCGGCGAAGAAGCACCGCGGCCTCGCCTGCTTCCTCGTCCCCACCGCCAACGAGGGCTTCACCACGCAGGAGATCCACGGCAAGCTCGGCCTGCGCTCCTCCGATACGGCGGAGCTCTCGCTCGACTCGGTCGAGGTCGGCGAGGACGCGATGCTGGGTGAGATCGGCGACGGCTTCAAGGTCGCGATGAGCGCCCTCGACAACGGCCGCTACAGCGTCGCCGCCGGCTGCGTCGGCATCTGCGACGGCTGCGTCGACGCCTCCGTCGCCTACGCCAAGGAGCGCAAGCAGTTCGGCGTGCCGCTGGCCCGCTTCCAGCTGGTCCAAGAGATGATCGCCGACATGATCCTCAAGCGCGATGCCTCACGGATGCTGGTCTACCGGGCGGGAGCGCTCAAGGACGAAGGCAAGCCGAACACGATGGAGACCTCGGTGGCGAAGCTCTATGCGACCGAGTCCGCAGTCGAGTGCGCCAACCTGGCGATCCAGGTCCACGGCGGGGCGGGCTACGTCGACGATTACCCAGTCGAGCGCTATCTGCGCGACGCGCGGGTGACGACGCTGTACGAGGGCACCTCGCAGATCCAGAAGCTGATCATCGGCCGCGCCGCGACCGGGATCAACGCGATGACTCCGATGGAGGCTGAGTAGGCGAGTGGCGGAGCTGGTCGAGACCTCGCTCGACGAGTTCCACGTCGCGCTGCTGCGGCTGAACCGGCCGGAGGCGCGCAACGCGCTCTCGCCGGAGATGATGGAGCAGATCGCCACCGAGCTGGAGCGGCTCGACCCCGACCCCGAGGTGCGCTGCGTCGTCATCGCCGGCTCGGAGAAGGTCTTTGCCGCCGGCGCCGACATCAAGGCGATGAGCGAGCGCAGCTTCGCCGAGGCGCTGCGCCATCCGGCCGCCTCGTTCTGGCGCCGGGTGGCGGCGGTGAAGACGCCGCTGATCGCCGCGGTCTCCGGCTACGCGCTGGGCGGCGGCTGCGAGCTGGCGCTCGCCTGCGACATGATCGTCGCCTCCGACACCGCGGTCTTCGGCCAGCCCGAGATAACCCTCGGCATCATCCCCGGGGGCGGCGGCACCCAGCGCCTGGCACGGGTGATCGGCAAGCAGCGGTCGATGGAGCTCGTCCTGACCGGGCGCCGCTTCGACGCCGCCACGGCGCTCGAGCTCGGCCTCGTCAACAAGGTCGCCGAGAGTGAGGAGTGGCTGGCGGAGGCGCTTTCCCTGGCGCGCACGGTCGCCGAGCGGCCGCCGATCGCCGCCCGCCTCGCCAAGCAGGCGGTGCTGGCTGCCGAGGAGACGGCGCTGTCGGCCGGCCTCGAGAGCGAGCGCCGCCTCTACGAGCTGGCGATGGCGACCGAGGACAGGGTCGAGGGGATGCGGGCTTTCCTCGAGAAGCGAGAGCCGAGGTTCGAAGGGCAATGAGCATCGAGCGAGTTGGGGTCGTCGGAGCCGGCACGATGGGCGCTGGGATCGCCCAGATCGCCGCGCTGGGCGGCTATGAGACCCGCCTCCACGACCCAGTCCCCGCCGCGCTCGAGACCGGAATCGAGCGGCTGCATTCCGCACTGGCCAAGGGCGGCGCGAAGGGTCTGTGGAGCGAGGAGGAAGCCGATGCGGCGAGCGGCAGGGTCGGCGCCGCGCCGAGGCTCGACGACCTCGGCGAATGCGAGCTTGTGGTCGAGGCGGCCCCCGAGGACCTGGAGCTGAAGCGCAAGCTCTTCACCGCGCTGGCCGAGGCCTGCGGGCCGGAGACGATCCTGGCCAGCAACACCTCCTCGCTGCCGGTGACGGCGATGGCGGTGGGGGTCCCCCACCCCGAGCGGGTCGTCGGCATGCACTTCTTCAACCCGCCGGCGCTGATGAAGCTGGTCGAGGTGGTCGCCACGGCCGACTCAGGCAAGGATGCGCTGGAGAGGACGACCGAAGTCGGCTCACGCATGGGGCGCACGCCGATCCGCGCCAAGGACAGCCCCGGCTTCATCGCCAACCGGCTCGCCCGGCCCTTCACCCTGGAGTCGCTGCGGATGCTCGCCGAGGGCGTCGCCAGCGCGGCGACAATCGACCGGGTCTGCCGAATCGGCGGCGGCTTCCGCATGGGCCCCTTCGAGCTAATCGACCTGATCGGCCTCGACGTCAACCTCAGCGTCGCCCGCTCCTTTTTCGCCCAGGGTGGCGGGCTGGAGCGCTGGCGCCCCAGCCCGATCCAGGAGGGCCTCGTCGCCGAGGGCCGGCTGGGCCGCAAGAGCGGCAAGGGCTTCTACGACTACAGCGATCCGCCAAACCCCGCTTCCGCTGTTCCTTCTCACCATCTATCGCGGCAAGGGAACAGCGCAACCGGGGAGTTGACGCTCGACCCCCACCGTCTGGCC
>DATIPC010000015.1:0-25440 GCA_035472395.1 Solirubrobacterales bacterium
GCGCGTCGGCGCCGTGGCGGTCGATCTCCTCCAGCGGGTCGATACCGGTGCCGAGGCTCTTCGACATCCGCCTCCCGTCACGAGCCTGGATCACCGAGTGCACGTAGACGTCGCGAAAGGGGACGTCGCCGGGGAACTCGATCCCGGTCATCACCATCCGCGCCACCCAGAGGAAGAGGATCTCCCGCGCCGTGGTGAGGAAGCTGGTCGGGTAGAAGGCGCGCAGCTCGGGGGTGTCCTCAGGCCACCCCAGCGTCGCGAAGGGCCACAGCGCCGAGCTGAACCAGGTGTCGAGCACGTCCTCCTCCTGGCGCAACACACCGCCGCAGGCGCCGCAGCGCTCGGGGGCCTCCTCGGCGACGAAGGTCTCCTCGCAAGGATCGCAGTACCAGACCGGGATCCGGTGCCCCCACCAGAGCTGGCGCGAGACGCACCAGGGCCGGATCTCACGCATCCAGTCGAGGTAGACGCGCTTCCACTGCGGCGGCGTTATCCGCACCTCGTCGCGCTCGACCACCTCGATAGCCGGCTTCGCGAGCTCGTCCATGCGGCAGAACCACTGCAGCGAGATCAGCGGCTCGATCCGCGCGCCGGAGCGGTGCGAGAAGGGGACCGAGTGGAGGTAGGCCTCCTCGGCACGCAGCAGGCCCTCCTCGCGCAGCGCCCCCACAACCGCCCCCTGCGCCTCGGCCGCGCTGAGGCCGGCGAAGCGCTCGCCAGCCTCTTCGGTCATCCGCCCGTCGGGACCGATCACGCCGATCTCCTCGAGCCCGTGCTTGCGGCCGATCTCGAAGTCGTTGACGTCGTGACCGGGGGTGATCTTCAGCGCCCCGGTGCCGAACTCAGGGTCGACGTGCTCGTCGGCGATGATCGGCAGCCGCCGGCCGACCAACGGCAGCACACAGTGCCGGCCGACCAGGTCGGCGTAGCGCTCGTCATCGGGATTGACCGCCACCGCGGTGTCGGCCAGCATCGTCTCCGGCCGCACCGTCGCCACGGTCAGCACCCGCTCGGATCCCTCGACCGGGTAGTCGATCGAGTAGAGCGTGTCCTCGACCTCGCGGTTCTCCACCTCGAGGTCGGAGATCGCCGAGTGGGAGCCCGGGTCCCAGTTGACCATGTAGTTGTCGCGGTAGATGTAGCCCTTGTCGTAGAGCGTCTTGAAGACGCGGTAGACGGCCTTGACGTAGCCCTCGTCGAGGGTGAAGCGCTCGCGCTCGTAGTCGCAGGAGGCGCCCAGGCGCTTGTACTGCTCGACGATCCGCGAGCCGTACTCCTCTTTCCATTCCCAGATCCGCTCGACGAAAGCCTCGCGGCCCAGCTCCTGGCGTGAGATGCCCTCCTCCGCCAGCTCTTTCTCAACCACGGCCTGGGTCGCGATGCCGGCATGGTCGGTGCCCAGCGTCCAGAGCGTGTTGCGGCCGCGCATCCGGTTCATGCGAACCAACGCGTCCTGCATCGAGCCGTTCAGCGCATGGCCCATATGAAGGACGCCGGTCACGTTCGGCGGCGGGATGGCCACCGAGAAGTTCTCAGCCGCTACCCCCTCGGCCTTGGAATGGAAATAACCCTCCTCCATCCACTCAGCGAACAGCCGTCGCTCGACCTCTGCGGGCTCGTAGCGGGTCTTCTGCTCCAGCTCCTGACGCGCGGCGCTGCTCATCGCGGCGAGTCTAGCCGCGTGCCGAAGGGGGTCGGGGGGACCCCCAACCGAACCTCCCAGCTGTTGTGAGGGCGGGGGTCCCCCCGACCCCCTGCCTCTACGCCGTTTCCTCGTCGAGCCCCTCGTCAGCCGCCCCGATGTCCTGCGGCGCGGCCTCGGTGACCAGGGTCGGCCGGCGGCCCTGCACAATCGTCTCCTTGGTCACCACGCACTTGGTCACGTCGCGGCGCGAGGGCAGCTCGAACTGGACGTCGAGCAGCGTCTCCTCGAGGATCGAGCGCAGGCCGCGGGCCCCGGTCTCCCGCTCCAGCGCTTTGTCGGCGATCGCCTCGAGGCTGTCCTCGGAGAAGACGAGCTCGATGTCGTCGAACTCGAAGAAGCGCTGGAACTGCCGGGTCAGGGCGTGGCGAGGCTCGGTCAGGATCGTGATCAGGTCGTCGCGGCTGAGCTGGTGGATCGCGGCGACCACCGGCAGGCGGCCGATGAACTCGGGGATCAACCCGTATTCGATCAGGTCCTCCGGCAGCACCTGCTCGAACCACTCGCCCTTGTCCTTCTTCTCGCGCGAGGAGATTTCGGCGCCGAAGCCGATGCCGCGGTCGCCGACCCGCCGCTCGATCACCTTGTCGAGCTCGGCGAAGGAGCCGCCGCAGACGAAGAGAATGTTCGTCGTGTCGATCGTGAGGAACTCCTGGTGGGGGTGCTTGCGGCCCCCCTGCGGCGGCACCGACGCTGTCGTCCCCTCGAGGATCTTCAGCAGCGCCTGCTGCACGCCTTCGCCGGAGACGTCACGGGTGATCGACGGGTTGTCGGCTTTGCGCGCGATCTTGTCGATCTCGTCGATGTAGATGATCCCGGTCTCGGCCTTCTTGACGTCGTAGTCGGCGGCCTGGATCAGCTTCAGCAGGATGTTCTCGACGTCCTCGCCGACGTAGCCGGCCTCGGTCAGCGCGGTCGCGTCGGCGATCGCGAAGGGCACGTTGAGGATGCGGGCGAGGGTCTGGGCGAGCAGCGTCTTGCCGCACCCGGTCGGCCCGAGCAGCAGGATGTTCGACTTCTGCAGCTCGACCTCGGGGTCGTCGCCCTGGGAGGCCATCTGGACCCGCTTGTAGTGGTTGTAGACGGCGACCGAGAGAGCCCGCTTGGCGGCCTCCTGGCCGACCACATACTCCTGCAGGACCTCGTGGATCTCCCGCGGTTTCGGCAGGTTCTCCAGCTCGACACTGCCGCTGGGTGGGGTCAGCTCCTCATCGATGATCTCGTTGCAGAGGTCGATGCACTCGTCGCAGATGTAGACGCCGGGGCCGGCGATCAGCTTCTTGACCTGGCGCTGCGACTTGCCGCAGAAGCTGCAGAGGAGCTGCTCGTTCGAATCTGTGGGGCGTGCCAGCGGGATCTCCTCCTTGCGGGGGCGGTAGCTGCCTACCGGCGTCTCGCCCCAAAAGCTTAGAGGGGGCTGCAACCCGGCCTTCTCGATTCCTCGTTTACGGCGCAGACGGCGTGGTCCCTCCCCGTGAGCGCTCCCTTGCGGCGAGCCGGTACCGTGATCGACGTGCCCACCGAGGTCCGAGTCGAGCCGGTCTCGGCTCAACAGCTGGAAAAGCTGCTGCCGATGATCGCCGCCTACCAGCGCTTCTACGAGGTCGAGGACATCGATGAGGAGCGCAATCGCGCCTTCTTCTCCCGCTTCCTCGCCCCGAGCGGGGACGGGACACTGCTCGGCGCCTGGCGTGGCGAGCAGCCGCTCGGCTACGCCTGCCTCTACTGGCACTTCACCTCACTCGTCCCGGCCGAGACGGTGCTGATGAACGACCTCTACGTCGATGACTCGGCCCGCGGCCAGGGCGTCGGCCGCAGCCTGATCGAGGCCAGCGCCGAGGTCGCCCGCGAGCGCGGCGCCCACCATCTCGAGTGGGCAACCGCCCCCGACAACAAAACCGCCCAGCGCCTCTACGACTCAACCGGCGCCGAGCGCAGCGAGTGGATCGAGTACGAGCTGGGGCTCTAGCTGTAGCGGTCCCACCGGCCCAGCGCCGGCTCGGGATCGATCGCGCGGCCGTGGATGTGGATCTCGAAGTGGAGGTGGCAGCCAACCGTGCGGGCGTTGCCGGTCTCACCGACGGCGCCGACTCGCTCACCGGCCCAGACGCGATCGCCGCGATCGACAACGGCGGGCTCGATCAGGTGAGCGTAGAAATAGCTGCGGTCCTCGCCTTGGCCGTGGATCAGCAGGTAGTTGCCGTAGAGGACCGGGTCGCATTTGTTTGCGCCGATCTTGCTGGGGGCTACTGCCGATGCGTAGGCCCGCCTCCTTCGACGCGAAAACCGCCCCTCGCCGGGCGGCTTCGCGGAACTCTCTCCCGCCTTCGAGGGCAGCAAGGAGGTGCGGCCGAGGATAGCCGCAGCGACAACCGCCCGCGAGAGGCGTCGGGGACTAGCCCCGGCCTCATGGCATACCCAGAGCGCGGATCGGATTCGGACAGGACTTGCGGAGGCGTGACAGCCCGCGAGCAGCGCGATACCCGGCAGACCGCGCCGCGGGGAAGGTTGCCAGGAGTCCACCGTCGATCAGCAGGAGCGAAGCCCTTTTCGGGTTTTCGTTCTTCTCTCAGGCTCGGAGATAGGTCGCGTCACCTTCCCGCTACCCCCTGGGTATGCCAGGGAAAGGGGCACCTATGGACCAAGGAAAAACGACCCTCGCTCGGCGGCAACAGCGGCCCTAAGATCGCCTCGTGCAGCTTGCGGGCACCGTAGGTATCTCGCCGAAAGCACCGCCGCCCTGTCGCTGCGAGCGGCCACGATTCGCCAGGCAGGCCGATGACGCCGACCTCGGCTGCCGCTGCCTCACCTGCGGCAAGCGCCCCGCCGCAACCGCCGCCCTCACCGTTCTCCGCTTCGCCTCGCAGTAGCCGCTCGCCGAGCAGCGCGACCCGGCCTAGAGTTCGGTTCACGATGGACGCCCGCCCGGTCATGTGGTGGTGGACGGTTGGGTCCGGCTCGGTGTGTGACCGCTGCTGCACCCCGCTCAGGAACCGGCGCATCTGTTACGAGCCGATGAGCCGCAGCGCCTTGTGCCCGCGCTGCGCGCAAGAGGAGGGCGTGGCCGAGCACGCCTGCGAGTCTCGACGGGCGCGTCGTGCCCGGCAAGATGCCGCCGCCTTCACCCTGACCTGATCGGCCCGGCCGAAGAAAAGTGCGGCCGTTGCGGAGCGCCCGGAACTGAACCACGGGACTTGCGGAGCGGGTCGCCCTACCTGCTCCTACATCGGCCTACGCTGGGTGTAGCGGTTCGCCCTCGGGTCTAGGCCCCGACCGATCCGCAGGCGAGCCGCACGGCCGCCCCGCGCCCTCCGGCGTGGCTCACATGAGCGGGCCGCATGGCCTCGGACACCGACCCCCTCCTGCTTCCCCGCGGGAGGGAGACAGGCAGCACCGATGCCCGAGCAGCGTGAGGTAATCAGCGTGAGCGTCCCGCCCGAACTCGCCGCCCGCTTGCGGACGGTGGCAAAGGAGCAGGACCGGACGGTAAGCGCGTTGCTGCGCCGTGCAGCGCGGCAGGCGCTCGACAGTCACAACGCCGAGGTCCGAGCGTGAAGACGCAGCCCGCGTGCCGTGCAGGTTCAACCGGACCCGCGGCCCGGTGTCGGCGGGCGGGCTTCTTCTCCTTCGGCCTGCTCGCCGATGCCGACAACCTCCCGAACCGGAGGCGGTGACGATGCCGAGCAAGACCCTGCACCCGGACCCCGAGCAGAGCACCGGCAACGGCCGCGCCCCGCAGCAGCCCGAGCGCCGGGGCGGCGGTGCCCCGGTAGCGACCCGCGACGCCGAGCGGGACCGGCACACCCACCGCGGCGGCCTTGTGCCCTGCCCCGGCCCCGATGAGGGCGCGGGCTGCGTCGATGCCGCCAAGGTGCTGCCCGGCAAGCTGTGCGGGGGCTGTCGCGCAAAGCTCGGCAACCGCAACGCCCGTAAGCGCAGGGGCAAGGGGTAGGCGATGAGCGCCCGCGAGAACGCCGGACAGCACGCCACGTTGCCGGTGTCGTCACTGCTCGGCCACCGCCCCCTGGGGGAGACCCCCTCGGCGGCGATGTCAAATACCGGAGAACCCTGCGCGAAAGGCTCCGCGCAAGCAGAACGCGCCGGTTTTACAGGGGGCGCCCCCGATGCCTGATCGCGCCAGGCCGACAGCACCCCGCGGACTCGGCAAAGAGGGCCGCAAGCTCTGGCGGCAGATTCAGGATGCCGTCGCCCCCGATTGGGAGCTTGACGAGCGCGACGAACGGACCCTGCTCGCTGCCTGCCAACTTGAGGATCGGCTCGCCGAGCTTGACGCCGCCATCGCCGCCGAAGGGCTGATGGTCGCCGGGTCGCGCGGCCAACGTGTGCTGCACCCGGCCGCGCAGGAGTCGCGGCAGGTAACGCTCGCCCAGCACAAGCTGCTGGCGGGTGTCGAGCTTGCCGACCCCGCTGCCGCCCATAAGCGCGAGCCGATGAGCAGCCAGCGGGCAAGGCGCGCGGCCGAAGCCCGGCACGGCACCCGCAACGGCTTGCAGGCGGTCGGATGATGGGCCGACCGCGCGACACCGGCACCACGGCCCCCGCCCGCGGCGAAGTGATCGAGCGGGGCAAACTGGCGCAGCGGCGGTTGCTGGAATATCGCGCCGAGTGGGCCGACGACCCACCGGCAAAAGGGGCTGAGGTCGCGGAGATCCTCGCCCCCTACGACACCGCGGCGCGGGCAGCCTTCGATGCTCGGGTGCGGCACGGCAGCCCCGACCCCACGGCCGAGGTGGCGAAGGCCGAAGCTGCCAAAAAGGCCGTCGCCGAACTTGACGATCTGCTCGGCCCGCCGCGGCTGCACAAGGTGCCCGTCGGGGGGACAGCATGAGCTTGGCGCCGCGCTTCATCGTGGCGGCCGTTCGGTGCGGCGCGGTGCTTGACCGCCGCGTTGCCCCGGTTGGTCGCGGGCGCGGTTGGTCGGGCGGGGCCTGTGCGGGACCGCGTCCACCTATGCCGAGAGCGGGCAGGCTGCGCGCGGTCTTCTGGCCTTGCCGCTGCGCGCCGCCCGCACCTTTCCTCGCCGGGACTCAAAGCCCCCGGCGACCCCCGAGACAAGGAGGTGTGTCGTGCCCGGTGTGATCCAAAAAGAGCGCGAGCGGCAACAGCGCTGGCAGGACCGGGGGCTACCCGATCCCGTCCGTGTCCTCTCCGACGAGCGAGCCACCCAGGTCCACGTGCCCGGCTTCCGCTCGCCGCTGCGCGCCGTCCTCGATCCCTACCTCGCTGCCCACCCCGACGAGCGCCCGCGGGGCTGGTAGCGGCCGAACCCGACGACAGGAGCAAGATGAGCGACGAAGCCCCGAGGCGATACAAGGAGCAGGACGAGCTTGACGGCGACGAGCTGCTCGCGCAGGTGCAGGCCCGGCACCGCGGCGAGGACATGCCGAGGTTCGAGACCCCCGAGTACCGCGAGCACCGCCGCGATGTGCTGCGAGAAGGCGGCCTGACCGACGAGGCCGACGAGGCCGAGGCCCGCGAGGGCACCGGCAAGCCGTTGGAGGAAATGAGTCCCGGCGAACACTTCGACCGGATGCGCAAAGCCGACAGGGCGGGCAGGTAGGCCAATGCGTCACCCGCTGCTCGACCGCATGGCGACCCGCCGCGCACAGGCTGCCCGGATGGACGTCGAGGATCGTCGCGCCGAGCGACAGGCCGACAAAAGAGCCGGCCGACGCCCTACCGGCAACGCCGACGCCGGGCGCGGTCACCTGCACCACGACACCCCCGCGTTTGAGCCGGACGGCCCGAACGAACACACGCCGAGAGGCTGACGAAGGAGACGAAGCGATGCCCGAGACTGCAACCCCCACCCGCACCAAGGGCGTGCGCGCCGTGAGCGCCGAGCCGCTGCCCGCGTCGCTAGAGGGCTTGGTCCCGCCCGCCGTTGCCGAGCGCAGCCGGGCGCTTGCCGACGCGCAGGCGAAGGCCGCCGAGGCGCGGGGCGCCGTCCGCGCCGCCCATGAGGGCGTAGACGGTGCGCGCGCCGTCGATCAGGGCGCCGCCGTCGATGCCGCATCCGAGGGCAAGGCCACGCCGAAGCCGACGCTGCCGAAAGCCGAGGAACGGCTCGCAGAGGCGCAACGCGCCGTGACCGCCCACGCCGAGGTCGTACACCGCGCCGCGTTGGAGTACGTCACCGTGGTCCGCGACTCGCTGCCGGTGCTGGTCGAGGCCGCAGACGCCGAGCTTGCGACGGTCGGCGACGACAGCGCTGCGCACTTCGACGCCATCGAAGCCGCGTTGATCCGCAGCCGCGAGGTGCAGTTCTTCCGGCGCGCGCTTCACCCCGACAGCCTCGTCGGCCGCGAACCCTCGTTCATCCCCGCGCACCAGGGCAAACGCGCCCGCTCGCCGCTCACCCCCAACGTGCAGCAGTTGCTCGACGCCCTCCGCACCGAGTTGGGGCAGGGCGCCTAGTCGCCTTCCCTCAGCCGCGCTTCAAGCCAGCGCTCGTATTCGCCGCCGACTTCCGGCAGCACGGCCGCGCTTCCGGCGGCGGTCGGGCCTGCGCGCAGAGGGCCAAGGGGCGGCGTCGGCCCGCCCCCCGGCTTCGGTATCCGGGCATCGACCAGGCTCCAAGGCGAGAAGAACTGATCGGGCAGCGGCAGGGTGACGCGCGGCGTGTCGTCCGTCAGGTCGAGCTTGCGCACGCCCTGCTCCGCGACGACGACGAGCATCAGCGTCACCAACACCAGGCCGATGCACCGGACCAACCAGGGTCGATAGCCGACTTCGATCACGCCCGTAAATCATGCGGCCTTACCCGGACGCCCGATAGATTCGGCCGATGCGGGGTGCCAGCTTCCGAGACATGGCCGGGGCCGATGTGAAGGTCGCCGATATCGAGCGAATGCTCGGGCTGGACGAGACTCTGTTCGTAGAGCACAAGGGCGCCGAACCCGACCGGCAACTAGCAAAGGCGGTGGCCTCCTTCGCCAACCAGCTCGGCGGCTGGGTAATCCTCAACGTCAACAAGGGGAAGCCCATCGGCCCGCTGCCGGACTGGATCGTCAAGGCTGCCTCGCCCGTTGACGCCGTGCGCGACCGCCTCGGCCCTCTCGTTGATCCGATGCCACCCTTCGAGGCCCGAACCTTCGACCTCGGCGACGACAAGGCCGTGCTGATGATCCGGGTCTACGAGTCCGCGGACACCCCGCACATCTTGAGCGACGGGGCGATCTATGTCCGCGGGGTCGCCCAGGACAAACGCCCGGACCCGATCTATCGCCCCGCCCCCATCGAGAACCAGCAAGCCCTACGGGCCTTGGTCGAACGCGGCGAGCAGAGCCGGGCGCGGGTTGCCGATCTGCTTAAGCCACGCAACGACATTCCTCTCGGCAACAGCGGGATCGGCGTCCAGTTCGCGCGCGCCGTAGGGGGCCTTGTGCCGCACTCCGGTAGTCCGTTGATGAGCGTCCGGCTCGCCCCCCACACGCTCTCGGGGCGCTTTCAGGGATGGGCGCGAAGTGCCGCGGCGCTTGCGCTCGGCCAGGAGGCAATGACCGACTTGACCGGCTCGGATCAGATCGAAGTTCACCCCCACTCCCAAGGGTTCTGGCTACAGGCTCGGATGGGCGACGACCGGGCGCCGAAGACCGAAGTAGGTCTGAGTCTCGCCGGGCCTGCTCGGCTCGCTGTCGATGCAGTTGGGCTTGTCGGGGCGTCTACCGCGTTCGCTCAGCGGGACGATCAGGACTGGTGCCCGCCCCTGACCGTCAAGGGGTTCGGCGATCTCTACGTCGCGCCGCTGATCGCTGCTCCGGCGCAGGTACTCGAACGGGGCGCGGTGCTGGGGCGCGCTACCTGCCACATCTGGATGTACGGGATGGGGAACCTGATGCGGATCGAGGACGAGGGAGGCATGGCGCGAGGCGCAGGCCAGGTGCCCTTTGAGGGAGACATCACCTTGCCGATTCAAGAGGGCGAGATCGCTGCGCTTGCCGGAGAAGCGGCGCGAGCCTTCGGGCGCGAAGGCGGGCTGCTGTCCTCGTTCGAGCAGTAGCCGGACAACTGGGCAGGCGCGGGCGCGACTCTCAATTCAGCGCGGTAACGATCACGGCGATAACCGCGACGGCGATGGCGACCCAGGACTGAATTTCGGCCCGCCGCGCTCGCCGCGCTTCGAGCGCCAGCCGTATTTCCTCGGGCGTTGCGTTGAACATCTTCTGTACTTCGGTGAACGCCGCGTCCATCATGCGGTCGTGGCCCTGGCCGCGGAGAGCCTCGGCAACCTCTCGCAGCGCAGCCGCGGTTTCCGCTTGACCCTGACCCCTCTGTGGTTCGTGCTCGTCCACCGAGGCAACGGTAGGAACCGGCTCGGCCGGAATGCCCCGAGTTGCTCGTCGGCAGCGTCCTCCCTACGCTCGCGCTCACCGACAACTGAGCGGGGGCGGCACCGTTGTAGCGGCCCGCCCCCTGACGCCGGAAGCAGCCCGGCGCGCGGATAAGGCTACCTCGCCCCTCGCCCTCGCTGCACCGGCCTAACGGAAGGGAGCAGCACCTTGACCGAGCCATCTGAGGGCGCGCCGATTCGCCTAGTCATACCGCCCGCCCACAAAGCCTCACTTCGGTCGTGGTTTGAGGCGGTGGTCGAGGGCAGGCGGGCCGATGCAGAGCTTGAGCCTGCCTCACCCCGCAACGAGAAACGTCTCGCCGAAGCCGCGATCTTCGACGACTTCCTCGCCGCGCTGGAGACGTACACCCTGCGCGCCACGGACGCTCACCGCGAAGCGCTCGCGGAGATTGCAGCGACGATTGACGACGAGAACGAATACGAGAAAACGACGACCGAGCATGACGCGGTTCACGGGTTGCTGGCTCAGGTCGGGGGCGCGTAATGGCGGTGGTCGATATCGCCGCTCAGTTCGGCGACAACCTCGTTCGCGTCCGCAAACAGTCCGGCCTCTCCCAGGACGAGATAGCGGTGCGCGCGTCAGTCCACCGCACGGAGATCAGCCAGTTGGAGCGCGGCCTGCGCATTGCCCGCATCGACACCCTCATCAAGTTGAAGTTCGCGCTGGAAGTCGAGACCGACGATCTGCTCGTCGGGATCACTTGGCGGCCAGGCGACTACCGGCGCGGCAACTTCGTGGCGGCCGAGGATTGAACGTCGCCGAACAGTTCGGAGCCAACCTCGTCCGTCTTCGCAGGCGGGCGGGCCTTTCCCAAGAACAGACCGCAATCAGGGCCACGCTGCACCGCACCGAGATTGGACTATTGGAGCGTGGGCACCGGCTCGCCCGCGTCGATACCGTCGCCAAACTGGCCGGGGCGCTTGAAGTCGATCCGGGCGATTTCTTCGACGGCATCGAATGGTTGCCCGGTGCCCCGCACCCCGGCGGGCGGTTCACCGAGGGCAGCCGAAGGTGGCCGCCCGCCGCCCGCTGATCTGTTCGCCGGGATCGAGTAGGCCCGCAGGCGAGGGCTACCTCGCTACCTTCGAGGGCATGGATCTAGCCGAGCGGCTCACCCTCCTAGAGCGCATGGCAGAGGCGAAGGGCATCGACATTTCGACCCACGCAGCAGCGATCCAACGCCGCCTTGAAAGCGTCGAGCAGCGCCTCTACCTCGACCGTGCCAAAGCTCTAGCCGAGCCGCCCTCGTAGCCCTGGCGGGACGGTGCCGCTGGTGTACGCTCGTTTCACGAACGGAAGGGTCTCGGCGGACCCCTAGATTCCGAGCAAGCGCCCCCGCGAGGGGGCGTTTCTCGTTGGAGGTGAAGGGGGCTGGGTTGCTACCTTCAAGGGACACGGAAGGGCGCACCGGCTCAGGCGCACAACGGGGCCACCGAATCTGGGAAACCGCCGATGCATCGACCCCGCACCTTCCGTTATGACCGCCTCGCCCTCTGAGCAGCAGCGGGCACAGCTACTTGCCGAGGCCGAAGCGGCCGCGCCGACCGATCCGGTTCTCGCGGGCCTGCTCGCCGAGCTTGATGAGGCAATAGCCGCCGCCGAGCGCACGGTCGCCAGCGCGCCACTGACGGAGGGGACAGCATGAGCGCAGGATCACCCACACCGCTCCGGCTCGGGCAGCGAGCGCGCCGGACAACGGGCCGAGGTCGCAGCATGACCCCCTGCGGCACCGCACTTCGTCCCTCTGTCCCCCTGCCGGGGCGATCCGGGCTGCCCCTCGATGCTGCCGGTGATGAGCCCTATCGTCGGCGCTCACTGACAAAAAGGCCGGGCAGCGCAGCAACGCTCCCGGCACGGCAACAGGAGGACACCCTGATGCACTCTCAACCTAGCGCCCCCGAGCGCGAGCGCGAGCAAGCCTGGGTTCACACCGAAGACGAAGCGCAGGCAGCCGAAGCGACCGAGGCCCACGAACGCGACGAGGCCGAAGCCCTCGGCATCACCCTTGCCGAGTTGCGGCAGCGGGAAGGCGGCGGCGAATGAGCCACGACGACAACCTGCTCGGGATCGTCTACGCCGCAAAGTCGTCGCCCGACGAAGGCGGTTCCATCGGAGAGCAGATCGAGGACGTGCGCGAGATGTTCGAGGACGAGGGGCGCGAGGTTATTGCCGTCTTCTCAGAGGAAAACGTCAGCGCCTACAAGGGCAACCGAGGCCGGGAACTTGAGGCGGCTATCCGATTGGCAAAGGAGAAGGGCGCGACGATCGGCGTCCAGAGTCCCGACCGGCTTGCGCGGGGAAACGTCAAAGACGCCCGCCACCTAGTCGAGATTGCAATCGAGGCGCTTACCGAGGGATTCGCCCTGGCATCGGTGGAAGAACCGGAGACCTTTACGAGCCTGTCGGCAGCGGCAGCCGCGGGCGACCAAAGCCACCTGTACGTGAAGAAGCTGGCAAGCAAGGTCAAAAAAGGGCACCGACGAAGCCGCGAGCGAGGCAACATCGGCGGCAGCCGGTCGCTCGGCTACGAGCTTCTGCGGAAACAAAAACCCGGCCGCGACACGCCGCGAGAGGTCCGGGTCATCCCCGCCGAGGCCGTGATCGTCGTCCGCATCTACGACGAGTACCTGGCCGGGCGCACGCAGCTAGGGATCTCGCGCGACCTGGCGCGCGACAAGGTGCCGACCGCGACCGGCGGCAAGTGGTACTCGTCAACGGTTCGGCAGATGCTTGCGAACGCTCTCTACACCGGCCTGGTTCGTCAGGGCGGGCGCAAGGGCACCGAGTTTGTCGAGGCCGACCACGAGCGGATCATCGAGCGCGACAAATGGGAGGCCGTGCAGACGATGATGGCGGCGAAGTCACCCTCGTACAGCCGAGGGCGGTCACCTGCCGGTTCGCATCTGTTCAGGCGGGGGCTTCTTCGCTGCGAGTGCGGGGCCGCGATGGTCCCGCGCACCGAACGAGGCGGGCGGGAGCGCTATCGCTGCTTTGCCCGGCTGCGCGACTCCGCAAGCTGCTCGATGCCGACGGTCAAGCGCGCCGAGGTTGACAGCGCCGTCTTCGACTACTTCACCCACGTCGCCCTCGACGTTGAAGCGACCCGCGAACAACTGCGCAAAGCCCGCGACCACAAGCTCGCCGAGGTCGGGGCGCTGCTCAACGTCGCCGAACGCGAGGCGGCCGAGGCTGCTGCCGCGGTTGCGCGGATCGAGCGCGACTACATCAGCGGGCGGCTCGACGTTGACGACTGGAATCGGATCAAGACGAAGCTCGCTGCCGAAGGCGAGGCGGCCGAGGCCAACCGCGACCGACTGCGCGACCAGTTCGCGCAAGTCGAAGCTGACGCCGATTTCCTCGCCACCGAGGCCGAGGTTGTCGAGGAACTAGCTCAGGTGCGCAGCGCCATAGCCGGAGAGATCACGGACGCCGAGGGCATCGAGGCCGTGCGCGCCGTTCTCGTCCGGCAATTCGATGCCTTCGTCCTACGCCGCGAGGGGATGGTCGCCGCCCCGAGGAAGGACGGCTGGGGATGGGAGCCGCGGGAGCCTGAAATCACCGACGTTCACCTGGACGACGACCCGATAGAAGGCCAGCGCTGGATCGAGCCGGTCCCGAGCGCCCACGCGATCAAGGGATTCGACGAGTCCTGCCGCCCTGTGCTGCGACGTGAACCGCTTGTTCAAGCGGGAAACAATTCAGACCCGGTTAGAACGGGGTCGTAGCCGGCGCGCAGTACCCGCCCGGTCGCGGCGGCGACCAAGGGCGTGCGGCAGGCGGCGACGATGTCGAAGCCTTCGTGCGTGCGGCCGCCGCTGCGCGGCGCCCCGAACTCGCCGATGAAGCCACGGGTCCCGTGCGGCCCCTGGACCGGGAAGACGTGGGCGTAGAAGGCAGTAGCTCCGTCGCCGCTGGAGGTCCGGGCCGCCGCGGGGGCGGCGCTTGCAGCGAGGAGAACGAGGGCGAGAAGAAGCGGGCGCTTCAGTGGTGCTCGATCACGCGGTCGACGACGCCGTACTCCTTCGCCTCCTCCGCGCTCATGAAGTAATCGCGGTCGGTGTCGTTGGCGACCTTCTCGAGGGGCTGCTTGGTGTGCTTGGCGAGGATCTCGTCGAGGCGCTTGCGCACGTCGATGATCTCTTTGGCGTGGATCTCGATATCGGTCGCCTGGCCCTGGAAGCTGGATGAGACCTGGTGGATGAGGATCTTCGAGTTGGGCAGCGACATTCGCTTGCCGTCGGCGCCACCGGCAAGCAGCAGCGCGCCCATGCTCATCGCGATGCCGACGCAGATCGTCTGCACGTCGGGCTTGATGAACTGCATCGTGTCGTAGATCGCCAGGCCGGCATAGACGGAGCCGCCGGGGGAGTTGATGTAGATGCTGATGTCCTTGTCCGGGTCCTCGGACTCCAGGTGCAGCAGCTGGGCGACGATCAGGTTGGCGATGTCCTCGGTGACGGGCGTGCCGAGGAAGACGATCCGCTCGCCCAGCAGACGCGAGTAGATGTCGAAGGCGCGCTCGCCGCGCGAAGTCTGCTCGACCACCATCGGAACCAGAGGACTCATGGCCGCCACTCTATAGAAGGCGCCAGGCGTGCTGCCGTCACTCGGAGTCGGGCGTCCAAAGCGATCCCGCCTCCTCTCGCTCCTTCTCCGGAGTCCACAGTTTCTCGCGCGCCTCGGCCTGCTCGATCGGGATCGGTTTCGCCGACTCGGCGACCAGGTCGATCGCCTTGCGGATGCGGATGTCCTCGCGGATCATCGCGTCGCGGCCGTTCTCCTGCAGTCGCTTCAGCAACTTCTCCGGGGTGGTCCGCTCGTGTTCGGCGGTGTGGGCCAGCGCCTCCACCATCTCCTCCTCGGTGACCTCGATCGCCTCTGCCTCGGCGATCGCCGCCAGCACCGCCTCGCGCTTCAGCTCCGCTTCCGCATCGGGCTTCGACTCCTCGATCACCTGCTCACGGGTTTTGCCCTGCATCTGCAAGTAGGAGTCGGGGCTCATGCCGCGCTGGGCGAGCTGGCGCTCGACCCGCTCCCAACGCTCCTCCGCCCGGGCGGTAGCCAGCTCATCGGGCAGGCTGACGGTCGACGACGCTGCCGCCGCATCGACTGCGGCTACGCGGAAGTCCTGCTCGGTGCGCTGACCGACCGCCTCGGAGAGTCGCTCGGCGATGTCGGCGCGCAGCTCATCCAGGGTGTCGAACTCCGAGGCCTCGGAGGCGAAGTCATCGTCGAGGTCGGGCAGCACCTTTTCCCGCACCTCCTTGATCTCGACCGTGAAGACCGCGTCTTCGCCGGCCAGCTGCTCGGCCTGGTAGTCGTCGGGAAAGGTCACCTCGACCTTGCGCGTCTCGCCTGCGCCGACGCCCGCCAGCTGCTCCTCGAAGCCCTCGATCAGCTGGCCGCCGCCCAGCTCCAGCAGGTAGTCGCTCGCCTTGCCGCCCTCGAAGGCCTTGCCGTCGAGCAGGCCCTCGAAGTCAACCAGCAGCACGTCGCCGTCGGCCGCAACCCGCTCGACCGGCTCCAGCTTGGCGAAGCCCTCGCGGACCCGCTCGACCTCGCGGTCGACGAACTCCATCGGTGCCTCTGCCTCGGCCCGCCCCACCTCGAGGCCCTTGTACTCACCGAGCGTCGCCTTGGGCCGAACGCCGATCTCGAACTCGAAGGCGAGCGGCTCGCCCTCCGCCTCGGGAGTCGAGACGACCTCGACGCTGGGGTCGCCGACCGGGGCGATGCCGGAGCCAAGCAGAGCCCGTTCGTACCACTCGGGGAGCGCCTCGCGGATCGCCTCCTCCAGCACGGCGGGGAAGCCGACGCGCTGGATCACCAGCGACGGCGGTGCTTTGCCCTTGCGAAAGCCCGGCATCCGCATCTCCCGCGCCAGGGAGCGAGCCGCGCGGTTGACGGCGCGCTCCACGTCAGCGGCCGGGACCTCGACCTCGACCTTGACGCGCGAGCCTGGAAGCTCTGAGACGGTTGGCTGCATCGGCGCGGGACCCTATCGCGGGCGGCGCAGCAGCCCCTTGCGCACCGCTGCTGCGAAGTCGATCGCGAAGGACAGGCCGCGCCCGAGCGGGCCGGTCACGAGCCAGGCCCCGGTCCTAGTCATTGCCCGCGGCGGTGAGCCGCTCCTCCAGCAGCGCCCCGTGGCCGGCGGCGACGGCGCGCTGGGCCCGGCGCTCGTCGAGCTCGACCCCCCGCTCCCGGGCCAGGTCGAGCAGGTGCTGCTTTTCGGTCCCTTCGCGGGCGACCTCGAAGAAGACCCAGGCCAGCACCCCGAGCGCGAGGAAGGTCCCCTCCACCATCATGATCACGCCGGCGGTGCTCTGATCGGCGATCGGCGATATCCCCCAGTAGCGCTCGCCCGGCGCGTAGATCGGGTACAGCACCGTCCCCGACCACATCAGCACGTTGCCGAGGATCGCGCCGGTGAAGCGCACGCCGATCACGTAACCGACCTTCCAGCCGGCGCCGAACCACTGCGGCTTGGGCAGGGGGCCGAAGATCGGCATCCACATCAGGCAGCCGAAGAAGAGGAAGGTGGTGTGCTCGAGGGCGTGGATCGGCGCCGCTCCGTAGGCGTCCTGGTAGATGGCGGGTACGTGCCAGAAGAAGAGGTTGACCGCCCAGAGCGGGAAGGCGACGGCCGGATGGGTGAGGATCTGGAGCCGGTTGAAGATCCGGATCGCGAGCAGCGGCTGCAGCAGCGAGCGGGTCAGTCCGAGCACCAGCAGCAGCGAGGCGATGTCGCCGATCAGCAGGTGCTCTCCCATATGGGCAAGCACCAACTCGTCGGAGATGTGGCCGATCGGGCTGAAAAGGGCGATCGAGATCGTCAACAGGCCGGCGCCGAAGCAGAGCTGGCGCCAGAGCGGCACCTGGCGGCCGTCCCAGGAGAGCGCCATCACGCGGTGCCAGTAGAGGACGCCGGCGACGGTGATCGGGATCACCTCGATCGGCACGAAGGCGCCGGTCACGTGGGCAAAGAGGATGCTCACGGTGGTAGCTTGGCACCTCTGTGAGCGCCGGTCCAAACCGCTTTCCCCCGATCGGCAGCTACGGCTTCCTCTCCGACTGTCACACCAGCGCCCTGGTCTCCTACGACGGCTCGGTCGAGTGGCTCTGCCTGCCCCGCTTCGATTCCGCCAGCACCTTCGCAGCGCTGCTCGACCGCGGCGCCGGTCACTTCAAGCTGGCGCCGCGGAATGTGGTCGTGCCAATCAGCCGCCGCTACGAGCCCGGGACGCTGGTGATCGAGACGACCTGGGTGACCGACAGCGGCTGGGTGGTGATCCACGATGCCCTCACGATCGGCGACTGGGTAGAGCAGGCGGGCCCGGGCTCGCGGCCGCAGACGGAGCACGAGTCCGACCACTCGCTGCTGCGGACGATGACCTGCATCGACGGTGAGGTCGAGCTCGAGATGGAGTGCCTGCCGCGCTTCGCCTACGGTGCCGAAGGTGCCTCCTGGAGCGGCGGCGAGCTCGGCGAAGCAACCGCCAGCGGTGGCGACGGGGTCGCGCTCTGCCTGACCAGCGACATGGAGCTCTCGATCGAGGACGGCGCCGTCCGGGGCACGGTGAAGCTGCGCGAGGACGAGACGGGCTTCTGCGCCGTGACCTGGGGCGACAACGACGTGGGCGGCCCGCGCAGCGCCCCGGAGGCGCTCGAGCGCCTCGACTCGACCGAAGACTTCTGGCGCAAGTGGCTACGCGACGGCGACTTCCCCGACCACCCCTGGCGCATTCATCTGCAGCGCTCGGCGCTCGTCCTCAAGGGCCTCACCTACGCGCCGACCGGCGCAATCCTCGCGGCGCCGACCACTTCGCTCCCGGAGACCCCTGGCGGCGAACGCAACTGGGACTACCGCTTCAGCTGGATCCGCGACTCGACCTTCACCCTCTGGGCCCTGCACACCCTCGGCTTCGACCAGGAGGCTCGCGACTTCATGCGCTTCGTGCTCGGCGTCTGCCGCGAAGATCCGCACCTGCAGATCATGTACGGCATCGGTGGGGAGAAGGAGCTGACCGAGAGCACCCTAGACCACCTCGACGGCTACGGCGGAGCGCGCCCGGTGCGGATCGGCAACGGCGCCTACGATCAGCGCCAGAACGACGTCTGGGGAGCGTTGCTCGACTCGATCTACCTGCACGAAAAAGCACTGCGCGGCTCGGGCACGCCGGCCGACCGCAAACTGATCCGCGAACAGGTCGAGGCGGCGATCGCCGCCTGGCCCCACCCCGACCAGGGGATCTGGGAGTCGCGCGGCGAGCCCCGGCACTACGTCTCCTCGAAGCTGATGATCTGGGTCGCCGTCGACCGAGGTGCCCGCCTCGCCCGCTGGGCCGGCTTCGACGAGCTCGCCGCGGAGTGGAGCGAGAAGGCCGATGAGATCCACGCCGAGATCCTCGAGCGCGGCGTCCGCGACGGGGTCTTCCGGCAGCACTACGACACCGACGCGCTGGATGCCTCGCTGCTGCTGATCCCGCTGCTGCGCTTCCTGCCCCCCGACGATCCGAGGATCTGCGCCACCGTCAACGCAATCGCCGGCGAGCTGACTGAACACGGCCTCGTCCTTCGCTACAAGGTGGATGAAACCGACGACGGCCTCAGCGGCGAGGAGGGCACCTTCCTGATCTGCTCCTTCTGGCTGGTCTCGGCGCTCTCGGAGATCGGCGAGCCACAGCAGGCGCGAGCGCTCTGCGAGCGACTGCTCGAGGCAGCCGGCTGGCTCGATCTCTACGCCGAGGAGCTGGAGGCGACCAGCGGTCGCCACCTAGGCAACTTCCCGCAAGCCTTCACGCACCTGGCACTGATCAACGCTGTCTCCCACGTGATCGCCGACGAGCAACGCGAAGACGGTGGCGTCACGGCCGTCTTCAGCGAGATGGGTGGCGTCCGCGAGGGCGTTTGAGCGGCGCTGCGCCGGCACTCAAAGGCGCACGGCTGCACACTCTTCGGCGCAGACAAGAGGTTTGCAGACAGAATATTTCATCTCCTCTATACTGGGTCTCTCGAATGGCGAGCTCCAAGGGCGGCAAAAAGAGGCGACGCGGCAAGGGCAAGGGCCGCGGCAACAACCATGGTCTCCTCGCGGCGGTCAGGCACCCGCTGCGGCGGAAGATCCTGCAGCTGATGTCCGATGGACGGAAAGCGAGCCCCAGTGAGCTGGCCAAGGAGCTGGGGGAGCCACTCAGCTCAGTTGCCTACCACGTGCGGGTGCTGGCGGAATTCAAAGCACTGCAATCGGCGTCGGAGCGAGAGGCCGGGGGCTCGACGCAGCATTTCTATCGCCGCGCGGCAGTGCCGGATTGGGTCCGGGCAATCCTCGAGGGGGACGAGGAGCAGTCTTCGTAGGCCCCGTGAGGGGGGAGAGATTGGCGTCCAGCGCCCTTATACAGGAGGCCGTGAAGGAGACCATGGACGACATCCGACACCCCGCCGACGACGATGCGGCTATCGAGGCTGTCGTGCTGTGCCAGTTGCTGGCCATCCATCCTGGCCAGCTCACCCTAGGCGAGCTCGTGCGGGAAATTGCGACAGCGGCCGATGACTTCGGCCAGCGTGACGCAATCGAGCGCGCCGTGCGGGACCTCGATGCTGTCGGTCTCCTGCATCGCAACGGCGAGCTGATCCTCCCCAGCCGCGCGGCCCGGCGCTTCGACGAGCTGCTCGGCTGAGCAGCTAGGGTGGCGCTCGATGGGCATCATCGACGAGCTGCTTGCGAACAACCGGAGCTTCGCCGGATCGCTTCCTGCCAAGCACCTCGACGTGCAACCGGCTCGGCAGCTGGCGATCGTCACCTGCATGGACTCGCGACTCGACGTCTTCGCGGCGCTCGGCCTAGGAGACGGCGAGGCGCATGTACTGCGCAATGCCGGCGGCGTGATCACCGACGACGTGATCCGCTCGCTGGCCGTTTCCCAACGTCGCCTCGGTACCCGCGCGGTGATGATCGTCCACCACACCGACTGCGGCATGCAGAAGATCAGCGACGACGGATTCCGTGCCGAGCTGCAAGAGGCAACCGGGATCGCCCCCGCCTTCGCGATCGAGTCCTTCGTCGACGTCGACGCCGACGTCCGCCAGTCGGTCCTGCGCATCCGCCGCTCCCCCTTCCTCCCCCATCGCGACCTGGTTCGCGGCTTCGTCTACGACGTTGATTCCCACGCGCTGCATGAGGTCGAGGTCGAGGACGAAGGAACGTCAGCTGGCGACTGACAAGCGGCCGAGCCCGACCTCGCCTTCAAGCTCCTCCAGGCTCAACGCCACCACCAGCTCGGTATGACAGTCCGGCAAGAGCCGGCCGAGCGCCTCCTCGACCTTGCGCAGCCGCCGTTGGACTGTGTGCCGGTCTACCCCCAGCGCCGCGGCAGCCGTTGCCGCGTTCAGCCCCGCGGAGAAGTAAGCACGAAGGGTTGTACGAAGGACCGCTCCCGAATCGCCATGCCCCTCGAGGGGCGCGAGGTAGGTCTCGAACAGCGACTTGGCAAGCACGTCATCTCGGAGCACCGCTGCGAGGAGGATGACGTCACTGGCGCGCGTGAGCTGCTGCGGCTTGCGCAGCATTACCTCCAATGCCGCCTTTGCCTCATGGTGCGTCAAGCGCCACCCGTCTATGCCTTTGCGCGGCTCTCCAACCGCGACCGAGATCTCCGCTGAGACCCCGCGGGACAGTGCGCGCTCGAGGTCGGGGATCGCGAGCTGCTGACGAGCGCCGAGCCAAGCCCACACAAGCCCATTTCCGCGCGGAACGGCCAGGACCTGACAATCGAGCAGCGTCGCCGCAGCGCGCAGCACCGACTCTGCTTTGGCGCCTTTGGCGATCATGCCCAGATGCCAGGCATCGAATGCGTATTCGAGTTCCCCGACGTCCGTGGGGCTGCTGCCCGCAACCAGCCGCTGCACTCGTTCCGTAAGCCGTTGCGCCGGCGAGCGCTTCATCCGCCCAAGCTCGTCCATGTACTCGGCCGCAACGGCCGCCATCAGACGATCGACCGGTGGCCCCTGGGCCCTCATGACTTTTCGCAACGCCCCACTCGGAAAGCGGTCGGCTTCGTCCATGATGAACTCGCCAAGCAGCCTGTCCCCGGCCGCGTAGCGCCGCAGCACGGTGTCCAGCCGCACGCCGCTGCGAGCCGAGCGGCGTGCCTGCGTAGCCGCCATTGACGGGATCGGCTCGGTCCATTCCTCACCCTTCTCGATGTGGGCGAAGAAGAAGGCCAGAACCTCATCGATGGTCGCTCGCAGTCCGGCGACGTAGTCCGGGTCTTCTTCGCCCGTGGGCTCGGTCAGCGCCCGAACGCGAGCAAAGACCGCCTCTTCGATCTCAGACGATCGCTCCCGCAGTCGAGCGACGAGCTCGGACTGAATCGCCTCGAGCGAGTCGGGTTCACGGAGGCGGCTCACCGGGAACCGCGCCAGGTTCTAGGCAGGCACAACGCACGGCCCCGCAACAGAAACCCCCCCTGTCATCATCCTCACATCTCTATACACACGCTAGTACCAAAGTATCAGCCCGTCAACCTACTTGACCTCCGGCGGCCGGAAAGCGACCCTGGCCGGAAATACCAGTCGATGCCACGGCACGGCTAAGCCGAACTGCCGAAGACCGAACAGACGCTCTCGCGAACATCGGGCGAAAGGCTGAATCGCGCTGGCGGGCGGCCGGGCGTCTCACCATCGCTCTCGCCGGGCCGCACCTGAATCACGCCTGACGCCTCCAAGGCATCGAGGTGCCGGCGCAATGTCTGATCGCTGATCTGGCTTCTGGCTGCCAGGTCAGCTGCGGTGGCGTCGTTAACCTGGCTGAGTGTTCGCACGATTTTCAGGCGCACTGGGTCAGCAATAGCCACCAGCCAGTTCGGCCTTTGCTGCGGCGTGGAAATCTGTTCAAGCATGGGATACCTCGGGAAGGATCTGTCTTGGAGCAAACGACCAGCTAGCCCGATAGCGCCGCTCGCGCGGGTAGCCCAGTGAGACCTCCTCGAAGCGAACGCCGTCGTGCCAGGTGGTTCGAGGTATGTGGAGGTGGCCATAGACGGCAGCGATCGCACGGAAGCGCCGATGCCAGTCCGCCGTTTTGACCGTTCCGCACCATTGCGCGAACTCCGGATGCCGCAGGACCCGCGTCGGCTCAGCGATCAACGGGAAGTGGTTGACGAGAACAGTTGGAAGTGCCGGATCGCCAATCGAAAGTCTCCGCTCGGCATCCCGAACACGCGCATCGCACCAAGCCTGCCGACTCGGGTACGGATCGGGGTGAAGGAGAAACTCATCGACACAGACGACGCCCGCAGCGTACGCCTGCCGGAGCGCCTCCTCCCTCGTTGGCGCCAGATTGCTACCAAACGTGTAGTCATAGAGAAGGAAGAGGGGCGCAATCCGCACCATCCCACCCTCACCATTCCAAACCGGATGGGGATCCTCCGGCGTGAGAACGTCATTCCTCCTGCACAGCTCGACCAGATACTGATACCGCCCCTCTCCCCGTAGCTGCGACGAATCGTTGCGGTGCGTCAGCAGCTCATGGTTCCCCGGCGCCCAGATCACTTTCGCAAAGCGTTCACGAAGCGAACCCAACGCCCACTCGACGTCGGCAGGAGCGTCGGCCACATCGCCGCAGACAACCAACCAATCCCGATCTGACTCCGGCTGGAGTTGTGCAACTACCTCGCGATTCGCGGGATGGTCAACGTGCAGGTCGCTGACCGCAAATAATTTACCGTCAGCCAAAGGTACGGACCATCATCATCTCGCGCGGCCCGCCATCACATCGAGTGCCCCGGCGAGCCGTGCACGGGTTTGATACGGCTCGATCACCTCATCGACAAAGCCGCCTGCCGCCGCGACATCCGCGCCGAGATGCTCCTGGGCATAGTCGCTGGCCAAGGCCTTTTGTCTTGCAATGCTGTCCGCGGCGCCCGCAAGCTCACGCCTGTGGATGATTCCAATCGCTGCCTGTGCGCCCATCACACCGATCTCGGACTGTGGCCAGGCGAACACAAGGTCCGCCCCCAGGTCCTTCGAATTCATCGCGATGAACGCGCCGCCATACGCCTTACGCAGGATGACCGTCACGCGGGGCACCGTCGCCGCCGCAAAAGCCCGCACGAGCATCGCGCCGAAGCGAATCACGCCCGCCTTCTCCTGTTTCACTCCGGGCATGAACCCAGGCGTGTCAACGAGCACGATCAGAGGAATGCCGAACCTATTGCAGGTTTCGACAAACCTTGCGCCCTTCTGCGAGGACTCACTGTCAAGCACGCCGCCGAGATAGCGGGGCTGGTTCGCGACTACGCCAACGGATCGTCCACCAAGCCGTGCGAAGCCAACCATGATGCTGCGTGCCCACCGGGGTGCAAGCTCCAGCAAGGAGCCGGCATCGACGATCCCGGCGACGGCCGCGCGCACGTCGTAGACCATTCGCGATGCGCGCGGGACGTGCTCGCCTGGATCCTGAAACTCGGGTTCCGTGGCAATCGCCCTCGGGCTTGCGGCCCCAACGTGCTGGGGAAGATGGCCCAATAGCGTCCGCGCTATCTGTGCAGCAGCATGATCGCTTTCGACAACGAAGTCGCAGATGCCGTTGCGGGAATGCACTTCGTGATCGCCCAGATCATCAATACCTACCTCTTCTCCAGTCACCTCATTCACCACTGCGGGCCCAGTGAGGAACATCGCCGCCTCCTTTGTCATAACGACAAAATCGGTGAGCGCAGGCGAGTAGCAAGCACCGCCGGCCGCGATGCCCCCAATGATCGAGATTTGGGGAACCAGATCGGAGAGCTGCACGTTCCGGCGGAAGATGCGGCTGTAGCCCGAGAGGGCAGCCACACCCTCCTGAATCCGTGCTCCTCCGGACTCGATGAAGCTGACCACCGGCACCCTTTGGCGACCCGCCAGTTGCAAAACCCGCGTGATCGAATCTGCATGAGCAACCCCGAGAGAACCGCCGAGCACCCCTGCGTCCTGGGCCACGCAGGCGATGGGCTTTTCTTCGACGCGCCCGAATCCTGCCACCACTCCGTCTCCAGGTCGAGCTGTTGCGCCAAGCCCGTGTGACACGACACCAGATCGAATCAGTTCGAGAGAGCCCTGATCGCACAGAGCTTCGAGGCGCTCAAGTGGCGTGAGGCTCCCACGATCCACGCTGAGACTTGTACGACCAGCCAGACCTACCATAGAGGCTGATCTAGCTTGCAGATTGATCCAACCGATGGCCGCACTGAGGGCATACGGGCTCCACATCGCCAGACTGGTCGGGTTTGGCGTCTTTGATGGTGAATGACTCGCTTGCGCGGTCCCGCAACGAACGCAGCTCCTGCCTCAGATCGGCGACCGAGAGTCGTTCCTCAACGGCACGTCCCAACCAGTAGACCTGCTCATCCTGCTCGAGCGGGGCCAGGAGCACATGATGGCTCCACGTCAACTTGTCACTGCGTTGGGAGGAGTTGAATCGTGACGCGACCCAGGCCATATTTCTGAGACTTGCCACGTCGTAGCCTGTGACTCGAGCTGCCTCGGCATATTTTTCACCCCACCTTGCAGTTCCGTACCGAATCCAATCCCCGATCCACCACTGGCTGCAACGCCCGATCGCCCCAAGGCGGCGGCCGGTTGCGAGCCAATCCAGATGCTCGATCCCATCGGGCGGGATCCACGCCACCTTCGAAACGCCTGCGGCCCGCTGGGATCCCGCTCCGGTCGACGGCACCGCCGTCGCCTGAAGCCCCTCCGAAGAGAGGGCGGCGGATCGGGCATTGGTGGTGTCGGGCAACCGAGACGCTAGTGGCATCGCGAACCTTCCCGCTGACGTGGATTGACAGCCCTGCCGAGGGAGCTCGCGCCTCCCCAGCCGAGCCTTAAATGTCTACCATCGGCGTCTCGGCTCTGCCTACACCAATATGGTGCATGGATCGCGTGGCATTCTCCCAGAGTGTCCTAGGGGGTTTACGACCAGGTGCACTGACACCTGGGTACCCTGCCGCGAACTCCCAGGAACTGCGGAGTACCTTTCAGGGGGTTCCAAATTCAGTGTGCACCGCACCGCCCGCTGTGACATCCCTCTGGCACGCGGCTTACCGACAGGCTAGTCGCGCTTGAACGTCTCTTTGACCTTGTCGGCCACCCTGTCGACGCCCTCCTTGGCCTTCCCGGTCGCCTTGTCGACTTTACCCTCACGCTTGAGGTCATCGTCGCCGGTCAGGCTGCCAGCGGCTTCCTTGAGGCGCCCCTTGGCATCATCCTTGTTGCGAACGTCATCAGCCATCTTGACCTCTTCCTTGCAGTCTTTCGATTGTCAAGGTCTCTTACCCGGGATCGAAGCGCCTCAAGCAAAACGGCGCGCTCGGGGAGAAAGTC
>DATIPC010000016.1:0-4572 GCA_035472395.1 Solirubrobacterales bacterium
GGCGACGCTCGACCGCTCCAAAGGCCGGGCCGCGATCAAGTCATTCATCGTCGAGCGCGACAACCCGGGGCTGAACCTCGACCGGCTCGAGCACAAGCTCGGGATCCGCGCCTCGGACACCGCCAACTTCACCCTGCAGGACTGCCGGGTGCCGAAAGAGGCGCTGCTCGGCGATCCCGAGGTCAAGGAGAAGGGCTTCGCCGGCGTGATGGAAACCTTCGACAACACCCGGCCGCTGGTCGCCGCGATGGCGGTCGGCGTCACCCGGGCGGCGCTGGAAGAGACCCGCAAGCAGATGGCCAACGCCGGGGTCGAGGTCGACTACGCCGTCCCCGCCCTCTCCCAGCACGCCGCGGCGGCGCGCTTCCTGGAGATGGAGGCCGACTACGAGGCGGCCTGGCTCCTGACCCTGCAAGCGGCCTGGATGGCCGACAACGGTAAGCCCAACTCGCTGCAGGCCTCGATGGCGAAGGCGAAGGCCGGCCGCACCTGCGTCGACGTCACCCTCGGCTGCGTCGAGCTCTGCGGCAGCGTCGGCTACGGCGAGAACGAGTTGCTCGAGAAGTGGGCCCGCGACTCGAAGATCCTCGACATCTTCGAGGGCACCCAGCAGATCCAGCTGCTGATCGTCGCTCGCCAGCTGCTCGGGAAGAGCTCCAGCGAATTGCGGTAGGGGTTTGTCAGGAGGGTCCCGGCACCCCTCCCAAAACCCGCTCGCTTCGCTCGCTTTTGAGTGTTTTGGGAGGGGTGCCGGGACCCTCCCCACGAATCGCTCGCGGTTGATCCGGCAGACTGCTCGTCGTGAATCTGATCGAGGATCTGCTTGAACGCTCGCCCGCTTCGCGGCTGGGGATTGTTGCTATCGACGCCGAGGGGAACCGGCGGGACTGGTATTTCGGCGAACTGATCGCTTGCTCGGCCGGACTCTCCGGCGCCTTCGCGGCGCGCGGGGTGAAGCGCGGCGACGTGGTGATGATGCTTGTCGGCAACCGGATCGAGTGGGTACTCTCGATGCTCGCCTGCTGGCGGATGGGCGCGGTGGCGCTGCCCTGCAACACGCAGCTGCGTGGCCACGACCTCGAGCACCGGGTCACCGCCGCCAACCCGGCACTCTGCGTCGGTGAGGAAGCGCTGCTCGGCAACCTGCCCGGCGGGGTGCCGACGATGGACATGGCCGAAGTTGCCGCCGTCCTCGATGAGGACCGCCCACAGGAGACGCCGGCCGCCGTCGAGGCGATGGAGCCCGAGGACCCGGCGCTGATCGTCTTCACCTCGGGCACCACCGGCGACCCGCGCGGCGTCGTCCACGCCTACCGCTACCTGTTCGGGCAGGAGATCCAGGCGACACACTGGTTCGGCTCTCGCCCCGGTGAGCTTGCCTGGTGCACGACCGCGACCGGATGGTCGAAGTCGGCCCGCAACGTCTTCCTCGCCCCCTGGCTGACCGGCGCCGCCGCGGTCATCCACGACGGCCGCTTCGACCCCGCCGAGCGGCTCGACTTCGCCGAGGCGCTCGGGGTCAACGTCCTCTGCCAGGCACCGACCGAGTACCGGATGCTGGCGCGGCGGACGACGCTCCGCCCCCTCCCCACGCTGCGGCGGATGGTCTCCGCCGGCGAGCCGCTCGACCCTGACACGATCGCCGCCTTCGCCGCCGTAACCGGCCTCGAGCCGGCCGACGGCTATGGCCAGACCGAGACCGGGCAGGTAACCGGCAACCTCGCCGGCGACTCGGTTCGCCAAGGCTCGATGGGCAAGGTCCTGCCGGGGATCGAAACCCGGATCGAGGATGGCGAGCTGCAGCTGCGCGCCGCCTCCTCCCCCACTTTCTTCTCTCGCTACCTCGACGGCGAGCGCTTCGACGGCGAGTGGTGGCGCACCGGCGACCTCGTCTCCGAGGACGACGACGGCTACCTCTTCTTCCAGGGCCGGAACGACGACATCATCGCCTCCTCCGGCTACCGGATCGGGCCGACCGAGGTCGAGGCGGCCCTGCTGTCGCACCCAGCGGTGGTCGAGGCCGCCGCGGTCGCCGCCCCCGACCCCGAACGCGGCGCCGTCGTCCGCGCGATCGTCGTCGTCCGCGACCGCGAGCCCGGCGAGGAGCTCGTCGCCGAGCTCAAGGACCACTGCCGACAGGTGGCCGCCCCGTACAAGGCCCCGCGGATCGTCGAGTTCATTGACGAGCTGCCGAAGACGAACAGCGGCAAGATCAAGCGCGCTCAGCTGCGTGGGGAGTAGCCTGGAGCCGTGACCGTCAGCACCGAGCCAACCGAGAGCGCCAGCGTCGCCCGCGCCTACTTCGAGGCCGTCGGCCGGCGCGACCTCGACGCGATGGAAGCCTTCTATGAAGAGGGCGGCACCGGTGATATCCACGGCCTGGTCGAACTGACCGTCCCGGGCACCTACCGGCCTTGGTTCGCCAACCTGTTCGAGGCCTTTCCCGATTTCAAGTTCGAGATCCTCGACGTCGTCGCGACGGGCGAGAAGGCCGCCGTCCGCTGGCGCGCCCGCGGCAGCTTCACCGGCCCGGTCCGCTTCGAAGGTCTGGAGGCCAACGGGGCCACCGTCGACGTCCAGGGCTGCGACGTGCTGACGATCCAGGGCGGCCGCATCCAGCGCAACGACGCCTATATGAACGGTGCCGAGATGGCGCGTCAGCTCGGCGCCCTGCCGCCCCAGGGATCGGCCGCCGAGAAGGCGGCAATCGCCCTCGCCAACTTCAAAACGCGCCTGCGCGACCTGATCGCCAGCCGCCGAGGCTAAATCCCGCGAGGTTTGCGAAAACCGACGCCCTGCGTCGGTAAAGGCAACCTCGGCACTCAGACGGGTGGTTTCTCCGTTGCCAGGCCCTCGGCGGCGTCGACCGGGCGGCCGAGGTGGAAGCCCTGGGCCATGTCGACGCCGTACTCGCGCAGCAGCTTGGTGGTGTCGTCGTCCTGGACGTACTCGGCGATAGTCCGCTTGCCGAGGCCGCGGGCGATCTGGACGATCGCCTTGACGGTCAACTGGTCGGCGTCGCTGCGAGGCATCTCGCGGATGAAGGACCCGTCGATCTTGATCACGTCAAAGGGAAATTTCTTCAGGTAGTTGAAGGGGCCAAATCCGGCGCCGTAGTCGTCGATCGCGACTTCGCAGCCGAACTCGGTCAGCCTGTCGGCGAAGCCGGCGGCGGTGTCGTAGTCCTCGACCCGCGCCGTCTGCGTGATCTCGAAGGTGCAGCGCGAGGGGTCGGCGTCGCCTTCGTCGAGGCGGCGTTCGATGAAGTCAAGGACCGAGATATCGGTCAGCGAGACCCCGGAGATGTTGACGTGAAGGGAGACCGGCTCACCGACTCGCTGGCGCTCGGCGATGATCTCCAGGGCCTGGCCGACGACCCAGCGGTCGAGCTCCTGGACCATCCCGGAGCGCTCGGCAACCTCGATGAAAGCGGCCGCCGGCAGCAGCTCGCCGTTGTCCCCAGTCATCCGCAGCAACAGCTCGTAGCGCTCGACGCCGCCGGAGGCGAGGCTGCGGATTGGCTGCGTCGCCAGGCTGAGCCGGTCCTGGGTGAGAGCGTCGCGGATTCTGGCGCTGGTCGTCTGCGCGCGGCGCGGCGCCCGCTTGCCTTCGTCGGGCCCGTGAAAAAGCGCGATCCGGTTGCGACCCTCCTCCTTCGCCCGGTACATCGCCTGGTCGGCGGCGAGAAGAACCGCCTCGGCGCCGGAGCCGGCTTTGCTGCCGAACATCGTGATCCCAACGCTGATCGTCGCCGTCCCCAGATCCGAGCCGTCCGGGAAGCCCTCGGCGACCTCGGCCCGCAGGTCCTCACCCAGCTGCAGAGCGCCGCCGGTGTCGGTCTGCGGCATCAGGACGGCGAACTCATCCCCGGAAAGACGGGCGACGATGTCGGTCGCCCGCACGCGCTCCCGGAGGATGTCGGCGACGCGGCGAATCAGGTTGTCGCCGGGCTGGTGGCCGAGCTTGTCGTTGACCCCCTTGAGCCCGTCGATGTCGATGATCATCACCGCGCCCTGGCCGCCGTAGCGGTCTGAGAAGGAGACGTGGCGGTCGAGCTTGACCCGGAAGCTGCGCCGATTCAGCAACCCGGTCAAGGGGTCGTGGTCAGCGAGGAAGCGAAGGTCGGCCTCGGTCTTCTCGGCGGCGCGAAGAGCGCCCTCGATCACCTCGCGGTCCTCGCCCCCGAGCTTCGCGAGCACAGCGGCGACCGCTGGGTCGCGTTTCTCGGAGTTGCCGGGGTCTACCACCGCCAAGGAAGGTAATGACTCAGCTAGCCGCAGCGCCAGCCGGCGACCTGCGAACCCCGCGCTGGATTCGAATTTCGGCTAGTCGCGATCCCAAAAACTTGGCTTCGGAGCTTGCTGGGTAGGCTCAAGAGGATGCCCAACCGACTCGCCCAGGAGACCAGCCCGTACCTGCTCCAGCACCGCAACAACCCGGTCGACTGGTACCCGTGGGGAGAGGAAGCGCTAGCCCGGGCGCGCGACGAGGACCGGCCGATCCTGCTCTCGGTCGGCTACTCGGCCTGCCACTGGTGCCACGTGATGGAGCGCGAGTCCTTTGAGAACCCCG
>DATIPC010000017.1:0-14622 GCA_035472395.1 Solirubrobacterales bacterium
CGCATCACCTCGACCTCGCGGCGGCGGGTGTAGATCGAGAGCCGGATCGTGTTGCCGACCAGCATCAGGGAGGCGATGATCAGCAACGCCGTGATGATCGTCAGCACGATCTTCAGCGCGCTCGTCACCTGCTCGATCTTCTGCGAGTCTTCCTGGCGGTCGAAGACGTCCTGGACGATCGGCGAGATCGGCTGCGGCTTGCCGTTCGGGCCGGGTGGCGTCACCGCGGCCCGCACCGCATCGAGGTTGCTGGCGTCGTCGGCCTTCACCTGGAAGTTCGCCGGCAGCGGGTTGGAGTGCAGCTGGGTCAGCAGTTCGCCGCTCTTCTGCTTGCCCAGGTCTTCGGTCAGTTCGTGCAGCGCCTCGGACTTGGTGATCAGCCTCGCCGAGGCGACGTGCGGGATCGCCAACAGCTGGTCTTCCAGCTTGGCGATTTCGGGCTTGGTCGCGTCGTCGTAGATCGCCACCCGGAACTCGAGGCTGTCGCGAACCTCGTTGCTCTTGGCCTGCGTCGTCTGGAAGATCGGGATCAGCACCCCGAGCAGGATCACGGTGACGACCGTGGTGACGACCGCGGCCATGCTCGGCGCGCCGTTGCGGCGCAGCGCCCGGAAGGCCTCCTGGGTGAAGAAGAGTAGTCGTGACATCTAGAAGAGCGAGTCGTGGGAGTCGTGGCCGTTGGTCTGCCCCTCGGGGGCGACACCCATCTCGGCCCGCATCCGCAGGCCGAACTCGGTCGTCGACTCCTCGGTGTAGCCGCCGCTGACCTCGTCGCGGACGACACGGCCCTCATACAGCTCGATCACGCGGCGGCGCATGTTGTCGACCATCTCGCGATCGTGGGTGACGACGACCACGGTCGTGCCGGTCTTGTTGATCCGGTAGAGCAGCTGCATCACGCCGATCGAGGTGACCGGGTCGAGGTTGCCGCTCGGCTCGTCGGCCAGCAGCAGGGGCGGGTGATTGACGAAGGCGCGAGCGATCGAGACGCGCTGCTGCTCGCCGCCGGAGAGCTCGTCGGGATAGCTGTGCAGCTTGGTCGAGAGACCGACCAGGCGCAGCGTCTCCGGCACCTGGCGGCGGATTTCGCCGCGGTGGGCGCCGATCACCTGCAGCGCGTAGGCGACGTTGTCGTAGACGGTGCGATCGGGCAGCAGCTTGAAGTCTTGGAAGACGGTGCCGATGTTGCGCCGCAGGTGGGGAATCTTCTTCTCCGACATCGCGCCGATGTCCCGACCGGCGATGCGGACGCTGCCCTCGGTCGCCTCGAGCTCGCGGATCAGCATCTTGATCAGAGTCGACTTGCCGCAACCGGTCGGGCCGACGAGGAGGGCAAACTCGCCGCGGTCGAGCGCCAGCGAGACCCGATCGAGCGCCATGTGGCCGCCCGAGTAAACCTTGGTCACGTCGCGCAGCTCGATGATCGGCGCGCCGCCCTTGCGGTTGCGCGGCGGCTGCTGCTCGCTCTTCTTTCGCTTTTTCGCTCTGGCCATTCCCGCGGTCCCTTCTCCGAGCACAGGGTGACTCCTGCGCACCAGATAGCGCGCAATACCCCGCCCATAAAGAATGTGCGGCAGCCTAGCGAATTGTTAGCGAATGCTCGTAGTTGAGCCCCTTACCGAGCTTCATTCTTCTTCGAACCCGATGTTGCGGCACCAGCCTGGCGCGGGTGCATACCCCGCGCCCACGGGGCTGGTCGTGATCACCGCGACACTTTTAACACGGTGTGTAGACCCGGTAGTTCCTATTTCATTCTTCGGGGATCGGGGTGGCGCCGCGAAAGTGACGCTCAGCCGAGATCCAGCGTGCGGCCGACCGCGGCGACGATGTGCGCCGCGTCGATGCCCGCCGCCGAGAGGAGCGCCTCGGGTGGACCGCTGCCGGGACGGTCGCTGACGGCGAGGCGCACCAGCGGCGCGCTCGCGGCGGCTTCGGCGAGGACGCCGGCGACGGTCTCCCCGATTCCACCCTCCGCCCAGTGGTCCTCGACCGTGACGATGGCCTTCGTCTCATCGGCCGCGGCGAGGATCGCGTCGGCGTCGACCGGCTTGACCGAGTAGAGATCGACCACCCGTGCCGCCACCCCGCGTCCGGCGAGCTCGTCGGCAGCGGCGAGGCATTCGCGCAGCGTGATGCCGGCCCCGATCAGCGTGACCTCGTCGTCCTCGCTGGAGCGGACCGTGCGGCTGCCCCCGATCTCGAACGTCTCGTCCGCCGCGTAGAGCACCGGGGTCGCCTCACGAGTCGTGCGGAGATAGCTGACGCCGCGGTGCTCTCGCATCGCATCCACCAGCTGAACCGCCTGGTTGGCATCGCTCGGGTAGAGCACGACGCTGCCGAAGACGGCGCGAAGCGAGGCGATGTCTTCCAGCGCCATCTGCGAGGGGCCGTCCGGGCCGATCGAGACGCCGACGTGGGAGCCACAGAGCTTCAGGTCGGCGTCGGAGATCGCCGCCATGCGGACGAAGTCGTAGGCGCGGCTGAGGAAGGCACCGAAGGACGAGGCGAACGGCTTCCAACCGCGCGTCTGAAGGCCGACCGCGGCGGCGACCATCTGCTGCTCGGCGATATACATCTCGAAGAAGCGATCCGGGTGCTTGGCGGCGAAGCGCTCGGAATAGGTCGAGTTGCCGACCTCGCCGTCCAGCGCCACGACCTTCTCGTCGATGGAGCCGATCCAGGCGAGGGCGTCGCCGTATGCGCCGCGGGTCGCCACCTTCTCGCCGATCTCGTAGGACGGACGCTCAACCTGCTCCCGCGCGATCTCGTACGGTCGCGCCTGCGGCGGCGAGTGGACCTCGACCCGCAGCGAGCGCAGGCCGCCCAGCTCCTCGACCGCCGCCTCGGGATCTGCGAGCGGCTTGCCGTGCTGGTTCGGCTGGTCCTCGACCGCCGCGACACCGGAGCCCTTCTTGGTGCGGGCGAAGATCACCGCCGGGACGTTGGCCGCGAGCGCCCGCGCGTAAGCCGTGTCGATCGCCTCCAGATCGTGCCCGTCGATCTCCTGCACGTCCCAGCCGCAGGCGGCGGCGCGAGCAGCAAGGGAAGAGGTGTCCCACTCGTGCATGGTCGGGCCGCGCTGGCCGAGCCGGTTGACATCGACGATCGCGATCATGTTGTCGAGACCCGCGTAGCCGGCATGCTCGAAGGCCTCCCACATCGACCCCTCGGCAAGCTCGGAATCGCCGCAGAGCACCCAGACCCTGAAATCGGCGGACTCGAGCCGCTTGCCGGCGAGCGCGATCCCGATCGAGATCGGCAGGCCCTGGCCGAGCGAGCCGGTGGCGACGTCGACCCAGGGGATTTCCGGCGTCGGGTGGCCCTGCAAGCGCGAGCCGAACTCGCGGAAGGTGAGCAGCTCCTCGTCGTCGATCGCCCCGGCCATTTTGTACATGCCGTAGAGCAGCGGCGAGGCGTGGCCCTTGGAGAAGACGAGGTGGTCGTTGGCTGGATTCTCGGGCGCGTCGAAGTCGTAGCGCAGGTAGCCGGTGAGGAGGACCGCCATCAGGTCGGCGGCCGACATCGAGGAGGTCGGGTGGCCGGAGTTGGCGGCGGCGGCGGCGCGAACCGAGTCGACGCGAAGCTGCTGAGCCAGCTCGTGCAGCTGCTCGGAGCTGACGGGGCTCTCGGGAGTGGACTGGGACGAAGACATGGTGGACGACTTTATCTGCGCGCCGGTCGGGCGCGTCGGCTTCCCGCGACCCCTACCCGATCGCAACCATGCGCTCGATCGGGACCCGCGCCCGCTCGGCGATCTCGGCCGGGACGCTGACCTCGAACTTCATCTCGCGCAGGGCGTCGCGCAGCTTCGGCAGCGTGATCATCTTCATGTACTTGCAGTAGGCCATCCGGTTCGCCTCGATCAGGCTGGCCCTCGGGGCCGCTTGCTTGAGGGGGTGCAGCATGCCGTTCTCGGTGGCGACGATGTACTCGCCGTCGGGGCGCTCCTGCACGTAGTCGAGCATCTGCCCGGTGGAGAGCATGTGGACGCCCTCCTCCTCCACTTCCCCGGCGGCGATGAACTCCATCACCTGGGTCACGCAACCGCACTCGGGGTGGACGAGGAACTCGGCGTCGGGGTGGGCGTCGCGCTGCGCCCTGATGTCGTCGGGCCTGATCCCGGCGTGGACGTGGCACTCGCCGGGCCAGACGTGCATCGAGTGGCCGGTCTCGCGCTCGACGTAGGAGCCCAGCCACATGTCCGGACCGAAGAGGATCTCGGTGTCGGGCCCGTGCTCGCGCAGGATGTGCTCGACGACCTTGACCGCGTTGGAGGAGGTGCAGCAGTAGTCGGTCTCCGCCTTGACCTCGGCCGAGGTGTTGACGTACATCACGACGACCGCGTCGGAGCTGTGACGCGACTTCCACTCGCGCAGCTCGTCGACGGTGATCGCGTCGGCGAGCGAACAGCCGGCGTCGAGGTCGGGGATCAACACGGTCTTCTGCGGCGAGAGGATCGACGCGGTCTCGGCCATGAAGTGGACGCCGCAGAAGGCGATCGTCGAGGCGCCGGACTCGGCCGCCCTGCGCGAGAGGCCGAGCGAGTCGCCGGTGTAGTCGGCGACGTCCTGCACCTCGGGCACCTGGTAGTTGTGGGCGAGGATGACGGCGTTGCGCTCGCCCGCCAGCTCGCGCACCTCGCGCGAGATCTCCTCGACCTCCTGCGGCGAGAGGTCGAGCATCGGGACCGGCTCGTTGATCGTCGGCAGCTCTCTCATCTGACGTTGCCTCGAAAGGCCCCAACATCGTCAAAAGGGGCCTTCGCTGGTCGTATGTTCGCTGGCATGGCCTTGGCCTGAGTCCAGTCGAATGAACTAAGCGCAAGTCTACTCTCTCCTCATGCCCGAGCTTCCCGAGGTCGAGATCACGGCGCGCCGCTTGGAGGCCGCCCTGGCGGGCGCGACAGTGGAATCGGCGCTGGCGCCGGGGATGAACGTGATGAAGACCTTCGAACCGCCGCTCGAAGAGCTCGCCGGCCGCCAGATCACGGCCGTGCGGCGGATCGGCAAGATGCCGGTGGTCGAGTTTGGCGATCTGGCTCTGCTGATCCACCTGATGTCGGCGGGGCGGCTGCGGATCTTCGAGAAACGGGCCTCGCCCAAAGACAGGGCGTCGCGAGTGCTGGTGCGGTTGGAGGGCGGGCGCGAGCTGCGGCTGCGCGAGTTCGGCACCAAGCAGCGTGCCTGGGCGAAGCTGCTCCCCGCAGATGCCGTGGCGGGCGACGAGATGGTCGCGACCCTCGGGCCGGAGGCCTGGCCGGCTCCCCCACTCGAGACCTTCGCCGCGGCAATCGACCAGCCGCGCCATCTGCACCCGCTCCTGCGCCATCAGCGCGACATCGCCGGCATCGGTCGCTCCTGGGTCGACGAGATCCTCTGGGAGGCGCGGCTCTCACCCTTCAAGAAGGGGTCGGAGCTGGACGCCGGAGAGGTCGGGCAGCTGCACTCCGCCCTCCACGTCCTCGACGACACGATCGAGCACTACGAGGAGACGATCGGCCCCGACCTCCCCGACAAGCTGCCGATGCCGCTCCAGGTCCACAAGCGGGAGGGCGAGCCCTGCCCCCGCTGCGGAACGACGATCGAGGCGGTCTTCTTCGCCGAGCACCAGACCAACTACTGCCCGGTGGAGCAGACCGGCGGCCGCGTGCTCAAGGACCGCCGCTTGTCGCGCTTGCTGAAGTGAAGGTTGGAGACGGGACGGGTGCCCCTCCTCGTTCACGCCGGCTCTATGAGCATGCTGAAATCGAGCGTCGGAGCGGAGTGGGTCAGGGCGCCGATCGAGATGAAGTCGACGCCGGTCTCGGCGATCTGGCGCACCGTCTCAAGAGTGACGCCGCCGGAGGCCTCCAGAGCCGGGCCGTCCCCCCCGCCTCGGGCGGCGTCCCGCAACGCCACCGCTTCGCGCAACTCCCCGACCTCCATGTTGTCGAGCAGCAGCCGGTCAGCCCCGGTGCCCAGTGCGTAGCCGGACTCGAGGACGCTGCGGCACTCCACCTCTACCGGCAGGCCCGGCTGCTTGGAGCGGGCTGCGAGGACCGCCTTGGCGAGTCCGCCGGCGAGGGCGACGTGGTTCTCCTTGATCAGGATCGCGTCGTAGAGACCCATGCGATGGTTCTGGCCGCCGCCGGCCACGACCGCGGCCTTCTCCAAAGCCCTCAAGCCGGGCGTCGTCTTGCGCGTGTCGAGGATGCGGGCTCCCGTGCCGGAGACCGCCTCGACGAAGCGCGCGGTCAGGGTGGCGATGCCGGAAAGGTGTCCGAGGAAGTTGAGCGCGGTGCGCTCCGCCGCCAACAGCGCCGCGGCTGGCCCACTCGCCAGCACCACCTCGGCGGGCACGCCCTCGCGCCACTGCCCCTCGACCACGAGGTTGTCAACGTCCTCCACCCCGCACTGGCGCATCGTCTCGGTGACCACCGCGAGGCCGAAGACGACCCCGGCTTGCTTCTGGACGATCCGCGCTCGACCCCCCGCACCGTCGGGCAAGGTCGCCTCCGAAGTGATGTCACCGGAACCGACGTCCTCTGCCAGCGCCCGGGCGACCGTATCGCTGAGCGTCTCCGCGGGATCGACCATCGCGGCAGCGTAGACCCTCCCAGCGGTCGCAGTTCTTCCCGGATAGCGGGAACAAATACGACCGCTGGGCGGAACAGTGACGGTGTCTCACGTTTCGCGGCCCCCAAGGCGTTTAATCCTTGAATGAGCGCGCTGCCTCCATTCCAGGCCCTGCTCGACGAGCATGCCGCCGACGTGATGGCGGTGCTGCGCGGCGCGGTTGGCCGCACCGACGCCGACGACTGCTTCCAGGAGACGTTCCTGGCGGCGCTGCGCGCCTACCCAAAGCTGAGCGACGACCGCAATCTGCGCGGTTGGTTGCTGACCATCGCCCACCGCAAGGCAATCGACCACCACAGGGCAAACGGTCGGCGACCGATTCCGGTCGCCGAGGTCGAGGAGGAGGCAGCAGCCGTCGAGCTTCCGAGCGAGGACGGGGTCTGGGCCGCGGTCGGGACGCTGCCGCCGAAACAGCGCGCCGCGGTGGAGCTGCGTTACGCCTCCGACCTCCCCCACGCCGAGATCGCCGCCGCGCTTGGCTGCTCCCCCGCTGCGGCGCGCCGCAGCCTTCACGAGGGAATGAAACGACTGAGAAAGGAGCTGGCATGAAGGCAGAGCTGGAGCGCCTCGCCGATCGCGCCGCCGCCGAGCGTCTGCTCGACGTCGCCTACACCACCGTCGACTCGCCATTCGGGCCGCTGCTGTTGGCCACCACCCGCCGCGGCCTGGTGCGCATCGGCCTTCCCGGCTACGACCCCGACGAGACCCTGGAGGAGCTGTCGGCGCGGGTCTCTCCGCGAGTGCTGGAGGCCCCTGCCCAGCTCGAGAGGGTCCGGCGCGAGCTGGATCTCTACTTCGAGGGCAAGCTTCACGACTTCGACCTGCCCCTCGACTGGAGCCTCAGCAAGGACTTCCGGCTCCGTGCGCTGAGGGCGATCGCACGCATCCCCTACGGCAGGACCCGCAGCTACACCCAGATCGCCACCAGCGCCGGCAACGAGCGAGCCGTCCGAGCCGCCGGCACCGCCTGCGGCACCAACCCGATCCCGATCGTCGTCCCCTGTCACCGGGTGCTGCGCAGCGGCGGCGGCCTCGGTGGATACGGGGGCGGGCTGCCGATGAAGGAAGCCCTGCTCGAGATGGAGGGTGTGCTCGACGGCGGAAGCTAAGCTTCCTCTCTAAAGCGGATCGGTCCCCCGGCCGATGTTGGAGGCGTGGAAGAGAAGCCTGACGTGACCTCACGCCAAATCGCACGGCTTGCCCGAGTCGCCTGGCTGCTGACGTTCGGCGTACCGCTGGTTCTGGCCATGTTGCTGATGGTGGTCAACTCGGCGCATGCCCTCCCACCCGTATCGGTCTCCGCCCCAGCCGAGCAGGAAGAAGAATTCGAAGGCGAAGAAGAAGGGGAATTCGACGAGGAAGCCTGCGAAGTCGCCGAAGAAGAATTCGAAGAAGGCTTCCTCGACGAAAAGGCAGTCGAAAAGGCCTGCGAAGAAGGCGAAGACAGGGACAAGGTCGCGGGGCACAGTTCGATCGCGCCCGCGGAGTGCCTGCTCCGCAGCGCCCACGCCCGCCTCGTCACCTCCGACCTGAACGAGAGCGCTCGCCTGACGATCGGCTACACGACCTACGAGCCCACCACGGCGACGATCGACTACGGCCTCTCGGGCGGCAAGGGCACGCTCCACCTAGGAGCGGCGAAGCGCCACCTCGGCCGCAGCGGCGTGATTCGCCTCAGCAAGGCGCTGAGCAACTCGGAGATGGCCAAGCTCGACGCGGCCGGCCACTTCACAGTGCGACTCCACGTCGCCGAGGCCCCCGCCAGATGCCGGCGCTTCGAGACCGAGCAACTGACCGTGAGAAGCGCTTCCGGCCATCGGGTCGTCTGGTCCCAGACGGGCTAGACCCCCACCCCCGAGCCGCGAGGGCGGACCGTCACTCGTCGCGCGCCGGGACCGTCCGCTCCAACCACTTCACCGCAGCCGGCAGATGGGCCGGATCTATCTGGTGGCCGAGACCCGACTCGTGGTACTCGACCTCGAGGCCACCGTCTTCGAGCAGCTCCCGGGTGCGGCGGCCAAAGCCGACTTCCATGATCGGGTCGGCGCGGCCATGGGCGACGAAGGCGCGGGTCTCCGGTCGGTCCTCCAGATGGGGTTGCCAGTCCTCGACCACCGGAACGAAGCCGCTGAAGGCAAGAACCCCCGCCACCGCTGGCCGGTCGGCCCCCCAGGCCATCGCGTGGCTCATCACAGTGCCCATCGAGAAACCGCCGAGGACGGTGCGCGAGGGTCCGATCTCGGACTCCCCCCAGAGCCGGTCGTGGAGATCGGCGAGGGCGCTGCGGGCGGCATGGAAGGTGTCGTGGTCGGGGTAGCCCACTCGGGGAACCAGGTACCAGTGGTACCCGGGAGACCCCGGCAGCCTCAGCGGGCCGCGCGGAGTGACCACGCGCAGCCGTCGCCCCGGATCGAGAGCGTCGGCGAGGCCGAGCAGATCCCGCTCGTCGGTGCCGCGGCCGTGGTGGAGGACCAGGAGACCGTCCGGCTCGCGCTCCGCCGATCGTTCCAGGTAGATCAGCGACTCCACCGACGACTCAGTCCTAGTTGGCCGACGAGGCGGCGGTCTTGTTGAGGTAGTCGCGGATGAAGTCGTCGATGTCGCCGTCCAGGACCCGCTGTGCATCCCCCACCTCGTGCCCGGTGCGGTGGTCTTTGACCCGCTGGTCGGGATGGAGGAAGTAGCTTCGGATCTGCGACCCCCAGGCGACTTCCTTGACCTCGCCACGCTCCTTGGCCAGGGTTTCGGCCCGTTTGCGCTCCTCCAGCTCGATCAGCTTCGAGCGCAGCAGCTGCATCGCCACCGCTTTGTTCTGGGTCTGGGAGCGCTCGTTCTGGCACTGCACGACGACGCCGGTGGGGATGTGGGTGATCCGCACCGCCGAGTCGGTCTTGTTGACGTGCTGGCCGCCGGCCCCGGAGGCGCGGTAGGTGTCGATCCGCAGATCGTCGTCGTTGATCTCGACCTCGACCCCCTCGTCGACCAGCGGGCCGACATCGACCTGGGCGAAGCTGGTGTGGCGCCTCGCCGAGGAGTCGAAGGGCGAGATCCGCACCAACCGGTGGACACCGCGCTCGGCGGCAAAGAGCCCGTAGGCGTTCTCGCCGCGGGCGATGAAGGTGGCCGACTTGAGGCCGGCCTCCTCCCCCGGCGAGGCCTCCTTCATCTCGACCTCGAAGCCGCGCCCCTCCGCCCAGCGCAGGTACATGCGCAGCAGGATCTCGGCCCAGTCCTGGGAGTCGGTGCCGCCGGCTCCGGCGTGGACCGAGACCACCGCGTCGCCGGCGTCGTACTCACCGCTGAACAGGCGCGCCTCTTCCAGCTCGGCGAGGCGTCGTTCGACCAGAGCCAGCTGGGCCGCCAGCTCGGTCGCCATCTCCTCGTCCTCCGCCGCCATCTCGGCCAGCTCGTCGAGATCGCCGGCTTCGGCTTCGAGCCCACGGAAGGTCTTCAGCTTGCGCTGGGCGGCAGCATGGGCGGCGGAGATGCGGGCGGCGGCCTCCTGGTCATCCCAGAAACCCGGTTGCCCCATCTCGGCCTCGAGACGGTTGGCCTCGGACTCGAGCGAAGCCGGGTCAAAGGTAGTCCGAGAGCAGCTTCAACTGCTCGCGGATCTCGGCGAGGCGCGCCGGTACCGATTCGGTTGAGGCGGCCTCGGCCATGCGCACAGGTTATTGGGCGGGCGCCACGGGGGCCCTGGCACCGACGATCCAGGTCGACGCCGGCGCGACCACGCCGTCCGGCCCATCGAACTCGGCCAGGGCCTCGCGAAGCTCGCGGGAGATCCTGGGGCGGATCTCGTCGACCCGGTCGCCCCAAAGTCGCAGAACCTCGCCGGCGGGCCCGAGCGACATGTTGAACTCGACCGCGTGATCGAGGTCGTTGCCGATCTTGATCGGCAGGTCGCAGCGCAACAGAGAGATCTGCTCGAAGCCGGCGATCCTGAGCTGCTCGCTCAGGGTGTCGGCATCGGCCATCGAGAACGGGCCGGGCCCGCAGGTCGGCTCGTCGGTCTCCTCGGGATGCTCGAGGTACTCCTCGACGACCAGCTCGGCGCGGTGCATCCACTGGTTGTCGAGCTTGCGCCGCCAGACGACGGCGCAAAACCGTCCCCCCGGGGACAGCGCCTCCCGAACGTTGCGAAGTGCCTGCACCGGGTTGGCGAAGAACATGATCCCCATGCGCGAGAAGGCGTAGTCGTAGCCCGAATCGAGCTCGGCGACCTGGACGTCTCCGCTGAGGAAGCGAACGTTGTCGAGACCAGCGCCCGCGAGCTCCTCGCGTGCCGCCGCGATGAATGGCTCCGAGACGTCGATGCCAACCGCCTCGCCGCCTGGGCCGACCAGCTGCGCCAACCGCTGCGTCGTGTCGCCAAATCCGCAGCCAACGTCAAGAGCCCTGTCGCCGGGCCGAGGCGGGTGGGTCTCGAGCGCCTCAGCGCCGTGGGCGCCCAAGCCGCTGGTGACCAGACCGCGAAACTGCACGAAGCGGTCGAACAGCGACCCGCTCCAAGCTTCTGCCGCCTCCCTGTTGGTTGCGGCTACCGATTCCACGCGCCGATGTTACTAACCGGTCCCGTGCTCGAAGCCACCCGCGTGCAGCGCCTCGGCGCGGTCCTCGAAGGGACGCCAGCTGCGGACCCTGTGGTCGCGCAACTCGAACAGCCAGGCCATCTCCTCGGTGTTCGCGAAAGACCCATCCTCTTCCCAATGCCAAATTCGCCTGATCAACGCCACGGCTGACCCCCCGCCCCCCTCGGTCCCGTCCTCGTAGAGCTCCTCCAGCTCGATCGTCTGCTGCACGCCGCCGGGAACCCGCGTCGCCCACAGCCGAGCCGCGTCCCGGCCCTTGCGCAGGCCCTTCATCGAGTGCAGCTCGATGGCGGGATCCAGTACCTCGACGAACGCGTTCAGATCACGCTCGTTGAAGGCGCGGATGAACTCTCGAACCGGGTCTATGCCCCGTGGCACTTCTTGTACTTTTTGCCGCTGCCGCACCAGCACGGGTCATTGCGACCGATGTTCTCGCGCTCGTCCTTGACCACGGTCTCGATCACCTCCGCCGCGGGGGCGCCGTTGCCTCCGCCATTGGGCCTCGCCGTGCCTTCGGTCACGCTGACGCCGCCCCCCGCGGCGACCTCCTGCAGGGCCGAGGGCTGCGCCGCGGCCGTCCCGCCGGAGTAGTCGAGCGCCGTCGGCGCGCCGCCGCCGTTGCCACCGAAGCCACCGCCGGGCTGGGAGGGGTCGGCTTTGACTTCGGCGTGGAAGATCAGCTTGCTGAACTCCTCCCAGATCGAGTGCATCAGCTCCTCGAACATCGCGAAGCCTTCGTTTTTGTAGGCGACGAGGGGGTCGATCTGGGCGAAGCCACGCAGGTGGATTCCCTCGCGCAGGTAGTCCATGTCGTAGAGGTGCTCGCGCCAGCGGTTGTCGATCACCTGCAACAGGATCGAGCGCTCGACGTAGCGCATCAGCTCCTCGCCGAGCTGCTTCTGGCGCTCGTCGTAGGCGTTCATCGCGTCTTCGTCGAGGGCGTCCTTGAGCTTCTCGCGATCGACCGTCTCCGGCGCCATCGAGCCGACCTCGAGGCCGATCGGCCAGATCTGGCGCAGCTGCACCTCCAACTCCGGCGTGTCCCACTCTTCGAGATCGTCCCCCGGGGTGTACTCGTCGACCAGGCGCTCGATCACTCCCTCGAGCTCGTCGCGTGCGATGTCGGACATGTCGCGGCCCTCGAGGATCTCGTGGCGGTATTTGTAGACGACGCGGCGCTGCTCGTTCATCACGTCGTCGTACTCGAGCACCCGTTTGCGGATCAGGAAGTTCTGTTCCTCGACCTTCTTCTGCGCACCCTCCACCGTCTTGCTCAGCATCCCGGCTTCGAGCGGCATCTCGTCGCCGTCCTCGTCGACCGGGCCGAGGCGATCGAGGATTTTGTAGATGCGGTCGCCGGCGAAGAGGCGGATCACGTCGTCTTCGGCGGAGAGGAAGAAGCGGGTCTCGCCGGGGTCGCCCTGGCGCCCCGAGCGGCCGCGCAGCTGGTTGTCGATGCGGCGCGATTCATGGCGCTCGGTACCGCAGATGTAGAGGCCGCCCAGGCCCCGGACTTCTTCGGCCTCCGCCTTGCACTGCGGTTCGATCTCGACGATCTTCTCCGCCAGAGCCGCCTCGTAGCCCTCGTCACCAGCGCTCAGACCGAGTTTCTTCAGCTCTTTCATCGCCAGGTGCTCGGGGTCGCCGCCAAGCTTGATGTCGACGCCGCGGCCGGCCATGTTGGTTGCGATCATCACCGCTCCCTTGCGCCCGGCCTGGGCGATCCGCTCGCCCTCGCGTTCGGCGTGCTCGGGCTTCGCGTTCAACACCGCGTGCTCGATGCCCCGGCGCTTCAGCTCGTCGGAGATCATCTCCGAGACCTCGACCGAGACGGTTCCAACCAGGATCGGCTGGTCCCGTTCGTGGCGGGCGATTATCTCCTCGAGCACCGCCTTCCACTTGCCGTCCTTGGTTTTGAAGATCTGATCGTTGTGGTCGGCCCGGACCATCGGCTGGTTGGTCGGGATCTCGACCACCGGCACTTTGTAGATTTTCATGAACTCGGTGGCCTCGGTCAGGGCCGTGCCGGTCATTCCCGAGAGCTTGTCGTAGAGGCGGAAGTAGTTCTGCAGGGTGATCGTCGCGAGGGTCTGGTTCTCTTCCCCGATCGCCACCCCCTCCTTTGCCTCAACCGCCTGGTGCAGGCCCTCCGACCAGCGCCGGCCCTCCAGGATGCGGCCGGTGAACTCGTCGATGATCATCACCTGGCCATCGACGACCGCGTAGTCCTTGTCCTTCCCATAGAGCGACTCGGCCTTGAGCGCCTGACTCAGGTGGTTGACGAGGGTCCCGTGCTCGCTCAGGTAGAGGTTGTCGACGCCGAGGAACTCCTCCGCCCGCTTCACGCCGCGCTCGGTCGGGGAGACGGTCTTGTGCTTCTCGTCGTATTCGTAGTCGTACTCGGCCTCGGAGGTGTCTTTCGATTCGCCCAGGGATTTGAGCCGGTCCTTGGCCGGGACACCGCTCATCTGACGGGCAAGACGGGCGAACTGGTAGTAGATCTGCGCCGCCTGTTCGGGTGCGCCGGAGATGATCAGCGGCGTTCGCGCCTCATCGATCAGGATGTTGTCGACCTCGTCGACGATCGCGTAGTGGTGGCCCCGCTGCACGCAGTGCTCCAGCGCTTCGGACATGTTGTCGCGCAGGTAGTCGAAGCCGAACTCAGAGTTGGTGCCGTAGACGACGTCGCAGGCGTATTTGACCTGCCGCGCCTCGTGGTCGTCGCCGTCCTGGATCGAGGCGACGCTGATCCCGAGCGCGTCATAGACCGGCTTCATCCATTCGGCATCGCGCCGCGCCAGGTAGTCGTTGACGGTGACGACGTGGACGCTGTCGCCCGCCAGCGTGTTGAGGAAGACCGCGAGGGTCGCGGTCAGCGTCTTGCCCTCGCCGGTCTTCATCTCGGCGATCGCCCCGTCGTGCAGCGTCATTCCGCCGATCAGCTGCACGTCGAAATGGCGCTGGCCGATGCTGCGACGGGCCGCCTCCCTGGTCAGGGCGAAGGCCTCGGGCAGGAGAGCGTCGAGCGACTCGCCCCCACGCGCACGCTCGCGCAGCGAATCGGTCTCCTTGCGCAGCTCATCGTCGCCGAGCAGCTCCATCTCCGGCTCGATCGCGTTGATCGCCTTGGCGCGCTTCTCGTACGCCTTGAATTTGCGGCCCTCGCCGACGCGCAGCGCGCGCGTGACCATATCTCTCGCATTTGCCATTGCTCAAGGGTAGCGACTGGGCCGAGATCGTCACGGCCCAGTCGCTCCTCAAATCTGCCGACGCAGACTAGCCCTGATTCACCGTTTTCACCTCCACGGGTGTAGTTCACCGGTGTAGGGGGAAGTGAAAGCCCCGGCGGCGGCCATCGGAATCGTCGCCGGGGCTTTCTCAGTTGATTGGCGCCCTTTGCTTCGCGTCCGCGAAGC
>DATIPC010000018.1:0-8972 GCA_035472395.1 Solirubrobacterales bacterium
GCTCGGGCGGCAACGAGGGGCCGACAGGGGTGCTCGGCGAGGAGTGGCCGCGCGAGCAGCTCTGCGGGCTGGACTTCGAGATGTCCTACAACGCTTTCTTCCAGACCAACACCGAGATGGCGGAGCGGCTCTACGGGGTCGCCGCCGAGTACGCCGGCCTGACCGGAAACGAGCGGCTCTTCGACCTCTACTGCGGGATCGGCACGATCGGCCTGACGATGGCGGACCGGGCCGGCGAGGTGTGGGGACTGGAGATAGTCCCCGAGGCGATCGTCGACGCGGAGCGCAACGCGGAGCGCAACGGGATCGGCAACGCGCGCTTCCTCGCCGGCAGCGCCCGCACCGGGGTGCGACCGCTGCTCGAGCAGGCGGGCAAGCCCGACGTCGTCCTGCTCGACCCGCCCCGCCCGGGGCTCTCGCAGAAGATCGTGCGGCGAGTGCTCGAGTGCGAGGCGAAGCGAATCGTCTACGTCTCCTGCAACCCGACCACGCTGGCGCCAAACGCGGCACAGCTGGTCGAGGCGGGCTATAGGCTGCGCCGCGTGAGGCCGGTGGACATGTTCCCCCAAACCCCCCACATCGAGTGCGTGGCCCTTTTCGAGAAAGCCGGGGGCGGCGCCTGATGCCGCGGGGATTCGGGGTCGCCGCGGGGCTCGACCCGGACGTCGCTCAACCGCTGGCCGCTCGCTGCGCCGAGCTTGGCTATGACTCGATCTGGTCGAACGACCATCCGGGAGCCAAGGGTCTGGACACCTTGGCGGAGTTCGCCGCTGCTGCTCCCGAGATCGACCTCGGCGTCGCCGTGATCGCCCTCGACCGCACCCCGCCGGAGGGGATCGCCGCCGACATCGAGCGGCTCGGGCTCGACCCGGCGAGGCTCTGGCTCGGAGTCGGCGCGGGCTTCTCGGAGAAGCCGCTGACCCGGATGCGCGATGCGCTCCCACAGCTGCGCGAGCGGCTGCCCGGGGTGCGCCTCGTCCTCGCCGCGATGGGACCGAAGATGTGCGGGCTGGCCGGGGCGGAGTTCGACGGCGCCTTCTTCAACTGGATGACCCCCGAGTTCGCCGCCCGCGCCCGCCTCCAGGTCGAGTCCGGCGCCCGCGAGGCCGGCCGCGAGCTTCCGCCGGTGTTCGGCTACGTCCGCACCGCCATCGGCGACGCCGCCGCCGACCGCCTCGCCAAGGAGGAGTCGTTCTACCGCGACCTCCACGCCGGCTACCGCAACCACTTCGATCGTCTCGCCGAGCCCGAGGGCACGGTAGGCGTCGCGGCCCCGGACCACGACATCGCCCAAAAACTCCTGGCCGCCTACACCGCCCTCGACACGCTTGTCGTCCGCGGCCTGGCTTCCGCGACCGCCGAGGCCATGAGCAGCGTTGCCGCTGCTGCTGCGCCGTAGGGAGGGACGGGGACACCCTCGAACGGGCGGATACTCAAAACGGCGGTCTAACTAGACCGCCGTTTGTCCGGGCGAGGGTGTCCCCGTCCGTCCCAACCGCCTCAGTACGGAGGCAGGTCCTCGTACCACTCGCCAAGTGTCCGGAACGAGCGCCAGAAGCGCTGCTTGGCGTTCTCTTCGTCGAGCGATTCGTCGATGTCGGGCGTGTAGAGGGCGTCGATGGTCGGGGTGAAGGCTTGGACCTCTCCGGCGCGGGGCTCGATCTGTCGCGAGAGCGGGATCTGGAGGCCGTTGAGGACGCGCAATGCCGGCTCCCCCATCACGACGACGATCTTCGGCTGCACGATCGCCAGCTCTTCGACCAGGCGCCGCACGCACTCCTCGGCGGCCAGGTCGGGCTCGGCTATCGGGCACTTGACGCAGAGCGTGCCGTAGACGACCAGCGGGTCGATCCCCAGCCGTTTGAAGCTTTTCATCAACGCGTTCCCGGCCCGCCCGTAGAAGGCAACCCCCTCTTCGATCTCGGCGACGCCGGGGGCGTGCTTGACCATGAAGACGTCGGCCTGCGGGTGGCCCGAGCCCAGCACCGGCATCAGCTTGCCGCGCGGGCAGTGCGGGCACTCCTGCAGCTCGTGGGTCAGCTGGTTGAGCTCGCGGATCGCTCGCTCGAGGTACTTCTCTCTTATCTCGTCGTCAGTCGCCGGCACGCTCGGCGATCTCTTTGACGGGGCGGGCGCGGCTCCTTTCGCGCGGCTCTCCTGCATCAGCTCTTGCTCGCCGAGCGGCGCTTGCGCGGGCGCCCGCCGCGCACCGGCTTGGCATCGGGGACGCTGCGCTTCGGCGCCTTGGGCCGCCCCGCCGTCTGCAGCAGCTTCAGCGCCTGCACGTAGACGAGGTTCTTGTGCTTGCGGGTGATGTCGGCGTCGCGCATCGCCTCGAGGAACTCCTCCGGCCCGTCGAAGTCGTGGATCCGCACCCGCACGCTGCCCAGCCCCTGGGCAACGTGGCTGTCGGAGCCGGCGCCGGGGACGATCCGGTACTTGCGGGCGAAGCGCTCCGCCTCCTCGTTGAAGGCGGTCAGGGCGACCCGCGGGTTGAAGACCTCGAGGATGTCGATCTCCTCGATCATCTCGATCAGGTGCTCGTAGTCCGGCACCGAGTGGAAGCGGTCGAACGGGTGCGGCACGTAGACGAGGCCGTTCTGGCGGCGGATCGCGGCGATCGTCTCCGCCATCGTCAGCCCGCGCGGGATCTTCTCCTCGAGGAAGAGGCCGATCACCTCGCCCTGCTCCGCGGTCTTCACCTCCTCGGCGACGATCACCTTGATGCCGCCCATCTCTGCCGCGATCCGCCGCGCCTCCAGCGCCCCGGAGACCTCGTTGTGGTCGGTGATCGCGATCGCGCCGAGACCGCGGTCGCGAGCCGTCTCCAGCAGCACCTCGACCGGGGTCGCGCAGTCCGGAGAGTGGTCGGTGTGCATATGCAGGTCGACCTCGATCAGCGGCCGCTCGGCGATCCGCCGCCGCACCTCGGAGTTGCCAGCCGGGTCGTGGCGGCGGGCGAGGAGGCGACGGTAGATCGCTTCGAACTCCGCCGCGACCGCGACCCACTCCCGCCCCTCCCCCGCCGGCTCGAGCAGCTCGTAGGGGCCGGGGAAGTAGCGCTCGAGCAGCTCTCCCGTGGCGGGCGTGGCGACGGTGCGCGCGTCGAGGCGGCCGAAGAAGACCTCGACCAGCGGCCGCGCGACCTGGGTCGAGAGGACCCGCTCCTGCGGTTTGTGGAAGGTGGCGACGTTGAGCGAGAAGGAGTGGCGCAGCGCCGCCGAGGAGACGCTGGGCGCAAACGGCTCGTGGACGTGGACGATGTCGGGGGAGGTCGATCCCAGCAGCCGCTTGACCGAGTCGCCGGCGGCGACCGTCAGCACCTCGTGGCCGCGCCCCTCCAACTCCTCGGAGAGTCGCCGGACGAACTCGTTGACCCGGTTACGGGTGCCCCGCCGGTGGGGCGTTACCTGGGCTATCGAGAGCGGCTTGCCCGGCACAGCCCGGCTCAGGCCGAGGCCTTCGCCCCGACCGGACCCTTGTCGCGCGCGTACTTCGCGATGAACTCCTCGGTCTGCTCGCGCGCCTCGTCGTCGGGCCGCTGGCTGTGCGGAGACTTCATCAGGTAGCTGGAGGGCCCGTCGAGCTGGCCGGCGACGCCGTTGTTGAGCGCCAGCTTGAGGATCCGCACGGCGTCGATGACGACGCCGGCGGAGTTGGGCGAATCCCAGACCTCGAGCTTCAGCTCGAGGTTGAGCGGCACGTCGCCGAACGATTTGCCCTCGAGCCGGATGTGGGCCCACTTGCGATCGGTCAGCCAGGGGACGTAGTCGGAAGGCCCGACGTGGACGTCCTCCTTGGGCAGCTCGTGACCCATGATCGAGGTGACCGCGTTGGTCTTCGAGATCTTCTTCGAGTCGAGCCGCTCGCGCTCGAGCATGTTGTAGAAGTCCATGTTGCCGCCGACGTTGAGCTGCGAGGTGCGCTCGACGCGGACGCCGCGGTCGTGGAAGAGGCGGGCGAGCTGGCGGTGGACGATCGTCGCGCCGACCTGCGACTTGATGTCGTCGCCGATGATCGGCAGGCCCGCCTCACGGAAGCGCTTGTCCCAGTAGTCCTCGCGGGCGATGAAGACGGGTAGGCAGTTGACGAAGCCGACGCCCGCCGCCAGCGCCTGCTCGACGTACCACTTGGTCGCGTCCTCGGAGCCGACGGGCAGGTAGCAGACCAGCACGTCCGCCTTGGTCTGCTTGAGGATGCCGACGATGTCGGCGGTCTCGCCCGGCGCTTTGGTGATTTTCTCTTTCAGGTACTTGCCGAGCCCGTCGTGGGTCATCCCCCGCTCGACCTTGATCCCCATCTGCGGCACGTCGGCGAACTTGATCGTGTCGTTCTGGCCCGACCAGATCGCCTCGGAGAGGTCCTTGCCGACCTTCTCGGAGTCGATGTCGAAGGCGGCGACGAACTCGACGTCGCGGACGTGGTAGCCACCGAGGTCGACATGCATCAGACCCGGGACTTCCTCGGAGGGGTCGGCGTCCTTGTAGTACTGGACCCCCTGGATGAAGGAGTTGGCGCAGTTGCCGACGCCGACTATCGCGACGCGGACCTTCTCGTCCGCGGGGGCGGCGCCGTTGCCGCTGGCTCCGTTGGTCTCACTCATGAAGTTCTAAGTCCCTCCTCGATCTGGCTGACTGGCAATGCAAACCCGCGACCCCGAGTGGTTACAGCTCGGGTGGCCGTGGGGCCTCGCTTGAAAGCTCGTTTCGGACGTGCCATACACGCTGGATCGTCGTGACGATGGTCAACACCGCGATCAGGTAGACCGCCGGGGCCAGGAGCTCGAAATCGCCGAGTCCGGCGCCCTTGGCGAAAACCAAGCCGACCGAGAGTATGACTACCCGGACGGGGCGCGTCGCCAACCCCACCTTGCACTCGACCCCGAGAGCCTCGGCACGTGCCCGCGTGTAGGAGACCATCAGCGAGCCGAGTACCGCGACCACGCACATCGCGGCGGCGAAATCGTCGCCGGTCGCGGCGAAGTAGCCGGCGACCGCGGCCAGCACGATCCCCTCCTCGATCCGGTCCAGGGTCGAGTCGAGGAAGGCCCCGAACAGCGTCCCCTTGCCCGACATCCGCGAGTAGCGGCCGTCGAGCGTGTCCATCACCGAGCCGAGGATGAAGGCGACCCCGGCGAGGAAGAAGAGGCGCTGGGTGACCAGCGCGGCGGCGACCAGGTTGCCGATCAGGCCGGCGACGGAGATCGCGTTCGGGGTCAGCCGCGACTCGATCAGGCGCTCCCGCGCGTAGGAGCGAAGCTCCTGCCCGTTGCGGCGACTGCTCGGGACCCGCGGGGGGGCCGACGAATCCATTGCGCTGAGGCTAACCCAAGAGGGCATCCCGGTAGGGGTTCCACTTAACTTTTTCCGAAGATCGCCAGCGGCCATCCGAGGATGTCGCCGCGGAAAAAGTACAAGACGTTCCACCCCTACCGGGATGCCCTCTATGCCTCGGCCTCCTGCGGGGTTGCGTTGGAGCGCCATGACCACGCCTCTGGTCGAGCTCGGGCAAGCAGGCGGCTGGCGACGAGAGCTGAGGTGACCGCGACCATCCAGCCGAGGCCGACGTCGAGCCAGTAGTGGTTGCCGGTGACGATCACGACCCAGGCGATGAGCAGCGGCCAGGCGACCCAGAAGGCCTTCGCAGCCCTGGTGCGGCAGACCATCGCTCCGGTGCCGCCGATCATCAGGGCAAACGCGCAGTGCATGCTCGGCACCGCCGCGTAGGGGTTGATGAAGATTTTTGCCAGAGCCGAGTCGTGGTTGACGTTGGAGAAGTCGGTGATCGTGTCGACGAAGCCGTGCTCGGGGAACATCCGCGGCGGCGCGGTCGGGAACAGCGTGTAGCCGATCAGCGCCAGGCCCATCGAGACGACGAACATGTTGCGAACGAAGTAGTAGGACTCGTTGCGGAAGAGGTAGAGCCAGACCAGGAAGCCGAGCGCGATCGAGAACTGCGCGTTGAGGTAGAGCTGGTTGGCGAGGTCGATCAGCCAGTGAGCGGGCAGGAAGAACGCCTGCAGGCCGGGCTCGAAGAAGGTGTGGGTGGAGCGCTCGAGGTCGATCACCTGGCTGCCGTGGGCGATCGCGTCGGAGCGCTGCGAGTCGGCTATCCCACGGACCAGCTCGTAGGCGATGTCGACCCCGACCAGGATCCCGATCTGGCGTCCCGCGTCGCTCCAGCCCTGGGGCAAGCGCGACCCAATCGCAGCGAGGGCACGAGACATCTCGCAATTGTAATCCGCGCGTTAACGGCCGACAAAGCCGACGACGCGATCGATGACGGCAGGGTCGTCGATCCAGGGCCAGTGGCCGGCGCCGTTGACGATCTCGACCTCGGCTTGGGCATCCGGGAGAGCTTCGGCGTGGGCGTGGGCGAAACGGGGAGGCAAGTAGATGTCGCCGTCGCCCCAGAGGATCAGAGTCGGGCAGGAGAGCTCGTGGAGGTCTGCCCCGGCGGCGGCGAGACGATCGGGATCGGCATGGCGGTAGAGGGCGAGGATTGCGTCGCTGGTGCCCTTGTCCCAGTGGCGCCAGACCATGTCGACGAACTCCGGCGGCATCGGGCTATGGTCGGCGCGAGCCTGCCGCATCGTCAGCGCCATCGAAGCCCTGGTCGTCGTCGCGTTGGCGATTTCGCCGAACGGGCGACGGCGCCAGATCTGGGCGACCCAGTGCCAGCGGTAGCCGGGCAGCAGCGGGATCACGTTGACGATCACGAGCTTCTCGACCAGCTGTGGGCGGCGCTGCGCGCCGATCAGCGCCAGCGAGCCCCAGTCGTGGACGACCAGCTTGCGCTGCCCGACTCCCAGCTCGTCGAGGCAGCGCTCGAGGAAGGCCGAGAGCCCGTACATCGAGTAGTCGAAGCGCGCCGGATCCGGACGGTCCGACCGCCCCCAGCCCGGCATGTCGATCGCGATCGACGGCCCGCCCCGCTCCATGAAAGGAACCCAGTCCTCGCCGTGACTTGGGTTGCCGTGGCAGTAGACGACCGGCGTCCCCTCCCCCGGCACCCGCCGGTAGAAGACGCGAACTCCGTCGAGAACCAGCTCTCCCTCTTCGATCGTTGCCGCCACCAGTGGAGCATATGGTGGGCGAATAGGGTCCCGCCGATGCCCTGGAAGCGACCGGACAAACGGCGGGTACGGACGATCCGCGACCGACTGCGGGAGATGTACGGGCAGCCGGTCAGCGAGCCGCACGGGCACCCGATCGCCGAGCTGATCAAGACGGTGCTCTCTCAGCACACCAACGACCGCAACCGGGACCGCTCCTTCGCTCGCCTGCGCGAGCGCTACCCGACCTGGGAGGAGGTGCGCGACGCGCCCCTCGACGAGCTCGAGGAGGCGATCCGCCCCGGCGGCCTGGCCCGCCAGAAGGCGCCCCGCATCCAGGCGATCCTGGAGCAACTGGGCGATCGCCCCGACCTCGACTGGACCGCGCCTCCTACGCCGCGCGAGGAGTCGCTCGAGTTCCTCCTCTCACTGCCCGGAGTTGGGCGCAAAACCGCCGCCTGCGTGCTGATCTTCACCTGGGGCATCCCGGAGATCCCGGTCGACGTCCACGTCCATCGCGTCGGCGGGCGGCTCGGGCTCTTCCCGGCGAAGGCTTCATTCGAGCGCGCGCACGACGAGATGCTGGCGATCGTCGACCCGGAGGACGCCTACGAGCTGCACATGAACCTGATCCGCCACGGCCGCGAGGTCTGCCGACCGAAACCCCGTTGCGGGGAGTGCGCGCTGCGCCGGATGTGCCCCTGGTACCGTGCCGAACGCAAATGAGCAAAAAGACCTTCGTCATCTTCGGGCTGCTGGTCGTTTTCCTCGCGGTCCTGATTCCCTGGCTCGTCTTCCGCGCGGATGGCGATGCGGCAAACGCAGAGCCGGTTCCAAGCGATCTGAAGGGCGGGCAGAGCCTCTTCCAGACCAACTGCGGCACCTGCCACACGCTCTATGCGGCGGGGACCGACGGCAACTTCGCCCCGAACCTCGACGAACTGCTGGCCCCCACCGGCCCACCGGAAGGTCCGAAAGCCCAGCAGACGATCGAAGGGACCGAAGGCCGCGTCCTCAACGCGCTCGAAAACGGCGTCGACAGCAGCACCACCTCGGGTCGGATGCCGGCCGGGATCCTCAATGGCGAGCAGGCCAAGGAAGTCGCCGAATTCGTCGCCGCCACCGCCGGCGAGGGTTAGCGCTGGAGCCCATCCCGGTAGGGGTTCCGCTTAACTTTTTCCGAAGACAGCTTGCGGCTGTCCGCCGGCCTCGCCGCGGAAAAAGTACAAGACGCTCCACCCCTACCGGGATGGGCTTATGTGAGCTTGGCTAGCGGTTGAGGTGCAGGGTGCTGACCACCCCCGCGTGGTCTGATGGCCAGAACGGCGGTTCCGCCTGGAATGGCGTGTCCCCGACCAGCTCGGCTTCGTTTCCACTCGAGCGGGCGGCGCCGCGGCTGAGGATCAGGTCGATCCGGGTCTGCAGCGTCGAGACCGAGTTGTTCAGCTGCCCCGGCGCGAGCTGCGGCACGATGCTCGATTCCTGACAGCATGAGCGGCCGGGGCCGAGCTGTGCCTCGTCCCAAGAATCGCGGAATTTGCCGGGCGCGGTCAGTTGCGCGTAGGAGGTGGTCGTGGAGCCGTCCGAGGCGGAGTTGAAGTCGCCGGTGGCGACGATCGTCCCGCCGTTGCCCGGGCCTCCGAGGAACTCGGCCGCCTGTTCCTGTTGCACGAGCGGCGATTCCTCGGTTTCGAGGTGGGTGTCCACGAATCGGAAGGGCAGGCCCTTCAGCCTCGCGTCGATGCTCGCCCAGCCGCGGTCGAACGAAAGCGGGCCGACCGGCGATTCGATCACCTGCTGAGTGGCGTAGTGCCCGCTCTGCGGGTTATCCCAAGTGAGTCCCGACGTGTCGTCGTTGACGAGGATCACGTCGCGATCTTCGAGCTGCACCGAGCAGGTGAACTGGCCCGAAACCACG